>NZ_LXEU01000014.1 GCF_001654985.1 Kluyvera georgiana ATCC 51603
GGGCTTTTTTACGTCTATAGCCCTGCTAACCGAATCGCTGCGCTTGAATAGCGACAAATATCCTGTCCGGATGCCGACACAAGATAGGTTCAGTGCGCTTGTCGGCTTTGCCTTCCCCTGTCTACCATATATAGCGGTTGCTAATAAAAAGCGTCTGCACCGTGTGAAGAGAGTTATCCCTGTATATTTAACAGAGCGTTATAGCGTCCTTGAAATAAAATGTACTGCTATCTCTTTATTCTATTTGGTGATTTTTATGCGGTGCTGAATAAGAAGGAAATATGTGAAAGGAATAAAATAAAACCCGCATCAGCGTGATTAATAAAATAACAACCGATGCGGGTCAAAAAAAACGGGAGGCACGAACCTTTGCGGCCTTTCTGTTACTTGGTCAGCGCGACGATACCCAGCGTCAGGCCTGCCAGTGCCGCTGCACCACCGGCGATGGCTCCTGCGGTTTCCCAGTTGTCTTGCGTTGTTCCTTTCATACAGGTGTTGGTGTGAACCAGACGACCCTGGTCGTCATAGACCGGAACGCAAGGTGAATCATGTGCACAGCCCGCAAGCAGCGTTGCCAGCAGCGTCACCAGAATAAATTTTTTCATGATATAGCCTCTAAATAGTCCGTTTCATTACGCCGTCATGGACGTATTACGGAATGGCTTATTTTATCACCTGGATACCCGCGGTCTGATAGAGGAAATAATCTCAATTTATGAGTTACGTAAATATCGTGGAGAAGGCGTGTTAAATTGGCAGGATTGTGTGGAAATGATGTAGATGAAAATAACGAAATAAACGCCGCGCCAGTATAATAAGCGAGATCAGTGATAACGTATTGAGCCACTTGCAGTTATTTGGCGACAAAAAAAGGCGTCCGAAGACGCCTTTCACCGGATAGTTTCTGAGGTTAGTCCGTGTGTTTGGTAAATCGACGTCTGACGACCACGAAGAATACCGGGACGAAGAAAATGGCCAGCAGCGTTGCTGTTAACATTCCCCCCATAACCCCGGTACCTACCGCATTCTGCGCGCCGCTACCGGCACCATGGCTGATAACCAGCGGCATAACGCCAAGAATGAAGGCCAGCGAAGTCATTAAGATTGGGCGTAGACGCATGCGTGATGCCTCGAGCGTTGCCTCAATAATTCCCTTGCCCTCTTTCTCCATAAGATCCTTGGCGAACTCAACGATCAAAATAGCGTTCTTCGCTGATAAGCCGATCGTGGTTAACAGCCCCACCTGGAAGTAAACGTCGTTATTCAAACCACGTAGTGATGCTGCCAGCAGCGCACCGACAACCCCCAGAGGCACGACCAGCATCACGGAGAATGGAATAGACCAGCTCTCATAGAGTGCTGCCAGACACAGGAAGACAACGATCAGTGAGATCGCATACAGCGCAGGGGCCTGGTTGCCGGATAAACGCTCCTGATAGGACATCCCCGTCCAGTCAAAGCCAATACCAGAAGGCAGCTTGCTGGCCATTTGTTCCATTAACGTCATGGCCTCACCGGTACTTTTACCCGGCGCGGCCTCACCCAAAATCTCCATGGAAGGCAGACCGTTGTAGCGTTCCAGTCGCGGTGAACCGTAAACCCAATGTGAGGTAACGAAGGCAGAGAACGGCACCATCTCACCGTTAGCGCTACGTACATACATATTGTTAACGTCGCCTGGCAGCATACGGAATTTAGCATCCGCCTGAACATATACCTTCTTCACGCGGCCATGATCGATAAAGTCGTTAACGTAGTAACCCCCCAGCGCCGCTGAAATGGTTTCATTGATATCCGACAGAGAGATGCCCAGTGCCTGCGCTTTTTCCTGGTCGACATCCAGCTTGAACTGCGCGGTGTCTTCCAGTCCGTTTGGACGTACGCGAACCAACTGGTCTGGATGCTGTTGCACCATGCCCAGTAGCTGATTACGGGCCTGAGTCAGCGCCGTATGGCCAAGGTTACCCTGATCAATCAACTCGAAGTCAAAGCCGGTAGCCGTACCGAGTTCGATAATGGCTGGCATATTGAACGGGAAGACCATGGCATCTTTAATCTGGCTGAAGGCCATGGTCGCGCGTTTGATGATGGACTCCGCGCTGTTCTTATCGCCGCTACGTTCATCCCACGGCTTGAGGCTAACAAACGCCATACCGGAGTTTTGCCCCTGACCGCTGAAGCTGAAGCCGTTAACGGTAAAGACGCTTGCCACGTTGGCCTTCTCGTTATTCAGATAGTAGTGGGTAACGGTATCCAGGACCTTCTGCGTACGTTCCTGCGTAGCGCCAGCCGGGAGCTGCACCATGGTCATGAATACACCCTGATCTTCATCCGGCAGGAAGGACGTAGGGAGACGGACAAACAGCACCGCCATCCCAACAACAATAAGCACATAGATGATCAGATAACGTCCGGTACAGCGCAGAATGCCGCTCACGCTGTTGGTATAGTGGTTAACGCTCTGATCAAACTTATTGTTGAACCAGCCGAAGAACCCTTTCTTCTCATAGTGATCGGCAGATCCTGGTTTCAACAGCGTGGCACACAGCGCAGGGGTCAGAATCAAGGCCACCAGTACCGACAGTGCCATGGCCGAAACAATGGTAATAGAGAACTGGCGGTAGATAGCGCCGGTAGAGCCGCCGAAGAAGGCCATCGGGACGAACACCGCCGATAGCACCATAGCGATACCGACCAGCGCGCCCTGAATCTGCGACATGGATTTCTCCGTCGCTTCCACCGGCGAAAGCTGCTCTTCGACCATCACACGTTCAACGTTTTCAACCACCACGATAGCATCATCGACCAATAGTCCTATCGCGAGCACCATCCCGAACATTGTCAGGGTGTTTATCGAGTAGCCAAACATATCCAGCACGGCAAAAGTCCCCAGCAATACCACCGGCACGGCGATCGTGGGAATTAGCGTTGCGCGGATATTCTGTAAGAACAGATACATCACGAGGAAGACGAGGATAATCGCTTCAAACAGCGTTTTGACCACTTCGTGAATGGAGATAGTGACAAATGGCGTGGTGTCGTATGGATAGACTACCTTCATTCCCTGCGGGAAAAAAGGCTGCAGCTCCGCCAGCTTGGCCTTAATCGCGTTCGCAGTATCCAGCGCATTCGCGCCCGTGGCGAGCTTAATCCCCAGCCCTGAAGCCGGTTTACCGTTAATGCGGGCAACGACGTTGTAGTTTTCGCCACCTAGCTCAATGCGCGCCACGTCGCTCAGATGCACGACGGAACCGTCAGCGTTGACGCGTAGGGTCACTTTGCCAAACTCAACCGGATCTTTCAGACGGGTCTGCGCAATGATAGAGGCGTTAAGCTGCTGGCCCTTCACGGAAGGCGTACCACCTAACTGGCCAGCGGCAATCTGGTCGTTCTGTACCTTCAACTGATTGATCACGTCGACCGGTGTCAGGTTGTATTTGTTCAGCAGATTCCCATCGAGCCAGATACGCATCGCGTATTGTGCGCCAAAAAGCTGGACGTCGCCGACGCCGTTCAGACGACTGATCGGGTCTTTAACGTTAGAGGCGATGTAGTCCGAAATATCGTCCTGAACGGTATTCGGGTTATCGGAGATAAAACCGGCCACTAACAGGAAGCTGCTGCTCGATTTCTCTACGCTAATCCCCTGCTGCTGTACTTCCTGCGGCAGCAGCGGCGTTGCCAGCTGCAGTTTGTTCTGCACCTGAACCTGGGCGATATCGGGGTCTGTGCCTGAATTAAAGGTCAGAGTGATAGTCACCGAACCGGCCGAATCGCTGGTAGAGGACATATACATCAGGTTATCGATACCGTTCATGTTCTGTTCGATAACCTGAGTAACGGTGTCCTGCACGGTCTGAGCGTCAGCGCCCGGATAGGTAGCGGAGATAGCCACCGCTGGCGGTGCAATCGTAGGATATTGCGCGATAGGCAATTGCAAAATAGCCAACCCGCCGGCAATCATCAGAATGATGGCCAGAACCCAGGCAAAAACCGGGCGATGGATAAAAAACTTAGACATGGGTTTGGTACCTTATTGCGCAGCCGGAGCCGCGGTATCCTCTTCTGCCTTCACGGTCGCGCCTGGGCGCACTTTCTGTAGCCCACTGACGATGACTTTATCGCCGGACTTCAGGCCACTGGTGATCAGCCACTGGTCGCCAACAGCCTGCGCGGCCACAACGTTACGGGTTTCCACCTGATTTTTGTCATTGACCAGCAGCACGGTGGCATCGCCACGCGGCGTACGGGTGACGCCTTGCTGAGGAACCAGCATTGCGCTTGGATTTACCCCTTCATCGATACGTGCTCGCACAAACATGCCCGGCAGCAGCGTATGCTGTGGATTAGGGAAGATGGCGCGCAGGGTGATGGAGCCGGTGCTTTCATCTACGGTGACGTCGGAGAATTGCAGAGACCCTTTCAGGGCGTAGGGCTGACCATTTTCCATCACTAACTGGACGCTCTTCGCATCACCGCCCTGTTGCAGGCTCTCCTGCTTCAGGCGCATAAAATCGCTGCTGGACTGAGTTACGTCGACGTAAATCGGATCGAGCTGCTGTACCGTCGCCATCGCGTTGGACTGCCCGTTGGTTACCAGCGCGCCTTCCGTTACGCTGGACTTGCCGATGCGGCCAGTGATAGGGGAGGTCACTTTGGTATAGGCTAGATTGATGCGAGCGCTCTCAACGGCCGCTTTTGCTGCCATGACGTCGGCATCGGCCTGACGTGCGGTCGCGACCGCCTGATCGTAATCCTGCTGACTGATGTACTTCGTACCCAGCAGTGGGACATAGCGTTTTACCGTCAGATGAGCGATGGCTGCGGCGGCCTCCGCTTTTGACTCATCGCCTCTGGCGCTGTCATAAGCGGCCTGGTAGGTCGCTGGGTCAATTTGGTACAGGGATTGCCCTGCTTCAACGTCACTACCTTCCACAAAGTTACGCTTCAGAATGATACCGCTGACCTGTGGGCGAACCTCAGCGACGCGGAACGCAGAGGTGCGGCCCGGCAATTCTGTGATGATGGAGAGCGGCGCATTGTTCACGACATGAACAGTAACCTGGGGCATGGGGGCATGCGCTTGCTGATTGCCTGAATCATCGCAGCCGCTTAATAATGCCGCAGAGATAATTAGGCTGGTTAAGAGTGTAACTCTGGCGTGGCTCGTCATTGCGGTTCCTTATAGATTGATAGCCCGATTTGACTACAAATCTGAGAAAGAAAGGGTGAATAAAAAACAGTTCGTTATCCTACAAATAAACAACGATGGATGTAAGGGATAGTTATTTTGGAGTGGATGCTAAAGGCACGGAAACACAAAAAAAGCAGGATTGGAGAATAAACGAGGGCAAACCTCAGAAGATAATATTCATACAGTGAATGGTAATTCAGCAAAGCATACATTTACTATATTTATTTGTTTTTTGGTGAGTATCAAACTTTTTGGTAAATACAGCAGTTATTCTGAATGATAGATTGAATAGAGTAATATAAATTATTCATCGTTCATCCAGCGCTAAGCGATACATTCCATGGCAAGAAAAACGAAAGAAGAGGCGCTCAAGACGCGTCAAATGCTGCTTGACGCAGCGATTGAACAGTTTGCGCTGCGCGGCGTCAGCAACACCACGCTGACCGATATTGCCGATGCTGCTGGCGTAACGCGGGGGGCGGTTTACTGGCATTTTTCAAGTAAGAGTGAATTATTTAATGCAATGTGGCAGGAGCAACTCCCACTGCGTGATTTAATTCATCATAAATTGAAACAAATAGAGTGTGGGAATCCATTATTAGATTTGAGGAATAAGTTTGTATTAGGTTTGCAATATATCGCGGAAACGCCTCGCCAGCGTGCTTTGATGCAAATTCTGTATCATAAGTGCGAATTTAATAGCGACATGATGTCTGAATATGAAATCAGAAAGAAAATAGGCTTTGGCTATGATACTGTTCGCGATATATTGCAGGGGTGTGTGCGTAACCAGATATTACCTAAAGATACAAATATTGAGATTATATTAATCGTTTTATATAGCGCGTTTAGCGGTCTGATTAAAAACTGGTTAATGGCGCCACAGCAGTTTGATCTCTACCAACAAGCGCCGCTGCTGGTCGACAATCTGATGTCCGCGGTTTGTGCTCAAAGTCTTTGGTCCACTCGGCCTGCGCTGGTGGTCAATCAGTAGGTCAGTGCACATCTACCTGATTATCCGGGCGTGACGCCGTGTCTCTTCTGCGGCGTTGTGCAGGTGATAAAAAAGGCGCTTCCCCATGCCGAGTAGCGCCTTCAAAATCAAGCAATTAACTGATTAGTATCAGTTCATGCCGTATTTTTTCAGTTTCTTACGCAGAGTACCGCGGTTGATGCCCATCATCAGGGCAGCGCGGGTCTGGTTACCACGGGTGTATTGCATCACCATGTCCAACAGGGGCTGTTCTACTTCAGCCAGTACCAGCTCATACAGGTCATTAACGTCCTGACCGTTCAGTTGAGCAAAATAGTTCTTCAGTGCCTGTTTAACCGAGTCACGCAGGGGTTTTTGGGTTACCTGATCCTGAGAGTTAACGGTAGAAACGGTCAGTACGTCAGAATTTACGCGTTGTTCGAACATAGTTCTGTCAGCTCTTTATTTCTATTACGCAAAATTTTCGAAGTATGCCTCCAACGCCTCCAGCTGTTCGCTGGCATCCTCAATGGCGTTGAATGTGCGCCGAAACTGGTCATTTGGAGCGTGCTCCTGGAGATACCAGGAGACGTGTTTCCGCGCGATTCGGTACCCTTTTGCCTGACCATAAAAGTCATGCAGTTCCCGAACGTGCGCACAAAGCAAGCGCTTCACCTCTGCCAGAGGCAGTGGAGGCAGCAGCTCCCCAGTGTCCAGATAATGCTGGATTTCCCGAAAGATCCAGGGTCTTCCCTGAGCCGCACGTCCTATCATCAGGGCATCAGCCCCCGTATAGTCGAGTACAGCTCTGGCTTTAAGCGGGTCAGTAATGTCGCCATTCGCGATAATCGGAATGGAAACGTTCTGCTTAACTGTCCGAATGCTGTCGTACTCAGCGTCTCCGTTAAACAAGCAGGCGCGGGTGCGTCCGTGAATAGTCAGAGCCTGAATGCCACAGTCTTCAGCCAGTTGGGCAATTTCTACACAGTTACGGTGCTCAGGAGCCCAGCCAGTGCGAATCTTAAGTGTGACAGGAACGTCCACCGCCTTAACAACCGCGTTCAGGATAGCCTTCACCTGATCCGGGTATTGCAGTAGGGCTGAACCTGCTAGCTTGCGATTCACCTTTTTTGCCGGACAGCCCATATTAATATCAATAATCTGGGCGCCGCTTTCCACATTAATGCGGGCGGCTCCGGCCATCTCTTCAGGATCGCTACCGGCGATTTGCACGGTACGAATACCTGGTTCATCCACGTGCACCATACGTAACCGAGATTTATCGCTCTCCCACACCTGCGGGTTGGAGGACATCATCTCTGATACGGTTAAGCCTGCTCCCATCTCGTAGCACAACGTCCGGAATGGTCTGTCAGTGATGCCAGCCATGGGCGCTGCGATCAGGCGATTTCTGAGCTGGTGTTGTCCGATACGCATGAGTTAAGAAATGACCATACTGTGACTGCAAGGCGGCGTATATTACGCATTTTTTGCACGAGATGAAAGGCCAAACTTTGAGCAATCAGATGTTGTAGATCAATGAATCTCAGTACTGAAAGCGAATCGACGATAAATTCCCATATTAATCATCGAATTAAACAAAAGTGAATGTTTTGTGCGCATTCAGAAAATCATCAAACTTCTCTCGCATTCTTACGTAACGGCGAGCGCTTGAACGATAAAATGATGATTTAATGAACAATATTGGTTCGATAAATGCGATCTGTCTCGCATTTATGAGGGGGATAAAACGTTCGGACAGGGGAAAATGCGGCCAGCAGGCCGCATTCAGAGACGGTTATTTTTTGCGGCCCGTAATACGGCACCACTCTTCTTTTTCGACGACGGCGTCGAGGTCGAAGAGGTCGGCATACGCTTCGCAGACGCTTTCCGCCTGGCTGGCCAGGATACCTGACAGGCCCAGCAGGCCGCCTGTAACCGGCAGCACGCTGATTAACGGAGCCAGTTCACGTAACGGGCCGGCCAGGATGTTGGCGACCACCACATCGGCTTTCATGGCTTCTGGCTGGTCCTGCGGCAGATACAGCTCCAGGCGTTCGGAAACGCCGTTACGCTGGGCATTGTCGCGGCTGGCCTGAATGGCCTGCGGATCGATATCGATCCCGATAGCTTTCGCGGCGCCCAGCTTTAGCGCAGCGATCGCGAGGATCCCCGAACCGCAGCCGAAGTCGATTACCGTTTTGCCCGCCAGATCCAGACCGTCCAGCCACTGCAGGCACAGCGAGGTGGTCGGGTGGGTACCGGTGCCGAAGGCCAGGCCCGGGTCAAGCATCACGTTGACCGCGTTCTCATCCGGCACCTCACGCCAGCTTGGGCAGATCCACAGACGCTCGCCAAAGCGCATCGGGTGGAAGTTGTCCATCCACTCGCGCTCCCAGTCTTTATCTTCGAGCTGCTCGATTTTATGCACAAAACCCGCACCCAGCAGCGGATGCTGCTCAAGCAGGGAAACCACCTCTTTCATGTCGGTTTCTGCATCGAACAGGCCGATAACGTCGGTATCGCCCCACAGGCGAGTTTCACCCGGCAGCGGCTCGAAGACCGGCGTGTCATGCGTATCCTGGAAGGTGATGGAGACCGAACCGGCCTCCATCAGCGCATCGCTAAGATCTTCGGCATTGGCGCCGGTTGTGTTCAGTTTCAGTTGGATCCACGGCATGGCAAAACTCTTTATTTATCAGTAGAAATTACGGCTGCCTGCGGTGCAGGTTGACCAAAACGGTTCCCCACCACAAACGCCAGCAAACTTAGCAGTAACGAAGGCACTATCGGATGGAAGCCCAGATACTGAATATTAAACGTCGCCAGCACGGCATACAGCACGCCACCGACGATCATCCCGCTCAGCGCCCCGGCTGCATTGGCGCGCTCCCAATACAGGCCTAACACCAACGGCCACAGGAATACGGCTTCAAGCCCGCCAAAGGCCAGCAGGTTTAGCCAGATGATCATTTCAGGCGGGCGCCAGGCGGCCAGCAGCAGCAATGCGCCCAGAATAAGCGTAATAGCTGCCGACATGCGCTTCAGACGACGCTCATTCTGCATCTGTTCCGGATGCAGGTTCAAATAGAGATCTTTGATGATCGTAGCGGAACTTTGCAGCAATTGGGCATTAATTGTCGACATAATTGCCGCCATCGGCGCCGCCAGGAAGATCCCCGCCGCGAAGGGGGGAAGCACTTTCACCATCAGCGTGGGAATGACCAGATCCGGCACCGTGAGGTCCGGAATAACCGCGCGTCCCAGCGCGCCGGCAAGGTGCATGCCAAACATCAGGATGGCAACGACGATCGTCCCGATAATAATGCCCCGGTGCACCGCCTTGCTGTCTTTATAAGAGATACAGCGTACCGCCGTGTGCGGCAAACCGATAACCCCAAAGCAGACCAGCACCCAGAACGAGGTCATAAAGGTCGGCGACAGAATATCATCCGCCCCCTGTGGTGAAACGAGTTTCGGGTCAATCGCTTCCAGGGTTTGCACCGCGTGGCTCAACCCGCCCGCCGCATGCACAATACCAACCAGCAGGACGATGGTGCCGATAAGCATCACCAGGCCCTGCATGGTGTCGTTCAGCACGCTGGCGCGAAAGCCGCCGAAAGCGGTGTACAGCGCAATACTGATACCAAAGATGAGCAGGCCGGTTTCATAGGGGATCCCTGCGGCGGTTTCCAGCAGACGCGCGCCGCCAATAAACTGGACGGTCATTGCGCCGACAAAGGCAACCAGCAGGCTCAGGCTCGCCAGCCAGACCACCAGGCGACTCTGGTAGCGGGCAAACAGCATATCGTTGAGCGTCACGGCGTTATAGCGACGAGCAAGGATAGCGAACTTTTTGCCCAATACCCCCAGCGACAGCCAGACGGCAGGTAGCTGAATCATCGCCAGCAGCACCCATCCAAGCCCGTACTTATAAGCCGCGCCCGGCCCGCCGATAAACGAACTGGCGCTGATATAGGTGGCCGTGAGCGTCATGGCAAGGACGATGCCTCCCATTGAGCGGCTACCGAGAAAATACTCATTGAGGAAGTTTCCGGTCGCTCGTTTACGCATGGCGTAAATCGACAGACCAAAAACGACAATCAGATAGGCGATAAGCGGCAGAATGACTTCAAGCTGCATGGTCGTCATCCTCCAGCGGAATATCACGATAGATAAATTTCACCATCGCCCAGCACAACAAAATAAATACCAGCGGTATCAGCAGGCAGGCCATCTCAAACCAGTGCGGCAGGCCCGTGAAGCCTTGAACAGAGTTTGGTATGTAAGCGCTCGCCAACCACGCAGCAAGATAGAGAAGGGTTAGCCACAGCGCCCAGCGCGCCTCTTTGTGGGCCTGAACAAAACGTTTGTCCATTTTTTGTCCCTTGTGGATGAAGAAAGCGGGGATTGTACCGCAAGGAAAAGATGAGGGGAGAGAAAAAGAAAAAAGGCCGGAAAATCCGGCCTTTTGCTGCGAGAACAGGATTATTTTTCCTGCAATCCGAGTTTTTTCTCCAGATAATGGATATTGGTACCACCATGCTGGAAGTTCTCGTCGCTCATAATGCGCATCTGCAGATCAACGTTGGTTTTGATACCGTCGATGATCAGCTCCTGCAGCGCATTCTTCATGCGAGCAATTGCCACGTCACGGGTCTCACCGTAGCAGATGAGTTTGCCGATCATTGAGTCATAGTACGGCGGTACGGTGTAGCCGGCGTAGATATGAGATTCCCAACGAACGCCAAAGCCGCCCGGCGCGTGGAAGCGGGTGATTTTACCCGGGCTTGGCAGGAAGGTGTCCGGGTCTTCGGCGTTGATACGGCATTCCACCGCGTGGCCGCGAACCTGTACTTCTTCTTGCTTGATGGACAGCGGCTGACCGGCAGCGATACGCAGCTGCTCTTTGATCAGGTCGACGCCGGTGATCATCTCGGTAACCGGGTGCTCTACCTGGATACGGGTGTTCATTTCAATGAAGTAGAACTCACCGTTTTCAAACAGGAACTCGAAAGTACCCGCGCCGCGGTAGCCGATATCCACGCACGCTTTCGCGCAGCGTTCGCCGATGTAGCGACGCAGTTCTGGGGTAATGCCCGGTGCCGGCGCTTCTTCAACGACTTTCTGGTGACGACGCTGCATGGAGCAGTCACGTTCAGCCAGATAGATAGCGTTGCCCTGGCCATCAGCCAGTACCTGGATCTCGACGTGGCGAGGATTTTCCAGGTATTTTTCCATGTACACCATGTCATTGTTGAAAGCAGACTTCGCTTCCGCTTTGGTCATGGCAATGGACTGCGCCAGGTCGGCGTCGCTGCGTACAACGCGCATACCGCGACCGCCGCCGCCGCCGGAGGCTTTGATGATAACCGGGTAGCCGATGCGTTTCGCATGTGCGCGGTTAGCGTCCATGTCGTCGCCCAGCGGGCCGTCAGAGCCCGGAACGGTCGGTACGCCTGCTTTCTTCATCGCGGTGATCGCAGACACTTTGTCGCCCATCAGGCGGATGGTGTCGGCTTTCGGGCCGATGAAGATAAAGCCAGAACGTTCAACCTGCTCGGCAAAATTGGCGTTCTCAGAGAGGAAGCCATAGCCTGGGTGAATCGCCACTGCCCCGGTGATCTCAGCTGCGCTGATGATAGCCGGGATGTTCAGATAGCTTTTTACGGACGGAGCCGGGCCGATACAGACCGTCTCATCCGCCAGCAGTACGTGTTTTAAATCGCGATCCGCAGTGGAGTGCACGGCGACAGTCTTGATGCCCAGTTCTTTACAGGCACGAAGAATACGCAGTGCGATCTCGCCGCGGTTAGCGATGACAATTTTATCCAGCATCTTCGCCTCGTTTACTCGATGACGACCAGAGGCTCGTCAAATTCAACCGGCTGACCGCTTTCTACCAGGATTGCTTTCACAGTCCCTGCTTTGTCAGCTTCAATCTGGTTCATCATTTTCATCGCTTCAACGATGCACAGGGTGTCGCCCACGTTAACTTTCTGACCAACTTCCACGAATGCTTTAGCATCCGGGCCTGGAGTGCGATAGAAAGTACCAACCATCGGGGAACGTACGATGTGACCACTGATTTCAGCTTTTGCCGGAGCTTCAGCTGCGGCTGGTGCGGCTGCCGCGACAGGTGCCTGCTGTTGCACAACAGGCGCTGCATAAGCCTGCTGCATCACTGGAATACCGGTGTTCGGTGCCGTGCGGCTGATGCGCACAGACTCTTCGCCTTCAGAAATTTCCAGTTCGTTGATGCCAGACTCTTCGACCAGCTCGATCAGTTTTTTAATCTTACGAATATCCATGAGTGGGTTCCGTACTCTTTGTTTAGTTTGATTGTGACAGGCGTTTTACCGCCGTCTGTAAAGCGTATGAATAGCCGTCAGCCCCGAGCCCGCAGATAACGCCGGAAGCGATATCAGACAGATACGAATGATGACGGAATGGTTCGCGCGCATGGACATTGCTGAGATGAATCTCGATAAACGGGATGCTCACCGACAGCAACGCATCGCGAAGGGCAACGCTCGTGTGCGTGAACGCGGCCGGATTGATCAGGATATAGTCAATATTGTCTTTAGCCTGATGAATACGGTCGATGAGGACGTACTCGGCGTTGGATTGCAGGCTGTCGAGCGTGACGTTCAAGGCTTCAGCTTCCGCGGTTAAGCGGCTTACGATCTGGGAAAGCGTCAGCGTGCCGTACTTCTCTGGCTCACGGGTGCCTAACATATTCAGGTTCGGGCCGTTCAAAAGCAAAATGCGGAACTTGTCAGTCATTGTGCTGCTATCTCCTGCAATTCTCGGGTAAAAAACAAAATATACCTTCGATGCGCGATTGTCACCTTTTCAGAGGCTGAAAACCCCCGTCAGGAAAACCAAGGTCGCACATTATAACTATTTCGTAGCATTTGGCAGCTAAATACTGGTCTTATCAGGGAAGATTATCAACCGCTATCGTGTAAAGAACGTCTGACTATAAGTGAATTGTGGTAAACCGCACATATCGCGACATCATCGCCACCATTGGCGAAACTTCTTGTAGCGACAGGCTAAAAGCACGATCGCGCAACCGGTATAGATGAGCGGTTGCGGTGAGATAATCTTCACCGACCACAGGTAATGTATCGGTGCAAGGATCGCGACAAGATAGACGAAGTTATGCAAAAGTTGCCAACGGCGTCCCAGTTTTCGTTGTATGGCCTGCATTGAGGTCACAGCCAGCGCCAACAGGATAAGCCAGCAGGCTAATCCCAGCAGTAAATAGGGGCGAGTCACGATTTCGTGTCCCAATAGCGACAGATTCTGGATCCCCAGTTCCAGCACGCTGTAGCTGGTGAGGTGAATTGTCGCCCAGGTGAAACACCATAGCCCTAACAACCGACGCGTGCGAATCAGCAACGGCTGTTTAGCGTAGCGCGCCAACGGGGTGACCAACAAGGTCGCCAGCAGCAATTTCAGAGCCATCCTACCGGTAAAGTGCTGAATATTCTTTACCGGATCGGCGCTGAGCTGTCCTTGCGAGACCGCCCAGAACAGCCAGACAAACGGTAAAAATGCGGCAAAATGCAGGAAAACTTTCAGCCAGGTTATCTGTTTAGCCGTTAAGCGCATTAAAAATTCTCCCGCAGATTCATCCCGCGATAAAGCGAGGCCACCTCATCGGCGTAGCCGTTAAACAGCAGCGTCGGTTGGCGCTGTACGTCGAGAATACCGCCAGAACCGATAAATCGTTCCGTTGCCTGAGACCAGCGTGGATGATCGACATGTGGGTTCACGTTGGCGTAAAAACCGTATTCGTCAGGAGCCGCCAGGTTCCAGGTGGTATCGGGGCGATCGCGGGTGAGCGTAATACTGACAATCGACTTAATGGCTTTAAAGCCGTACTTCCATGGCACCGTCAGGCGGATCGGCGCGCCGTTTTGCGGTGGCAACGCTTTGCCGTAAACGCCCACGGTGAGCAGCGTCAGCGGATTCATCGCTTCGTCGAGACGCAACCCTTCTATATAAGGATATGCCAGGCCGCCGCCGATAAAGCGATCCTTCTGCCCAGGCATAGTTTCTGGCGAGTAGAGGGTTTTAAAAGCCACATACTTCGCGTTGCTGGTGGGTTCGACGGCAGCCAGCAGCTTATGCAGCGGGAAGCCAATCCACGGCACCACCATCGACCACGCCTCCACGCAGCGCATTCGATAAATTCGTTCTTCCAGCGGAAAACGTTTGGTCAGGTCATCATGATCGAGCGTTAACGGTTTCGCCACCTCGCCACCAATCGTGAGTTTCCACGGATTGGTCTGTAAACTTCCGGCGTTAGCCGCCGGATCGGCCTTATCTAACCCAAATTCATAAAAGTTGTTGTAGCCGGTGACTTTATTTTCTGGCGTCAGCGTCAGTTTGCTTTGCCATTGGGGGGGGGTATCAAAGGTAAGCGGCGCGCCCGAGGGGGCGGCAGGACGGTCATTGCCTTTAAACCAGTCCGTCAGACTGGAGGCGTGCAGGGGAAGTGAGGCGGCAGCGGTGCCAATGCCTAACATTTTCAACACCTGGCGGCGTTTGAGCATAAACACGGACTCGGCCGTGACGTCTGCTTCAGTCAGTTTTTTGCGATTCATAATGCTCTCCGTCATGCTTTTTTCTAAGCATGACGGAGGCCTGACATTAATGCGAATATGTCACGAAAAATTGCATTTTAGGCGATTTTGACCAGCGTACGGCCCTGAATCTGGTTGTTAATGATTTTGTCGGCAAATGCGGGCGCCTGGTCGAGGCTAATTTCCGTTGCGCTTTGGTGATAGAACGTTTCCGGCAGGTCCGCCACCAGACGTTTCCACGCTTCGGCGCGGCGTGCCGCTGGCGTCATGACGGAGTCGACGCCCTGCAGACGCACGTTACGCAGGATAAACGGCATGACGGTGGTCGGCAGCGCAAAACCGCCAGCCAGGCCGCAGGCTGCGACGCAACCGCCGTAATTCATCTGCGCCAGCACCTTGGCCAACACTTTGTCACCCACGGTATCTACCGCACCGGCCCAGACCTGTTTTTCCAGCGGACGGGTTTCGGCAAATTCGTCACGGCCCAGAATGCGGCTCGCGCCCAGCGCGCGCAGATAATCATGAGTGCTTTCGCGTCCGGAAACGGCGGCAACCTGATAACCCAGCTTATGCAGCAGCGCTATCGCGGTGCTGCCTACGCCGCCGCTGGCGCCGGTCACCACGATCTCGCCATCTTCCGGGCGCACGCCAGCGTCTTCCAGCGCCATCACGCACAGCATTGCGGTAAAGCCCGCGGTGCCGATAATCATGGCCTTACGCCCGTCCAGACCTGTCGGCAGCGGTACCAGCCAGTCACCGTTGACACGTGCGCGTTCGGACAGCCCGCCCCAATGATTTTCGCCGACGCCCCAGCCGGTCAGCAGCACCTGCTGGCCCGTCGTGAAGCGGGGATCGTCACTGTGATGAACCGTACCGGCAAAGTCGATACCCGGCACCATCGGGAAGTTGCGGATAATTTTCCCTTTACCGGTGATGGCGAGCGCATCTTTATAGTTCAAGCTGGACCACTGGATGTCGACGGTGACGTTGCCCTGCGGCAGCAGACTGTCATCAACGGCCTTCACTGCGGCGAGGGTTTTGCCATCCTGCTGTTCTAAGATGAGTGCCTGCATAACCTTTCCTTACATGGTCTGATAGTGAAAAAATTTACCGGGGACTATACTCGCTTATCATCATTTGATATCGATTTGGCGCAATAAATTGCCAGATCCGCCAGGTTTGGTAGTATGCCAGCCTGGTTTGATATGTTAGTGCTTACTTCTTGTAAGACACGGACGCTGGCACCCGGCCTCTGTCGGGGATGATTAACCCACGGAGTTAACTCAGGGATGCGATTAACGACGAAGTTCTCAGCCTTTTTTACGCTCTTAACCGGGCTTACCATCTTTGTGACGTTAATTGGCTCCTCACTGAGTTTCTATAACGGCATACAGTATAAGATAGCCACTCGCGTGCAGGCCGTCGCGACCGTGCTGGATAATCGACTGGTCAACAGCTCGTTTGAAACGCTCGACTACCAGCTCGATGAAATCATGGTGCCGCTCGACATCGTGCGTATCGACTTTACCCTGAACGACAAATCACTGTTCCACCATACCCGCAACAGTAGTTATCTGCCGATGGGGAGCCACTATCAGTATCGCGAAATAACGGTGGCGTCGCTCAAGCATCCCGGTATGAAGATTCACCTGGTGTATCAGGATCCGATGGCCAACTATTTCCGCTCGCTGATGACCACCGCGCCTTTGACCATCACAATTGCCTTTATGGTGCTGGTGGTCTTTGTTGCCGTGCGCTGGCTGCGACGACAACTGGCGGGGGAAGAGTTGCTGGAGATGCGCGCTACGCGAATTCTTAACGGCGAGCGCGGGGCGAAAGCGAAGGGGACTATCCACGAATGGCCAGCGCGAACCAGTTCGGCGCTGGATACGCTGCTGTCGGAGATTCAGTTTGCCGGCGAACAGCGCAGCCGGCTGGATACGCTGATTCGCTCTTACGCCGCGCAGGATTCAAAAACCGGCCTGAGCAACCGTCAGTTCTTCGATAGCCAGCTGGCGACGCTGCTTGACGATCAGGAGAACGTCGGCGCACACGGCATCGTTATGATGATCCGCCTGCCGGACTTTGACTTCCTGCGCGACAACTGGGGCCGCGCGGCGGCAGAGGAGCACGTCTTCACGCTGATTAACCTGCTCTCTACCTTTATTATGCGCTATCCCGGTGCGCTGCTGGCGCGCTACCGCCGCAGCGACTTTACCGTTCTACTGCCGCATCGTACGCTGAAAGAGGCCGACAGCATTGCCGGACAGCTATTAAAAGCTATCGACGGTCTGCCGCTGGCTAAAATTCTCGATCGCGATGACATGATGCATATTGGCATTTGTGCCTGGCGCAGCGGGCAAACCACCGAGCAGGTGATGGAGCACGCCGAAGCGGCGGTACGTAATGCCGTATTGCAGGGCAGCAATAGCTGGGCCATTTATGATGATTCACTACCGGAGAAAGGGCGTGGCAACGTGCGCTGGCGTACCCTTATTGAGCAAATGCTCAGTCGCGGCGGCCCGCGTTTGTATCAAAAGCCCGCCGTCACCCTCGATGGCACCGTGCACCACCGCGAGCTTATATGTCGGATCTTCGATGGCAAAGAAGAGGTGATTGCCGCCGAGTATCTGCCAATGGTGCTGGAGTTTGGTCTGGGCGAAGAGTACGACCGCCAGCAGATTACCCGTCTGCTTCCTTTCCTCGGATTTTGGCCGCAGGAAAACCTGGCGATTCAGGTCACCGTAGAGTCATTGATCCGCCCGCGTTTTCAGCGCTGGCTGCGTGACGTACTGATGCAGTGCGAAAAATCGCATCGTCGACGGATTATTTTTGAACTTGCAGAGGTAGATGTCTGTCAACATATGACGCGTCTCCAGCCCGTCGTGCGTTTAATTCATGCGTTAGGCGTTCGGGTCGCGGTTACGCAGGCGGGTTTAGCCCTTGTCAGCACCAGTTGGATTAAGCAGCTTGAGATTGAACTGATTAAGATCGATCCGGTGCTGGTGCGTGACATTGAAAAGCGTAGCCAGAACCAGCTGCTGGTACAAAGCCTGGTAGAGGCCTGTAAAGGAACATCAATCCAGGTATTTGCCGCCGGTGTACGCAGCCGCAGTGAATGGCAGGCGCTGACAGAATGCGGAGTTTTCGGCGGTCAGGGGGATTTTTTTGCCTCTTCCCAGCCACTTGACGCAAATGTGAAAAAATATTCGCAAAGATATTCGGTTTGACCTGCTGTTTAACGTGTTTATCACGTAGAATAACGCGCGCGGTTTTTTCCGGGAGTGTGCATGTCTGCTCGCCGGGGGAAACGACGCATCACGCATGTGACGACCTTTGACAGGTACAAATCCAGGATGGAGCGGCAGTGAGTCTCCCTGCACTGAAGGAGTCAGGTTGGATTTGTAACAAAGGTAACGAACTGCACTAATTTTCACCGTTGCAGATGATTTTTGCGCCTTGTCGCTGCTGCGTGTGGTTGGTAAAGTAAGCGGATTTTATTTTTCCGCCCCAGCTTTCAGGATTATCCCTTAGTATGTTGAAAAAATTTCGTGGCATGTTTTCCAATGACCTGTCCATTGACCTGGGTACCGCGAATACCCTGATTTACGTAAAAGGACAAGGCATCGTATTGAATGAGCCTTCCGTGGTCGCCATTCGTCAGGATCGTGCCGGTTCACCGAAAAGCGTGGCCGCCGTGGGTCATGACGCAAAACAGATGCTGGGCCGTACGCCGGGCAACATCGCGGCTATTCGTCCGATGAAAGACGGCGTTATCGCTGACTTCTTCGTGACCGAAAAAATGCTCCAGCACTTCATCAAACAGGTTCACAGCAACAGCTTTATGCGCCCAAGCCCGCGCGTACTGGTCTGTGTACCGGTTGGCGCAACGCAGGTTGAACGTCGTGCGATCCGTGAATCCGCTCAGGGCGCAGGCGCCCGTGAAGTGTTCCTGATTGAAGAGCCGATGGCTGCCGCAATTGGTGCCGGCCTGCCTGTTTCTGAAGCCACTGGCTCCATGGTGGTTGATATCGGTGGTGGTACCACTGAAGTGGCCGTTATCTCCCTGAACGGCGTGGTTTACTCCTCTTCTGTACGTATCGGTGGTGACCGCTTCGACGAAGCTATCATCAACTACGTTCGCCGTAACTACGGCTCTCTGATCGGTGAAGCAACCGCAGAACGTATCAAGCACGAAATTGGCTCCGCTTATCCGGGTGACGAAGTGCGTGAGATCGAAGTGCGTGGCCGTAACCTGGCAGAAGGCGTTCCGCGTGGCTTCACGCTGAATTCCAACGAAATTCTCGAAGCGCTGCAGGAGCCGCTGACCGGCATCGTGAGCGCAGTGATGGTTGCACTGGAACAGTGCCCGCCAGAACTGGCTTCCGACATCTCCGAGCGCGGTATGGTTCTGACCGGTGGTGGCGCGCTGCTGCGCAACCTCGACCGCCTGTTAATGGAAGAAACCGGTATTCCAGTTGTCGTTGCTGAAGATCCGCTGACCTGCGTAGCGCGTGGCGGCGGCAAGGCGCTGGAAATGATCGACATGCACGGCGGCGACTTGTTTAGCGAAGAGTAGTCAGCATGAGGTTCAGGGTAGCCAGAAAGGCTACCCTCAATTTCACTGACACGAGAATACGCATAGCCTATGAAGCCCATTTTTAGCCGTGGCCCGTCGCTGCAGATTCGCCTTATTCTGGCGGTGCTGGTGGCGCTGGGTGTCATTATCGCCGACAGCCGCCTGGGTATGTTCAGTCAAATCCGAACGTACATGGATACTGCCGTCAGTCCTTTCTACTTTGTTTCTAATGGTCCCCGTGAACTGCTCGATAGCGTCTCGCAAACGCTGGCTTCACGCGACCAGCTCGAGCTTGAAAACCGTGCATTACGCCAGGAGCTGCTGCTGAAAAACAGCGACCTGCTGATGCTGGGTCAGTACAAACAAGAAAATGCCCGTTTACGTGAGCTGTTAGGTTCACCGCTGCGCCAGGACGAACAGAAAATGGTGACGCAGGTGATCTCAACGGTAAACGATCCCTACAGCGACCAGGTGGTTATCGACAAAGGCAGCGTGAACGGTGTTTACGAAGGCCAGCCGGTGATCAGCGACAAAGGCGTTGTGGGTCAGGTTGTGGCCGTCGCCAAACTCACCAGCCGCGTGCTGCTGATTTGCGATGCCACCCACGCGCTGCCTATTCAGGTGCTGCGTAACGATATCCGCGTGATTGCCGCCGGTAACGGCTGCACCGACGATCTCCAACTGGAGCATCTGCCTGCCAACACCGACATTCGTGTGGGCGACGTGCTGGTGACATCTGGCCTGGGCGGGCGTTTCCCGGAAGGTTATCCGGTGGGCGTTGTGTCTTCGGTTAAGCTGGACACCCAGCGTGCATATACCGTGATTCAGGCTCGCCCAACCGCGGGCCTTCAGCGTCTGCGCTATCTGCTGCTGCTGTGGGGTGCCGATCGTAACGGCACTAACCCGATGACCCCGGAAGAGGTGCATCGCGTGGCCAACGAACGTCTGATGCAGATGATGCCTCAAGTGCTGCCGTCGCCTGATGCGATGGGGCCACAGTTGCCTGCACCGGCAACCGGAATTGCTACTCCGCCTGCGGTTACGCCGCCACCGCCATCCTCCGCAGGAGGGCAATAGTGGCAAGTTACCGCAGCCAGGGACGATGGGTCATCTGGCTCTCGTTTCTTATCGCACTGTTGCTACAGGTTATGCCCTGGCCGGACGACCTCACGGTTTTCCGGCCGAACTGGGTGCTGCTCATTCTGCTGTACTGGTCGCTGGCGCTGCCGCATCGGGTGAATGTTGGCACGGGATTCGTGATGGGTGCCATACTGGATCTGATCAGTGGTTCAACGCTTGGCGTGCGCGCGCTGTCGTTGAGCATTGTGGCGTATCTGGTGGCGCTGAAGTATCAACTGTTCCGTAACCTGGCGCTCTGGCAGCAGGCGCTGGTGGTTATGTTGCTCTCGCTCGCCACGGATATTATTGTTTTCTGGGCAGAGTTTTTAGTGATCAACGTCTCTTTCCGACCTGAAGTGTTCTGGAGTAGTGTAGTAAACGGCGTGCTCTGGCCGTGGATATTTCTTCTGATGCGTAAAGTTCGCCAGCAATTTGCCGTTCAATAAGGTCGTTATGGTATCTCTCTATCTTGCTTCTGGTTCCCCGCGTCGTCAGGAACTGCTCACTCAGTTAGGTGTAACCTTTGAGAAAGTGGTCCCGGGTATTGAAGAAGTGCGCCGTCCTCATGAGGATGCGCCGCACTATGTGGCGCGACTGGCGCGCGAGAAAGCGCAGGCGGGCGTTGCCTTAGCCCGCGAGGATCTCCCGGTTTTGGGGGCGGATACCATTGTTATCCTCAACGGTGAAGTGCTGGAGAAACCGCGCGATGAAGCCCATGCGGCAGCGATGTTGCGTAAGCTTTCGGGAAATACCCATCAGGTGATGACCGCCGTTGCGCTGGCCGACAGCCAGCAAACGCTCGACTGTCTGGTGGTCACTGAGGTGACCTTCCGGATGCTCTCTGATGACGATATCGCAGCGTATGTTGCGAGCGGAGAACCTTTAGATAAAGCAGGTGCATACGGTATTCAAGGGTTGGGTGGCTGTTTTGTCAGGAAGATAAATGGCAGCTATCACGCCGTAGTCGGCTTACCGCTGGTGGAAACGTATGAGTTGCTGAGTAACTTTAACTCGCTACGTGAAAAAAGGGATAAACATGACGGCTGAACTATTAGTGAACGTGACGCCATCGGAGACGCGGGTGGCGTACATCGATGGCGGCATTTTGCAGGAAATTCATATTGAGCGTGAAGCGCGACGCGGAATAGTAGGCAATATCTACAAAGGTCGTGTCAGTCGGGTCTTGCCGGGTATGCAGGCGGCTTTTGTAGATATTGGTCTGGATAAGGCGGCGTTTCTGCACGCTTCCGATATCATGCCGCATACCGAATGTGTGGCCGGTGAAGAACAAAAACAGTTCACCGTCCGCGATATCTCTGAACTGGTACGTCAGGGTCAGGATCTGATGGTACAGGTGGTGAAAGATCCGCTGGGTACCAAAGGCGCGCGTCTGACCACCGATATCACCTTACCGTCCCGCTATCTGGTCTTTATGCCCGGCGCTTCTCACGTCGGCGTCTCTCAGCGTATTGAAAGCGAAGCCGAACGCGACCGCTTAAAGAAGGTGGTGGCCGATTACTGCGATGAGCAGGGCGGCTTTATCATCCGTACCGCCGCTGAAGGGGTGTGCGAAGAGGATTTAGCCTCTGATGCCGCCTACCTCAAGCGCGTATGGACCAAAGTGATGGAGCGTAAAAAACGCCCACAGACCCGCTACCAGATGTACGGCGAGCTGGCGCTGGCGCAGCGTGTGCTTCGTGACTTTGCTGACGCGCAGCTCGATAAAATTCGCGTGGATTCCCGTTTAACCTACGAAGCGTTAATGGAATTCACGGCTGAATATATGCCTGAAATGACCAGTAAGCTTGAGCACTATAGCGGTCGCCAGCCTATCTTCGATCTCTTCGACGTTGAGAATGAAATCCAGCGCGCGCTGGAGCGTAAAGTTGAACTTAAGTCAGGCGGCTATCTGGTTATCGACCAGACCGAAGCGATGACTACCGTGGACATCAATACCGGGGCTTTTGTCGGCCACCGTAATCTTGATGACACCATTTTCAACACCAACATTGAAGCCACTCAGGCGATTGCCCGTCAGCTGCGTTTGCGGAATCTCGGCGGCATTATCATCATCGACTTTATCGATATGAATAATGAAGATCACCGCCGCCGTGTGCTGCACTCGTTGGAGCAGGCGCTGAGTAAAGACAGGGTCAAAACCAGCGTGAACGGCTTCTCGCCGCTGGGACTGGTGGAGATGACCCGTAAACGTACGCGTGAGAGCGTTGAACACGTGCTGTGCACCGAGTGCCCAACCTGCCATGGTCGCGGCACGGTAAAAACCGTTGAAACGGTATGCTATGAAATCATGCGTGAAATCGTTCGCGTGCATCACGCCTACGACTCCGATCGCTTCCTGGTCTATGCTTCTCCTTCGGTAGCCGAAACGCTGAAGGGCGAAGAGTCCCATGCGCTGGCGGAAGTGGAGATCTTTGTGGGTAAGCAGGTCAAAGTACAGATTGAACCGCTCTATAACCCGGAGCAGTTTGATGTGGTCATGATGTAATAACGCAGCCTGCTGCGACCCAAGGAGAGATGCGTGAGGCGATTGCCGGGGATTTTACTGCTCACCGTTGCCACACTGGTTGTCGTTGTCGCGCTGCTGGTGAGCGGCCTGCGTCTGGCTTTGCCGCATCTGGATAAATGGCGTCCGGCACTGCTGAGCAAAATTGAAACGGCGACCGGGCTGCCGGTCTCCGCTTCGCAAATCCAGGCCAGCTGGCAGAATTTTGGCCCGACGCTTGACGTTCGCGATATCAAAGCTGGTCTGAATGACGGCGGCGAACTCTCTATCAAACGCGCCTCCATGGCGCTGGACGTTTGGCAAAGTCTGCTGCACATGCGTTGGCAGTTCCGCGAGCTGACCTTCTGGCAGCTGCAAATTCACACCAACACGCCGCTGCAGAAAAACGATAGCGGCGATGGCCTGAAGGGCGATCGTATCGGCGATCTCTTCCTGCGTCAGTTCGATCACTTCACCTTACGCGATAGCCATCTCAGCTTCCTGACCCTCTCCGGCCAGCGTGCCGAACTGGCGGTGCCGCAGCTGACGTGGGTGAATGACAAAAACCGTCACCGTGCCGAAGGCGAGCTGAGCCTTTCCAGCCTGACCGGGCAGCACGGGGTGATGAAAGTGCGCATGGATCTGCGTGATGAAAACGGCCTGCTAAACAAAGGCCGCCTGTGGCTGCAGGCCGATGATATCGACGTTAAGCCGTGGCTGGGCCGCTGGATGCAGGACAATATCGCGCTGACCAGCGCCCGCTTTAGCCTTGAGGGGTGGGCGACGCTGGATAAAGGCGAAATCGCCAGCGGCGACGTGTGGCTGAAGAAGGGCGGCGCCAGCTGGCAGGGCGACCAGCAAACGCATCAGCTCTCGGTGGATAACCTCACCGCGCATCTTTCACGGGAAAAAGAGGGCTGGGAATTCCGCATTCCCGATACCCGCATCACCATTGATAATACGCCATGGCCGCGCGGCGCGCTGGCGCTGGCGTGGATCCCGGCTCAGGAAGTCGGCGGACCAGACGCTAAGCGTAGCGATGAGCTGCGCATCCGCGCCAGCCACCTGTCGCTTGCGGGGTTAAACGGTCTGCTGCCCATTGCCGAGAAGCTCTCGCCGGAAGTGGCTGATATCTGGCGCACGGCTCAACCCACCGGCATGATTGATGCTCTGGCAATGGACATTCCGCTCCAGCAAACCAACAAAACACGCTTTAACGCCAGCTGGGACAACCTCGCCTGGAAGCAGTGGAAGCTGCTGCCGGGCGCTGAACACGTTTCAGGTAGCGTCTCGGGCAGCGTTGAGAACGGCGCGCTGCACGTCGCCATGCAAAAAGCGCTGATGCCTTACGAGCACGTGTTTCGCGCGCCGCTGGAGATTGCCAACGGTGTTGCCACCCTGAATTGGGTGAACAACGACCAGGGCTTGATGCTGGACGGGCGCAATATCGACGTGCAGGCGACCGGCGTTCGTGCCGCGGGCGGCTTCCGCTATCTTCAGCCAAAAGACGATCAGCCCTGGCTTGGCATTCTCGCCGGTATCAGCACTGATGATGGCGGTCAGGCGTGGCGCTACTTCCCGGAAAACCTGATGGGCAAGAAGCTGGTTGACTACCTGAGCGGCGCGATTAAGGCCGGGAAGGCGGAAAACGCGACGTTGGTGTACGGCGGTAACCCGCACCTATTCCCCTATAAGCACAACGAAGGTCAGTTCCAGGTCTACGTTCCGTTGCACGACGCAACCTTTGCCTTCCAGCCGGACTGGCCGGCGCTGACCAATCTTGATATCGAACTGAACTTTATTAACGATGGCCTGTGGATGAAGGCGGACAAAGCGACGCTCGGCGGCGTGACCGCCAGCAATCTTGAGGCGGCCATTCCAGACTACGAAAAAGAGAAGCTGCTGATCGACGCCGATATCAACGGCCCGGGTAAGGCGGTGGGTCCGTATTTCCAGGAAACCCCCCTCCACGATTCGCTGGCGGTGGCCCTTGAAGAGTTGCAGATTGACGGTGATGTGAGTGCACGCTTACATCTTAATATCCCCCTCGACGGCGAACAGGTCACCGCTAAAGGCAAGGTGGCGCTGAATAACAACAGCCTGTTCATCAAGCCGCTGGACAGCACGCTGCATAACCTCACAGGCAAATTCAGCTTTGAAAACGGCAACCTGACCAGCGAACCGCTGACGGCAACCTGGTTTAATCAGCCGCTGAATATCGATTTCACCACCGCCGAAGGGGCGAAAGCGTATCAGGTTGGCGTGAATATGCAGGCTGATTGGCAGCCAGCGAAAATGGGCGTGCTGCCGAAACAGCTCAACGATGCGTTGAAGGGCAGCGTGCCGTGGAAAGGCAACGTGGCGATTGAGCTGCCGTATCACGGCAGCGCCACCTACAAGGTAGGCATTACCGGCGATCTGCAGAATGTGAGCAGTAACTTACCTTCGCCAGCCAACAAAACGGCGGGTCAGGCGCTGCCGCTTAAAATTGACGTCGACGGTAATCTGCGCAGTTTCGACCTGACCGGCAACGTCGGTCAAAGTAACCACATTAACAGCCGCTGGCTGCTGGGCAATAAGCTGGCGCTCCAGAGCGCCATCTGGACCTCGGACAGCCGCACGGTACCGCCGCTGCCGCAGACGCCGGGAATTGAACTCAATTTACCGCCAATGGATGGTGCGCAGTGGCTGGCGCTGTTCCAACACGGCGCGGCAGATAGCGTTAGCTCGGCAGCCTCGTTCCCGGAAAGCGTTACGCTACGTACGCCGTCGCTGACCTTTGCCGGCCAGCAGTGGAATAACCTGAGCCTGGTCTCAAAACCGACGGCTGACGGAACACGGGTGGAAGCGCAGGGCCGTGAAGTTAACGCCAGTCTGACGATGAAGAACAACTCGCCGTGGCAGGCCGCGATCCGCTATCTCTACTACAACCCTTCGGCGAATCCTCTGGCGCAAGCGGCCAGTGCTGAAAGCACGAGCGTCACAGCCAGCGGCAGCGCTATCGATTTTCGCGGTTGGCCCGATCTTCAGCTGCGCTGTGCTGAGTGCTGGCTATGGGGACAAAAATACGGGCGAATCGACGGTGATTTCAGCGTCAAAGGCGATACGCTCTCGCTGGCAAATGGGCTGGTGGATACCGGTTTTGGCCGCCTGACCGCCGATGGCGTGTGGGTGAATGCCGCTTCTGGTCAGCGGACCTCGCTGAAGGGCAAAATTCACGGTAACAACGTTGATGATGCGGTGGCCTTCTTCGGCGTTTCCACGCCAATTCGCGACGCGTCCGTTGATGTAGACTACGATTTACATTGGCGCGATAAACCATGGCAGCCGGACGTCGCTTCGCTGAACGGCATTCTCAAATCGCGCGTTAGCAAAGGGCAGTTTACTGATATCTCTACGGGCCATGCGGGGCAACTGCTGCGCCTGCTGAGCGTCGATGCGCTGCTGCGTAAGCTACGTTTTGACTTTAGCGACACGTTCAGCGACGGGTTCTACTTTGACTCTATCCGTAGTACCGCGTGGATTAAAGACGGGATCCTGAATACCGATGATACGCTGGTGGATGGCCTGGAAGCGGATATCGCCATGAAAGGTTCAGTTGATCTGGTGCGCCGACAGCTGAATATGGAAGCGATTGTTGCGCCGGAAATCTCGGCGACGGTCGGCGTGGCGACCGCTTTCGCGGTAAACCCCATTATCGGCGCGGCGGTGTTTGCCGCTACCAAGGTGCTGGGACCCTTGTGGAACAAGGTCTCGATCTTGCGCTATCGCATCACCGGCCCGATCGACAAACCACAAATTAACGAAGTGCTGCGCCAGGCGCGTAGCAATAAATAGCCGTGATTTGACGCAAGCCTTGAATTGCCTCAATCTCATACGACCAACACCCAGAATACAGGCCCGCCATGCTGAAGGCTCGCGGGCATTAAAGAGTAGCGAAATAATGAGTCTAAACCTGGTAAGTGAACAATTGCTGGCGGCGAACGGCCTGAATCATCAGGACCTGTTTGCCATTCTTGGTCAACTCACGGAACGCCGTCTGGACTATGGCGATCTCTATTTTCAGTCCAGCTATCACGAATCCTGGGTTTTAGAAGACCGTATCATTAAAGACGGTTCCTACAATATCGACCAGGGCGTCGGTGTCCGTGCGGTCAGCGGCGAGAAAACCGGCTTTGCCTACGCCGATCAGATCAGTCTCCTGGCGCTGGAGCAGAGCGCACAGGCGGCACGAACCATCGTGCGTGACGCGGGCGATGGTAAGGTACAAACCCTGGGAGCGGTTGAACACCCGGCGCTGTACACCTCGCTGGATCCGCTACAAAGCATGACGCGCGAAGAGAAGCTGGATATTCTGCGCCGCGTTGACAGCGTCGCGCGTGCCGCAGACTCGCGCGTGCAGGAAGTCACCGCCAGTCTGACCGGCGTGTATGAGCTGATTCTGGTGGCGGCAACCGACGGTACGCTGGCGGCGGATGTTCGCCCGCTGGTGCGTTTGTCGGTTAGCGTGCAGGTGGAACAAGACGGTAAACGCGAGCGCGGCGCCAGCGGCGGCGGCGGTCGTTTTGGCTATGACTACTTCCTGGCCGACCTCGATGGCGAAGTCCGCGCTGATGCGTGGGCGAAAGAAGCCGTGCGTATGGCGCTGGTCAATCTGTCTGCGGTCGCTGCGCCAGCGGGTACGCTGCCTGTTGTGCTCGGAGCGGGCTGGCCGGGCGTGCTGCTGCACGAAGCAGTAGGCCACGGTCTGGAAGGCGACTTCAACCGTCGCGGTACTTCGGTCTTCAGCGGGCAGATGGGCCAACTGGTGGCGTCTGAGCTGTGTACGATTGTGGATGACGGCACGATCGGCGACCGTCGCGGTTCCGTCGCGATTGACGATGAAGGCGTGCCGGGCCAGTACAACGTCCTGATTGAGAACGGTATCCTGAAAGGTTACATGCAGGACAAGCTCAACGCACGCCTGATGGGCGTGGCGCCCACCGGTAACGGGCGTCGTGAGTCCTACGCGCATCTGCCGATGCCGCGCATGACCAACACCTACATGCTGGCAGGCAACTCTACGCCGCAGGAAATTATTGAATCCGTTGAGTACGGTCTGTATGCGCCGAACTTCGGCGGTGGCCAGGTGGATATTACCTCCGGGAAGTTCGTCTTCTCCACTTCGGAAGCCTACCTGATTGAAAACGGTAAGGTGACTAAGCCGGTGAAAGGGGCCACGCTGATTGGTTCCGGTATCGAAACCATGCAGCAGGTGTCTATGGTCGGTAACGACCTGAAGCTGGATAACGGCGTCGGCGTTTGTGGTAAAGAAGGCCAGAGCCTGCCGGTTGGCGTTGGCCAGCCGACGCTGAAGGTGGATAACCTGACCGTGGGCGGCACGGCCTGACCTGAACGGTGATAGGCATGAATGGCGCGACGCCTGCAGTCGCGCCATTTTTTTAGCGTAAATGATCCAGCGGGATCTCGGGGTCCGGCTCGTGAGTGATGCGGTTACGTAAATCACGACGAATGATTTCAATAGACCAGAACCAGATCAGGTGCCCCACGATTTCGGAGACGTGCTCGTACCAGGGAAGCTCAAAAAGCGGCGGCGTTAATCCCATTAATGGGAATGAGATCATGTGGACGAAAAGTTGGGCTAAGGCCCCGGCAAGCAGACCCTGCCAGAGTTTAATTTTGGGGAAGACTTCCGCGACTACGCAATAGCCAACAGCGAAGACGATAGAAAAAATAATATGCGTGACGCCAACCCAGTTAAATATATGACCAGCAAATGTGTATACCACCGCATTAGGATCGGCAACACCTAACCAATCGCGTAGAAATACATAGGGAGGGTTCAGGAAATTGCGCGAACAATCAATTTGACCGGCCGCTCTGATCAATTGTTCCGGCCCGCATGCGCTGCTAAATAAATCAGTAGGGCTACGTGGAGGCAGCGGAACTTCTGCACCCCATTTAACGAAGGCCGAGACAATCCCAGCGATTAAACCAATGAAAGCGGCGAGTCCATAGCGCCGGCGTGAAGGCGGCGTCATTTCAAATAGATTCATACATGGCCCTTGTCTAAAGTAATCCTGAATATTGCACGCTTATTGTTTATATCTGTAACTAATATAATAGTCTCAATTTCAGATATGAATAATAAGATAGGTGACGCTCGCCGGTAGTGTCAATTCGCTAATCTTGATAGTCCAAAGGTGGATATTTTAGATTAGCGATAACGATGTTGAGACTATATTCAGATAAAGCATATCTATAGTCTTTTTTAATGTTTAAAGTGATATCCCAGCACTACTCTTTCCTTCTTCCGCGCATTCCCTGAAATAAGTCCGCCACTTCGACAAAATACTCGGTCAGATAGTTGATACAGACTTGCACTTTTAGCGGCAGCTTGTCTTTCTCGGTATACAGGGCATACACCGGCCGGGGATCGGACTGATAACGCGGGAAGAGAATTTCTACCTCCCCGCGGTTGATCTCCTCGATCACCCACATCAGGGGCACATAGGCCAGCCCTGCTCCTGCCGAAAGCCAGCGGGTGAGAGTCATCGGATCGTTGGTGACAAAACGTCCTTGAGGGATGAGGCGCGTGGAAATGCCCTCCGGGGCAACCAGCTCGAATTCGTTATCTGGCCGAACGCTGTACTCCAGCCACGAATGATTGGCGAGGTCGGCAGGTTTTTCCGGTACTCCCGCCTGTTGCAGGTAGCTTTTCGCGGCGCACACCACCATCGGCATCGCGCCTAACCGACGTGAAAAGAGGCTCGAATCCTGTAAGGATCCGACGCGGATAACCACATCAAGCCCATCGGCAATCAGGTCTGGCGCGGGAATGCCGGTGACCAGATTGACCGTTAACTCGGGATACTTTTTCAACATATCGGCGGTGATCCGTGCGAGAACATTTTGTGCCATAGTTGAAGAGCAGCC
The DNA here is from genome assembly GCF_001654985.1 of Kluyvera georgiana ATCC 51603. GTDB lineage: Bacteria > Pseudomonadota > Gammaproteobacteria > Enterobacterales > Enterobacteriaceae > Kluyvera > Kluyvera georgiana. Next base: position 29,902 of record NZ_LXEU01000014.1, read on the forward strand.
GATACGCAGCGTTCCAATCGGCGTGTTATTAAAAGCGTAGAGCTGTTCGTGAACGTCCTGGACTTCGTGCAGCATGCGGCGGCAGCCCTGGTAATAGATTTTACCGGCTTCGGTGAGACCAATGCTTCGCGTACTGCGATTAAGCAGTTTGACCTGGAGCTCATCTTCCAGTTTAGAGACAGTCTGGCTGATGGAAGAGACGCTCATCTGTAGCTGTCTGGCCGCGGCAGTAAAGGAGCCATGCTCGACAACTTTGGCAAACACCGACATCCGTTTTAATCGTTCCATTGTTCACTCTGGCTTAAAAGTGATTTGCATCACACTATGTAGATAAGGCGATAACAGTTACGTTAATATACTGTTAGTTGCATAACTAAATCTTCAATCTCACCTGCATGCTAGTCTGGTAAGGTCAACATGAGCCTGTTTCCTGTCATCGTGATTTTCGGTCTCTCTTTTCCACCGATCTTCTTTGAGCTGCTGTTATCGCTCGCCATTTTTTGGGTGGTGCATCGAGTGCTGGTGCCAACCGGGATCTATGATTTTGTCTGGCATCCCGCGTTGTTCAACACTGCACTGTATTGCTGCCTGTTTTATTTGATATCACGTTTGTTCGTTTGAGGTAGATGTGAAAACACTAACAAGAAATATCTCCCGTACCGCTATTACGGTGATACTGGTCGTCCTGGCGTTCATCGCAATTTTCCGCGCCTGGGTCTATTACACCGAATCCCCCTGGACGCGAGACGCGCGCTTTAGCGCGGACGTGGTGGCTATCGCCCCCGATGTGTCGGGGCTGATTACCGGCGTTCAGGTAAAGGATAACCAACTGGTTAGCAAAAATCAGGTTCTGTTTGTGATTGACCAGCCGCGCTACCAGAAGGCGCTCGCCGAAGCAGAAGCCGATGTCTCCTACTACCAGGCGCTGGCTGAAGAGAAAAGCCGTGAGGCCGGGCGTCGTAACAAGCTGGGCATCAATGCAATGTCACGTGAGGAAATCGACCAGTCTAACAACGTGCTGCAAACCGTTCTGCACCAGTTAGCGAAGGCTCAGGCAACCCGCGATCTCGCGCGTCTTGACCTTGAGCGTACCGTGATTCGCGCGCCAGCAGACGGCTGGATAACCAACCTGAACGTTTATGCCGGTGAGTTTATCACCCGTGGTTCTACGGCGGTGGCGCTGGTCAAGCAGCACTCCTTCTACGTGATGGCCTATCTGGAAGAGACCAAGCTGGAGCGCGTGCGTCCGGGCTACCGTGCGGAAATTACGCCGCTGGGCAGTAACCGCGTGTTGAAAGGCACCGTTGATAGTATGGCGGCGGGCGTCACCAACGCCAGCAGCAGCGTCGACAGTAAAGGGATGGCGACCGTTGATTCCAATCTGGAATGGGTACGCCTGGCCCAGCGCGTGCCGGTCCGTATTCATCTTGATGACGAACCGGGTAACCTGTGGCCGGCGGGTACGACCGCTACGGTGGTGATCACCGGTGAAAAAGACCGTGATGTCAGCCAGATGACGTTCTTCCAGAAACTGGCGCTGCGCCTGCGTGAATTCGGTTAATCGCCATGGGCATCTTCAGTATTGCCAACCAGCACATCCGCTTTGCCATTAAGCTGGCCTGCGCGGTGGTGCTGGCGCTGTTTGTCGGTTTTCACTTTCAGCTTGAAACCCCGCGCTGGGCGGTACTCACCGCCGCGCTGGTAGCCGCCGGTCCGGCCTTTGCCGCGGGTGGTGAACCCTACGCGGGGGCGATTCGTTACCGTGGGATGCTGCGTATTGTTGGTACTTTTATCGGCTGTATTGCCGCGCTGGTGATTATTATCACCATGATCCGCGCGCCGCTGCTGATGCTGCTGGTGTGCAGCATTTGGGCCGGTTTCTGTACCTGGATCTCGTCGCTGGTGCGCGTCGAGAACTCCTACGCCTGGGGGCTTTCCGGCTATACAGCGCTGATTATCGTTATTACGATTCAGGCCGAACCGCTGTTAACGCCACAGTTCGCGGTAGAGCGCTGCAGCGAGATCGTGATCGGTATTGTCTGCGCGATCGTCGCCGATCTGCTCTTCTCTCCGCGTTCGATCAAAAAAGAGATCGATAACGAATTAGATTCGATGCTCATCGATCAATACCGCCTGATGCAGCTGTGCATTAAACACGGTGACAGCGATGAAATGGATCGTGCCTGGCTTGCGCTGGTGCGCCGCGCTACCGCGCTGGAAGGCATGCGTAGCAACCTGAATATGGAGTCATCACGCTGGACGCGCGCTAACCGTCGCCTGAAAGCGCTGAATACCGTCTCGCTGACGATGATTACCCAGGCCGTTGAAACGTTTATCATGCAGAATTCGCGCCCGGAGCTGGTGACAGACGCCTACCGCGAGCTATTTGAGAAGCCGGTAGAGACGGTGCAGGATGTACATCGTCAGCTTAAGCGCATGCGTCGCGTGCTGGCGTGGACCGGCGAACACGACACGCCGGTCACCATCTACAGTTGGGTCGGTGCGGCCACGCGCTATTTGCTACTCAGACGCGGTGTGGTTGGCAACGCCAAAATCAGCGCCCGCGAAGAAGAAATTCTGCAAAGCGAAGTGGTGGTGAGGCCGGAATCCGCCGAACGTCATCATGCGATGGTCAACTTCTGGCGTACCACGGTTTCCTGCGCGTTGGGCATCTTATTCTGGCTATGGACCGGCTGGACTTCAGGTAGCGGGGCGATGGTGATGATCGCCGTGGTGACCTCGCTGGCGATGCGTCTTCCCAATCCGCGCATGGTCGCGATTGACTTCCTCTACGGGACGATCGCCGCTTTGCCGATCGGTGCGCTCTATTTCCTGGTGATCATGCCCGCCACCCAGCAAAGTATGTTCCTGCTGTGCCTGAGCCTGGCGGTGATGTGCTTCTTTATCGGCATTGAGGTGCAGAAACGGCGGCTGGGTTCGCTTGGCGCGCTGGCCAGTACCATCAACATTCTGGTGCTGGATAACCCGATGACTTTCCACTTCAGCCAGTTTCTCGACAGCGCGCTGGGGCAGATTGTCGGCTGCTTTATGGCGCTGATCGTCATTCTGCTGATTCGCGATAACTCGCGCTTGCGCACTGGCCGTGTGTTGCTGAACCAGTTTGTGTTTGCCGCCGTTTCGGCGATGACCACCAATATGGCGCGGCGCAAAGAGAACCATCTGCCAGCGCTGTATCAGCAGCTCTTTTTACTGTTGAATAAGTTTCCCGGTGATGTCGCTAAGTTCCGCCTGGCGCTGACGCTTATCATTGCGCACCAGCGCCTGCGCGACGCACCGATTCCAGTCAATGACGATCTGTCGGCTTTCCACCGCCAGTTGCGCCGTACCGCCGATAAGGTGATTTCGGCCAGCAGCGACGATAAACGCCATTACTACTTCTCGCGGTTGCTGGACGAATTAAGCGTTTATCAGGATAAGCTTCGCGTCTGGGAAGCGCCTGAGCAGGTGACGCAGCCGGTTGAGCGGCTGGTGGCGATGCTGCATAAGTATCAGAGCGCTTTAACCATCAATTAGTCAACTTCCCGGGCCGAATAGACCCGGGAAGTTTTACCACCACGCGGCCTCGTGTGCCCCCAGCGGCATCGCGGGCAGCGAGAAGCGCATCGGCGTGTGCGCCAACGACAGCGCGCTATTGAAGTAGCGCAGTTCGCCAAATGGCCCCTGTTCCACAGCCATACCGCCCGCGATGGCTTGAGCATCCGGTGGCGGTACGTGACGCCATTCCGCCAGGCTTCCCAGCTCCTGTAGCCACGTTGCCGTTCGGCACAGCGACACATCCACCTGCCATGCGCCGCCTTCGTGACGCTGACGCTCCAGCGCCATCAACACACTAAGTGTTGCCAGGTAGCCGCTCAAATAGTCGTTGGGATAGGTTGGCCCCAACTGCGGCTGGCCCGCTTCGCCCTGTGCCACCGCCATTCCCGTTATCGTTTGAGCCAGTTGTTCAAACCCAGGGCGATCTTTCCATGGCCCCCGATGACCGTAGCAGTTCAGGTTCACGGTGATAATGTGCGGATTGTTGTGCGCCATTTCTTCATTGCTGAGACCATAGCGGGCGAGCGCGCCTGGGCGATAGCTCTGCACAAACACGTCACCCTCACGCACCAGCTGCGCCGCTCGCCTTGCCCCATCGGCGCTGGACAGCTCGAGGTAGGCGTTGCGTTTGCCGTGGTTGGTATCGACGTCAAACGGCAGAATACGTGGGCGATAGGGAGATGAGATATGCAGTACGTCAGCGCCCATCTGCGCCAGCCCGCGCGTGGCGGTAGGCCCGGCAATCACATGCGTGAAGTCCAGCACCCGCAGCGACTGAAGAACCCGCTCGTGACCGTACTGGCGAGGTTTGGGGGGGCTGTCTGTCAGACGCGTAAGGCGGATCAGCGGCTCCCGGCTGACCGCCTGCCCCTGCGGATGCGCCAGCCATTCATCATGACTACGGGCGATTGCCGCGCACAGCCCGGCGCGGGCGATCGTCTCTTCGAGCGCCTCGGCCTCCCACTTCGCTACCGCCTGCGCCACTCTGGCGCGATTATTCGGTACATCGAGGATATCGAGAATACCGTCACGTAGCCGCGGGTAGCCGCCATGGAGGAAAATCCAGCGGTTGTCCTGGGTGAGGTAGAAATCGGTAGTGGGATAGTCGGGATCGTTGTACTGCCAGTTATATCCGTTCTGTTGCTGAAAGGTCACCGCATGAGTCGATGCGGCAGCGCAGCGGACATCGACGTGAATGTCCTGCTGGGTACCTCTCAGCACGTCCAGCATAATCCCCTGCAGCGCCAGTATTGATGCGGCGGCGTCACCGATGGCAAACGGCGTGGGATAAATTGGCCCACAGCTGCTTAACGTCACTTTATTCGTAGCGAAATGCGCCAAACCGAGTTCCTGGCGCAGCTTATTGAAAACAGGATATTCACTCATCACAGCACGCTTCCCCGTCATTAATGCGACTTTCGTTATTCTGGCAACTATTGCCGTAAAAGCGATAGCTATACTTAACTGGAAACACTTTTCAGGAGGGTGTAATGACCACGCAAGCGCTACAGGACAATGACCTTTTTCAAACAGGCTATCTGGTAAATGGCGAATGGCGCCATCTCGATACCACCTTTGACGTGCTGAACCCGGCTACGGGTGAGGTGGTAGCAAAGGTGGTGAAGGCCGGGAGGCATGAGACCGAGCAGGCGATTGCCGCCGCGGCAAAAGCGTTCCCACAGTGGCGGGCAAAAACGGCGAAAGCGCGCTCGGAGCTGCTGTATCGCTGGTATCAGCTGATAATTGAAAATAAAAGCTGGCTGGCGCGTCTGATGACCATTGAACAAGGCAAACCGCTGAAAGAGGCGGAAGGCGAGGTGGATTACGCGGCAAGTTTTATCCAGTGGTTTGCGGAACAGGGTAAGCGGGCAAATGGGGAGATCATTCCCCCGGCTAAACCCGGCTCGCGTATTCTGGCGACGCGTGAACCGATTGGCGTGGTGGCAGCTATCACGCCGTGGAACTTCCCGATGGCGATGCTGACCCGTAAGCTTGGCCCGGCGCTGGCCGCGGGGTGTACCGGGGTAATTAAGCCTGCCAATAACACGCCGCTCTGCGCCTTCGCGCTGCTGGCGCTGGCGAAGAAGGCGGGGATCCCTGATGGCGTGTTGAATGCCGTTGCGGGCAATACGCAGGAGATCAGTGACGCCATTATGGCGAGTCACGATGTGCGTAAAATCTCCTTTACCGGCTCGACGTCAGTGGGGAAAACGCTGGTGCGTAACGCAGCGGAAACGATGAAGAAAGTGTCGATGGAGCTGGGGGGCAATGCGCCCTATATCGTGTTTGAGGATGCGGATATCGACGCGGCGGTACAGGGGGCGGTAGCGAATAAATTCCGCAACGCCGGGCAGGTGTGCGTCAGCGTGAACCGTTTTTATATTCACGATAGTGTCTACGATCGTTTCACCAGCCAGCTTGCCGCTGTCGTGAAAGCGTTGAAGGTCGGTAACGGTCTGGATGATGGCGTTGTGGTTGGCCCGCTGATTGAAGCGGCGGCGGTGAAGAAGGTGCGTGAGCACGTGGAAGACGCCGTCTCAAAAGGGGCGAAGGTGCTGGCCGGCGGGCAGCCTCATGAGCTGGGGGGCAACTTCTGGCAGCCGACGGTGCTGGGCGACTGTCAGGAACAAATGCTGCTGGCACAGGAAGAGACGTTTGGCCCGCTGGCGGCGTGCTTCCGCTTCCGTGATGAGGATGATGTTATTCACCGGGCGAATGATACGCCCTACGGCCTGGCCGCCTATTTCTACACGCAAAACCTGTCTCGCGTGTTCCGCGTTTCACAGGCGTTAGAGAGTGGGATGATCGGTATTAACGAATGTGCCGTATCGACTGAGCTGGGGCCGTTCGGCGGCGTTAAGGAGTCCGGGCTGGGGCGTGAAGGCTCGGTGCTGGGGCTGGAAGAGTACCTTGAGGTGAAAACGTTGCACATTGGGGGACTTTAGTTTTGCAGGATGGGAGAGGGCGTGAGATGAAAATCTATACTTTTGATTTTGATGAGATAGAGGATCAGGGCGATTTTTATCGGGAGTTCGCTCAACTCTTTGCCCTCGATCGTGAGTCGATTCGCGATTTAGATGCGCTTTGGGATGCGGTCACCGGCCCGCAAATGCCGTTACCGCTGGAGATCGAGTTCATCCATCTCAACGACAAGCAGCGTCGTCGCTATGGGGCGTTGATTCTGCTGTTTGATGAAGCAGAAGAAGAGCTGGAAGGGATGCTGCGTTTTAACGTTCAGCGGGCATAAAAAAGCCCTCGCATAAGGGCGAGGGCAAGTCGTCGGACAAGACGACGAGGGTTTATTTGTACAGCTCAGCCGTAGCGTGCCAATGGTCGCCGGTACGGGCTTCAATAATGCGGTAGCTGCTGGCGCCTTGTTTTTCGGCTTTAGCGGCTAATGCGCTGCGCATATCCATCGGGTCGCTACCGATCTGAGAAACAGAAACGGTGCCGACGGATTGCAGATTCTGTGCCTGCTCCGCGTTAACCTGTTGCACTGCGGCGCTTGCGCCGAAGGACAGAACGGATGCCAGACCAAGGGATGCGATGATCATTGCGCTTTTCATAATGTTTTACTCCTCACCATATTCTTCATTCTTCAGCGGTGAGAGGATGTTCTTTCTGATTCCTGGGACCGCTGGGTATTTAACTTTTCTACACTACCGACGTGCTGCCTGATGCGAACTTATTTGTACAGTTCAGCCGTTGCGTGCCAATGAGCGCCGGTACGCGCTTCAATGATGCGATAGGATGATGCACCTTGTTCTTCCGCTTTTTTGTTCAGCATTTCGTGCATATCCATCGGAGATGAACCGACGGAACCGATGGAAACGGTGCCGATTGACTGACGGCTTTGTGCTTGAACGCTGCTGATAGAGTCAGCGGCAAACGCACCGAAAGAGATAACGGAAAGGATGCTCAGAGCGGCAACAGTTGTTTTGATTTTCATGATACTCACCTCGTCGAATTCTTTTGGAAGGTCTTTGTTTTGTGACCCTCATCACGAAATTAAGTATACACTAATCACCTAAAATATTAATACCCAGCTAATTGTTTCGCGTGTAATTAGGTGTCAAAAATCGTCATTTTTAGAACATATATGTATAAAAAAATACATATTTCGGTAAAGTTAAGTGTTAATTGTGATGATAATCAATTAGATATGATAATTTGATATTTTGTGCGGTTATGAATAGATATATTCACTGGATCTATGATTTTGACCAGAAAATCGCACTTAATGTTAACGAGACGGGAGTGAAACGTAGGGAAATTTGCCGTTAAAGCAGCTCCTCTGGTGGGCCAGAGGAGAAAGGAAGAGGGATTACAGCTCCTGCTCAAACAGAACCTGGATGGCCTCGTAGAGATCTTTAACGGTGAACCCGCGTGCCGGCGTGGTGAAAATCGTGTCGTCACCGGCAATACTGCCGAGGATGCCTTCCGCTTTACCCAGTGAGTCCAGCAGGCGGGCAATCAGCTGTGCAGCGCCGGGGCTGGTATGGATAACCACAACGGCATCGTTGTAATCAATATCCAGTACCAGATTTTTCAGCGGGCTGGTGGTGGTCGGCACGCCCAGCTCGGCTGGCAGGCAGTAAACCATTTCCATTTTGGCGTTGCGGGTACGCACGGCGCCAAACTTGGTCAGCATACGAGAAACTTTGGACTGGTTAATATTATCGAAACCTTCTTCCTGCAAGGCCTGAACAATTTCGCCCTGAGAGCTAAATTTTTCTTCCTTCAGTAATGCTTTAAAGGCTTTAACTAATTCTTCTTGTTTAGTTGAACTTCGCATAAGTCACCCGAGTATGGTGGTGAAATTGACATTATTATGCATATAGGTGAATTTTTATGCAAAATAATTTACTACAGAGGCTAAGCCAAATAGAGAAAGGGCGGATTTTAGCAAAAATTAGACCTAAGAAACATGCCTATATCACGGGATCCAAATAAGTTAAAAGTAAATGAAATGTTATTAAATTGCTGTTGTTTTACGCAACATGCTGAGTATATTGTAATCGATAGTTGATGAAAATTTGGTTTCGTAGAAAGGCCTTTTTCTGGGAGTAGTGCGGATGCTGTTGAATGGCCCGCATTCTGTAAGCAATTATATTGTAATTATTTACCTTGTGAATTAAGGTCGCCGCAATGGAGTAACAACTGGTATCTCCTGCGTTGGTTTATGCGGTCCACGACAGGTTGTTACCTGAAAGTCATTAACCATAATAAGGAGTTTAGGATGAAAGTCGCAGTCCTTGGTGCCGCCGGCGGTATTGGCCAGGCGCTTGCCCTACTACTAAAGACCCAACTGCCTTCAGGTTCAGAACTCTCTCTCTATGATATTGCCCCCGTCACGCCTGGTGTGGCGGTCGATCTCAGCCATATTCCGACTGATGTCAAAATCAAAGGTTTCTCCGGCGAAGACGCCACGCCCGCACTCGAAGGCGCTGATGTTGTCCTGATTTCTGCCGGTGTGGCCCGTAAGCCCGGTATGGATCGCTCCGATCTGTTTAACGTTAATGCCGGGATTGTCAAAAACCTGGTGCAGCAAATTGCCAAAACTGCCCCGAAAGCCTGTATTGGTATTATCACCAACCCGGTGAATACCACGGTGGCCATTGCCGCCGAAGTGCTGAAAAAGGCGGGCGTATACGACAAGAACAAACTGTTCGGCGTTACTACGCTGGATATCATCCGTTCCAACACCTTTGTGGCGGAGCTGAAAGGTAAAAGCGCTGGTGATGTGGAAGTGCCGGTTATCGGCGGCCACTCCGGGGTGACGATTCTGCCTTTATTATCGCAAATTTCCGGCGTGAGCTTCTCCGATCAGGAAGTGAACGACCTGACCAAACGCATCCAGAACGCGGGTACCGAAGTGGTGGAAGCGAAAGCGGGTGGCGGCTCGGCTACGCTCTCCATGGGCCAGGCGGCGGCGCGTTTCGGCCTGTCTCTGGTTCGCGCCCTGCAGGGCGAGAAAGGCGTGGTTGAGTGCGCCTATGTGGAAGGTGACGGACAATACGCCCGTTTCTTCTCGCAGCCGCTGCTGTTAGGTAAAAACGGGATTGAAGAACGTCAGTCGATTGGCAAACTGAGCGCTTACGAACAGCAGGCGCTGGAAGGCATGCTCGATACGCTGAGAAAAGATATTCAGTTGGGTGAAGATTTTATTAATAAATAAGGCGTGACGCCTTAGACGTGACAAAGGGGCCAATGGCCCCTTTGCTTTTCACGCCGTTTAGTTCGACGCCGGATATTCCTGAATCGTCACCTGCATCGTCAGTTTCTTATCATCACGCATCACGACCACCGGAATGACCGATCCCGGACGAATCTCGGCGACCTGGTCCATGGTTTCCAGCGCGGAAATCGCCGGTTTGCCGTTGACCGAAATAATCACGTCGTTGTTCTGAATACCCGCCTGTGCCGCCGGGCCGTCCGGAGCTATCTCATTGACGACAATACCCTGAATCTGCTCAATGCCGCTGCCCTGTGAGTGCAGTGGCGCTATTTCACGCCCGCTGATGCCGATAAAGCCACGAATCACGCGTCCGTCACGAATCAGCTTATCCATAATTTTGGTCGCCAGCTGGAACGGAATGGCAAAACTCAGCCCTTCAGGAGTTTCACCGTCGTTACTCTTATCGAAAGAGAGGGTGTTAATGCCCATCAGCTCACCCAGCGAGTTGACCAGCGCACCGCCGGAGTTACCGTGGTTGATGGAGGCATCGGTCTGCAGAAAGTTCTGTCGACCGCTCGGGTTGAGGCCGATACGACCGGTCGCGCTGATAATCCCCTGAGTAATGGTCTGCCCGAGGTTGTAGGGGTTGCCGATGGCCAGCACCACGTCACCGATGTGCGGTGTGCGCTTCGGGTTAATGGGGATGACCGGCAGGCCGCCGGTGGCGTTGATTTTAAGGACCGCCAGATCGGTCAGGCTATCGGAGCCGACCAGCAGGGCTTCAAACACGCGACCATCCTGGAGGGCGACGATAATCTGATCGGCGTCGTTGATCACATGTTTGTTGGTAATAATGTAGCCGCGCTCGTCCATGATCACCCCGGAGCCGAGCGTTTTGATTTCCAGCTGATTATTGGTGTTGCTGTTCAGACTGCGGTTATAAACGTTCACCACCGCAGGGGCAGCGCGACGCACCGCAGTGTTATAGCTGGCGGGCGCTTCATCTGTACTGCTAAAGCGCTCGGTGGATAATGGATTCCACTGACGCAAAGAAGGGACGGTGACAATGAGTATGCCGCCAACCAGTAAACCAAGTGCAACTGAACGTAAGAGCTTTACAAGCATGATACAGGCATCGTTGATGAGGAAACTGGACGAAGCATACCACGAGAGAAACCGGACATACATTCCAGGCTATGCCCGGTTTCTCGTGGATTAGCGCAGAAGCAGGTAAATACTTTCATTACCGCGCATCACATTGAGCGCAATGACCGCCGGTTTGGCTTCAAGCACCTTGCGAAGTTCGGCGATGGACTGTGTCGGCTGGCGGTTGATCCCCACGATCACATCATCTTTATGCAAACCAATCTGCGCCGCAGGGCTCCCTTTTTCCACGTCAGAAATGACCACCCCTTTGGTACCGCTTTTCGCCTGGCCATCGCTGAGCGATGCGCCTTCCAGCGCTGGGATAATCAGCTGCGCGCTAGCGGTTGATGAGGTGCTCTTGTCCAACGTCACCTCCACTTCCAGCGGTTTGCCGTCGCGCAGCAGGCCCAATTTGACCTTCGAACCCGGCTCCGTGGTGGCGATGCGGGACCGCAGCTCGGCGAAACTATTCAGCGGCTTGCCGTTCAGGCTGGTAATCACGTCGCCGGACTTAATCCCTGCTTTTGCTGAACCGGAACCCGGCAGCACTTCGCTGACAAAGGCCCCGCGCTGCACATCGAGATTAAACGCTTTGGCGATGTCGGCGGTCATCTCCATACCGCGGATGCCGAGCAGGCCGCGTTTGATTTCACCAAATTGAATCAGCTGCTGGGCCAGGGTCTGCGCCATGTTGCTGGGGATAGCAAAGCCGATACCGACGCTGCCGCCACCGGGCGCCAGAATGGCGGTGTTAATTCCGATCAGCTCGCCGTTCAGGTTCAGCAGCGCGCCGCCAGAGTTACCGCGGTTGATGGCCGCATCGGTCTGAATGAAGTTCTCCAGCCCTTCCAGGTTGAGGCCGCTACGGCCCAGCGCCGAGACGATACCGGACGTGACGGTCTGCCCCAGGCCGAACGGGTTCCCGACGGCGACGGCGAAGTCGCCTACGCGCAGTTTGTCGGAGTCAGCGATGGCGATTTGCGTCAGATGGCTGGCTTTCTGGATTTGCAGCAGCGCGATGTCACTCTGGTCGTCGCTGCCGATAAGCTTCGCTTCAAATTCGCGGCCATCGTTCAACTGAACGCTGATTTTTTGCGCGTCGCTGATGACGTGATTGTTGGTCAGCACGTAACCTTTAATGGCATCAATAATGACGCCTGAGCCCAAACCTTCAAATTGTTGGGTGGGTTCATTGGCCGTGTTGCCGCCATCATCACCAAAGAATTTCTTGAGTTCGTCCGGCACCTGCTGATTGACAGGTGCCGTGCCTTCAACCTGAACGCTCACCACCGCAGGCAGCACTTTCTCCAGCATCGGCGCGAGGCTAGGCAGCGCGCCCTGGCCTGGAACCTGCGTCGGCAGCGACGCGAACACCGGCGCCGGAGCGGCGAGGGATAACCCAACGCTTAACGCCAATGCACTTAACAGTAAAGTTGATTTATTCATTGATGCTGGCCCTCATGACCCTGGATGCAAGAACACGACTTCCCGAAAAGACTGATGTTATTGAAGTAAATATAGACGGCGTAGGCAGAAGAGGACGGGCGCATGTCATGCGCCCGTAAAATATTTGTGGAATGCAGATTAATCGCGTTTTGCGCCGCTACGCAGCAGGCCGGATGCACCATCGGAGTAGTCGCGCGGCATCTGTACCGGTGCCTGATCGTTACCGGCTTCTGACTCGGCCAGACGGTTACGGAACGGGTTGGCTTCTGCAGACATGCCCGGCAGCAGGTTGCTGGAGCTTTTCGCCATGTGCTGGTAGATCTGGCGATAGTCATCAGCCATGTTATCGAGCAGCTCGGCGCTGCGGGCGAAATGGCTGACCAGCTCTTCGCGGTACTCTTCCAGCTCGGCTTTGTTTTTCTCCAGCTCGTACTGCAACGCCTGCTGCTGGCGTAATTTACGATTACCAAAACGCATGGCTACGGCACCGATGATGATACCGACAACTAACCCAATTAGCGCGTATTCCCAGGTCATGAACATCTCCCATTGTTTTGTTGTTCCGTAGGGTATTGGCGGCTTCGGCAACTCCATGCCAGCGCCCGATAGTGCCACTATAACCGCTAATCCTGTAGAAGTGGAATCCTGACGCATCATCGCGTAGTGTAGAACGGACTTTTTTTAGTCAATCGTGAAGTAAGACATACCGGTTTTCAAAGGAATAACAATTAGATCATGCAAAGCCAGTCCCCCACATCGCGCTACCTTCAGGCCCTCGAGGAGGGCAGTCATCAACCTGACGATGTCCAGCGCGAGGCGGTAAACCGTCTCGATACCATTTACCAGGAACTCCAGCATAAAACGCCCGTCTCAGCCCCGGTCGGTGGCCTGCGCGCGCGTTTTGGCAAACTGCTCGGCAAGAAAGAGTCTGACGCGCCGAGCGCCGTACGCGGCCTTTATATGTGGGGCGGCGTGGGGCGCGGGAAAACCTGGTTAATGGATATGTTCTATCAAAGCCTGCCGGGCGAGCGGAAGCAGCGCCTGCACTTCCACCGCTTTATGTTACGGGTGCACGAAGAACTGGGCGCGCTCCAGGGGCATACGGACCCGTTGGAAATTGTGGCCGAACGCTTTAAAGCCGAGACCGACGTGCTGTGCTTCGATGAATTTTTTGTTTCCGATATTACCGATGCCATGCTCCTCGGCGGCCTGATGAAGGCGCTGTTCGCGCGCGGTATTACGCTGGTCGCGACCTCCAACATCCCGCCGGATGAACTGTATCGCAATGGGCTGCAGCGCGCGCGCTTCCTGCCGGCGATCGAGGCGATTAAAGAGCACTGCGATATCATGAATGTCGACGCGGGCATCGACTATCGTCTGCGTACGCTGACGCAGGCGCACCTGTGGCTCTCGCCGCTCAACGCAGAGACCCGTCAGCAGATGAATAAACTGTGGCTGGCGCTGGCGGGGACGCCGCAGATGAACCAGACCACGCTGGAGATTAACCACCGTCCGCTGCCCACCCTTGGCGTAGAAAACCAGACGCTGGCGGTCTCCTTTAATACTCTGTGCGTCGACGCACGCAGCCAGCACGACTACATTGCGCTGTCGCGTCTGTTCCACACCGTGATGTTGTTTGACGTGCCGGTGATGACGCCATTGCTCGAGAGTGAAGCGCGTCGCTTTATCGCGCTGGTGGACGAATTCTACGAGCGCCATGTGAAGCTGGTGGTGAGCGCCGAAGTCGAGTTGTACAACATCTATCAGGGCGAACGACTGAAATTTGAGTTCCAGCGCTGCCTGTCGCGTTTGCAGGAGATGCAGAGCGAAGAGTATCTGAAGCGCCCGCACATGCCGTAAATGCCACCCTCTCCCCGTGGGAGAGGGGCTGGGGGTGAGGGCATCAGGCCGCACATCTTCAAACCCCGAAAAACCCGTAGCAAATCACATAAAGGGGTCGACCTTTGACCCCGACTTCTCTATAATCTTGCGACCCCACGTTACAAGAGAGTTTTTTTCCCAAAACTTTCTCTGCGCCGGCATAGGCTATTCGAAGGGGTAGGTTTGCCGGACTTTGTCGTGTGAACCTCAACTGACTAAACGTTTGGGTGTTCACCAACGTGTAACTTATTTATTTGGGTAAGCTTTTAATGAAAACTTTTACAGCTAAACCAGAAACCGTAAAACGCGACTGGTATGTTGTTGACGCGACCGGTAAAACTCTGGGCCGTCTGGCTTCCGAACTGGCTCTGCGCCTGCGCGGTAAGCACAAAGCGGAATACACTCCGCACGTAGATACCGGTGATTACATCATCGTTCTGAACGCTGACAAAGTTGCTGTAACCGGCAACAAGCGTACTGACAAAGTGTACTATCACCACACCGGCCACATCGGTGGTATCAAAGAAGCGACCTTTGAAGAGATGATTGCCCGCCGTCCTGAGCGTGTGATTGAAATCGCGGTTAAAGGCATGCTGCCAAAAGGCCCGCTGGGTCGTGCTATGTTCCGTAAACTGAAAGTTTACGCTGGCAACGAGCACAACCACGCGGCACAGCAACCGCAAGTTCTTGACATCTAATCGGGATTATAGGCAATGGCTGAAAATCAATACTACGGCACTGGTCGCCGCAAAAGTTCCGCAGCTCGCGTTTTCATCAAACCGGGCAACGGCAAAATCGTTATCAACCAACGTTCTCTGGAACAGTACTTCGGTCGTGAAACTGCCCGCATGGTAGTTCGTCAGCCGCTGGAACTGGTCGACATGGTTGAGAAACTGGATCTGTACATCACCGTTAAAGGTGGTGGTATCTCTGGTCAGGCTGGTGCGATCCGTCACGGTATCACCCGCGCTCTGATGGAGTACGACGAATCCCTGCGTGGCGAACTGCGTAAAGCTGGCTTCGTTACCCGTGATGCTCGTCAGGTTGAACGTAAGAAAGTCGGTCTGCGTAAAGCACGTCGTCGTCCGCAGTTCTCCAAACGTTAATTGCTTTCTGCTTCGGCAGACAACAATTTGCGAAAAAACCCGCTTCGGCGGGTTTTTTTATGCCCACTGAACGGGGACTGACGCGCTCTTTTTCCGCTTTTCCGGAATCCCCTCACCACAAGTCGTTCAAAATCTGGTAGACTATCTTCCAATTTTCTGCCCAAATGCGCGCGATTGTTCATTTTTTGTTTAGTTTGTGAACGAGAATGTCGTTTAGCGTGTAGCTGAGGCTTGTCATCTGGCTAGCCGCCGTTGTGGCTGGTAGCAGTAAAAATTCTGAATATACCTGGAGGTTTTCATGGCTGTCGCTGCCAACAAACGTTCGGTAATGACGCTGTTTTCTGGTCCTACTGACATCTATAGCCATCAGGTCCGCATCGTGCTGGCTGAGAAGGGTGTCAGCTTTGAGATAGAGCACGTGGAAAAGGACAATCCACCGCAGGATCTGATTGACCTCAACCCGAATCAAAGCGTTCCGACACTCGTAGATCGTGAGCTGACGCTGTGGGAATCACGCATCATTATGGAATATCTTGATGAGCGTTTCCCGCACCCGCCGCTGATGCCGGTTTACCCGGTTGCACGTGGTGAAAGCCGCCTGTACATGCACCGTATCGAGAAAGACTGGTACTCACTGATGAACACCGTGATGACCGGTTCTGCCGCGCAGGCTGACGCCGCGCGTAAACAGCTGCGTGAAGAGCTGCTGGCGATCGCGCCGGTCTTCACCCAGAAGCCGTTCTTCCTGAGCGATGAATTCAGCATTGTCGACTGCTACCTGGCGCCGCTGCTGTGGCGTCTGCCGGTAATGGGCATTGAGCTGAGCGGTGCAGGCGCGAAAGAGCTGAAAGGCTATATGACGCGCGTCTTCGAACGTGACTCTTTCCTCGCCTCCTTAACGGAAGCCGAGCGCGAAATGCGCCTTGGCCGGGGTTAACTGAATGGAAGTTTCGCAACTTTCTCCGCGCCGCCCGTATCTGCTGCGTGCATTCTATGAGTGGCTGCTGGACAACCAGCTGACGCCGCACCTGGTGGTAGATGTTATGCTGCCGGGCGTGAATGTGCCGATGGAATACGCGCGTGATGGGCAGATCGTGTTGAACATCGCGCCGCGTGCGGTGGGTAATCTTGAACTGGCCAACGATGAAGTGCGCTTCAATGCGCGCTTTGGCGGCGTGCCGCGTCAGGTTTCCGTTCCGTTGGCTGCCGTGCTGGCGATCTACGCCCGTGAGAACGGTGCCGGAACCATGTTTGAGCCAGAAGCCGCGTACGATGAAAATGTCGAAGGCTTCAACGACGACGAAGACGTGGAAAACGGCGCAAGCGAGACCGTGATGTCGGTGATTGATGGCAACAAGCCGGATAGCGACGACGGAGACGAGCCCGACGATACGCCACCACCGCCTCGCGGCGGGCGTCCGGCGCTTCGCGTTGTGAAATAGAAAACAGGCCCGTAGGGGCCTGTTTTGTTATGGCTATCGTTTAAACGTCACTTTCTCTGGCGTGTCGAGGTGAAGCGTCGTCTGGCTCGGCACCGTTTCGGCAATCACCCGCCCATGGCGGATAGAGTAGCGAGCCGGCGTCTGGCGACGTACGGCATCAAAACCGTTTTCCGCAGGGAGAACCACCAGGTTAGCGCTGTTACCGACCTCAAGACCATAATCCTGCAGATGCAGCGTTTTCGCGCTGTGGGTCGTTATCAGGTTCAGCCCATCATTAATCTGCCCGTATCCCATCAGCTGGCACACGTGTAATCCCATATGCAGCACCTGCAGCATATTCGCGGTACCCAGTGGATACCACGGATCGAAGACGTCATCATGACCGAAGCAGACGTTGATATCCGCCTCCAACATCTCTTTGACGCGCGTGACGCCGCGACGCTTCGGATAGGTGTCAAAACGCCCTTGCAGGTGAATATTCACCAGCGGATTCGCGACAAAGTTAATGCCGGACATCTTTAACAGGCGGAAAAGGCGGGAAGCGTACGCGCCGTTATAGGAGTGCATTGCCGTCGTGTGGCTGGCAGTCACGCGAGCCCCCATCGCATCACGGTGCGCCAGCGCCGCGACGGTTTCAACAAAGCGTGATTGCTCGTCGTCAATTTCATCGCAGTGTACGTCGATGAGTCTGTCGTATTTTTGCGCCAGGGCGAAAATTTTATGCAGCGATTCAACGCCATATTCACGGGTAAATTCAAAGTGGGGAATGGCGCCAATGACGTCGGCGCCCAAACGGACTGCTTCTTCCAACAGCGCCTCACCGTTGGGATAAGAAAGAATGCCTTCTTGCGGGAACGCGACGATTTGCAGTTCTACCCACGGCGCGACTTCTTGCTTCACTTCCAGCATGGCTTTCAGCGCCGTCAACGTGGGGTCGGAGACGTCAACGTGAGTACGAACGTACTGGATACCGTTGGCCATCTGCCACTTCAGGGTTTGCATGGCCCGCGCTTTTACATCTTCGTGAGTGAGCATCGCCTTGCGTTCGGCCCAGCGTTCAATGCCTTCAAACAGCGTGCCTGACTGGTTCCAGTTTGGTTCGCCAGCGGTTTGCGTGGTGTCCAGATGGATGTGCGGTTCAACAAACGGAGGGATTGCCAGACCGCCTTCAACATCCAGCACATTGCCCTGTGGCGCCGACGCCGTTTCCTGAGGCTCAAAACGGCTAAAGCGTCCGTTTTCAATGGTGATTTGCCACAATCCTTCGCGCCCCTGCAAGCGGGCCTGACGAAGGGTAATATTATTATTCTGCATGGCTAACCTCCGAGGATTTAGCAAGGTTACGATTAAAGAGTGGGTTCAGCAGGATATAGCTGAATACGCCGCCGAGGACGGCATTGACCGGAACAATTCCGGGAATATAGTGACCCGCGGCAATGCCCAGTGCAACGGACAGAATGGCTACCCAGTTCACGGTAATAAATTGCGCGTTGTTGAAGTCGGCATATTTGCGGTGGTTCAACAGATAGTCGGCGATGATCACGCCACCAATGGGGGGAATTGCCGCCGACAGGAAGGTCAGCCAGCCGACAAAGTTATTGTAAAGCCACAGTGCACACAGCGTGCCAATAATACCGTTCGCCACCGACAGCGTTCGGCTGGAAAGACCGGTAATGTTGGCGAAGCCCAAACCTGATGCGTACAGCGCATTGTCATTGGTGGTCCAGATGTTCAGGCCGAGTACCACAATCGCCGGCAACAGCAGGCCCTGGGCTATCATCACGTCAGAAATATCCGCTTGCCCAACAGCGGCAGCGCCCGCAGCCCCGAAGATAAACATCAATGAGTTGCCGAGGAAAAACGCCACCATCGCAATCAGCACCGCCCCTTTGGCGTTGCGGCCAAAGCGAACGAAGTCGGCGGTTAAGGTACCGGCGCTGACAAACGAGCCGACAACCAGCGCAAGCGCGGTGGAGAAATTGAGCGGCGTCTGCGGCACAATCGTTTTTAAGTGATCTAAACCACCAACGTCGCTCACCGCCAGCCAGACCGAGTAGCTGCCCAGAATGACAATCGCAGGCACGGCGATAATCGAGAGAATAGTCAGTGCCGAGATGCCGAAGAAGATGGTCAGGGTCATCAACAGCCCGGAAACCGCAATCAGGATATTGACGTCAATGCCTGTTGCCTTGCCAACCGGGATGGCAAACATGGCCACGCCGACGCCAAACCAACCGACCTGCGTGCCGCCGAGCAGCATGGAGGGAAGCCATGAGCCTTTTACGCCAAAGGAGTAACGAGCAAGAAGGTGGGTAGAGAGTCCGGTTTTTGCGCCGATGAAACCAAGAAATGCGGTGTAGATACCGAGAAGGAGGTTACCGAAGAAAACTGCAAGGAAGAAATCATGATAGGAAAGACCGGTACCGAGTGTTCCTCCGGTCCACATACTGGCGGAAAAAAACGTTAACCCTAACATCACAAACGTGAGTGGAACTACGCCTTTCCGCGCTGCCAGAGGGACGGGCCCCTGGCTATAATTGTTGTCCTGCGACACAACGCCTCCATGAATTTTGCCCAAAAAATCCGCCGCATAATATACAGTTCTCAGAATAAAGCAAACGTTTCCGCGTGATTTTTTGTTGGTTATTATTCATGGGGTTGATGATTTGGTCGGTTTCTCTCTGTTGACAGTCAATCCACGTCAGTGGGTTGAGGTTCCAGCATGGCTTGTGAACGAATGAGTTCGTCTGCAAGTAGTTGTTCGTCAGGCAACTGTACTTTGTACTCGCTCGCCATGATGGTATTCGGCAGGCCAGTCAGCGTGTAATGCGCCTCTCCCGCGCCTTTTCCCGCGCACAAAATCAGCCCGACGGGCGGGTTTTCTCCCGGCATTGTCCAGTGCTCTTTGGCATAGTTCAGGTACATATTCATCTGCCCGGCATCCGCATAACCGAATTTGCCTACCTTCAGGTCAACGAGCAACAGGCAGCGCAAGCGGCGATGGAAGAACAGCAGATCGACGCGGAACCAGCTATCGTCTATGCGTAATCGGCGTTGGCGGCCAACAAAAGCAAAATCGTCACCGAGTTCCAGCATAAAGTCCATCAGGTGGCTGAGCAGGGCATCTTCGAGATCCGACTCTGAATAGGCGTCCTTCAGGTTAAGAAACTCCAGAATGAACGGGTCGCGTATGGCTTGCTCTGGCAAAACGTTGGGTTCGGCGGGTGCAGGCTGCTGCAACATGGCGGATTTGTCGTGTGACAACAGCGTTCGTTCGTAAAATTGAGTGGCGATTTGCCGATCGAGCTGCCGTACGGACCAGCCGTTACGTAGTGTCTCTTTCTCGTAAAAAGTGCGGGCATCGGGATTTTTTACCGAGAGTAAACGCACGTAAGCTGACCAGGGAAGTGGAAAAACTCTGGCGAGGTAAATGAGATTTGAAGATTCACCAGACACTGTCTGCTGAATTTCAATATCTTGAAAATAAAGATAAAACATGCGCATTTGGCGTAGATTTGCGGTGGAGAATCCACGCTTATAGCGCAGGCTTAAATCTGCGGATAACCGCTCAATAAGCTGAATAGCATAAGCCGCCCGTGCTTCGCCGCCCTGTTCAAACTCGACAATTTTCCTGCCGATTTCCCAGTAGGTTGCCGTCATTAAAGCGTTAATGCTACGGACAGTCTCAGTGTGGGCTGTATCTACTAAGCGAATAATACCGTCATGGATTTGCTGATAATCGTCAGCGTGTTGTGGTGGTGTAGGCGTAGTCATGTCATCCCTGGCGCGAGAGTTGCGAAATAAAAAGATATCGCTACCAATACGCTTCGGGCATAGCCCGGTCAATCCAGGAGAGGTGTATTACATTGCGTTGTAGCTGAATTTGCGAGCGGCTTTCGAAGAATGAATTCGTATGTATTTAGCAGAAAAATATTGGCTCCCCATCCATCAGCGTGAAGCTGGGGCAGGGGAGCCAGCAGGAATTACACTTCCAGGTAGTTCATGATCCCGTCAGCCGCTTTACGGCCTTCGGCGATCGCGGTGACCACCAGATCCGAACCGCGCACGATGTCGCCACCGGCAAAGATTTTCGGGTTGCTGGTCTGGAAGGCGTTGTCGCTACCTTCCGGGGCAATGATGCGGCCCTGAGAGTCCAGCTCGACGCTGTGCTTCGCCAGCCATTCCATACTGTGTGGACGGAAACCGAACGCCATCACCACCGCGTCGGCAGGAACCACGTGCTCGGAACCGGCGACGATTTCCGCGCGACGGCGGCCTTTGGCATCCGGCTGGCCCATCTCGGTACGCGCCATTTTCACGCCGCAGACTTTGCCGTTGGCATTCACTTCTACGCCCAGCGGCTGCACGTTGAACTGGAATTCCACGCCTTCTTCGCGCGCGTTTTTCACTTCGCGTTTGGAGCCAGGCATGTTCTCTTCATCACGACGGTAAGCACAGGTAACATGCGTTGCGCCCTGACGAATGGAGGTACGCACGCAGTCCATTGCGGTGTCGCCACCGCCCAGTACCACCACGCGTTTGCCTTCCATGCTGACGTACGGCTCTTCAGTCGTTTCGCCAAAGCCCATGATCTGCTTGGTGTTGGCGATCAGGAACGGCAGGGCGTCGAATACGCCGGAAGCGTCTTCGTTCTCCAGCCCACCGCGCATTGACTGATAGGTGCCCACGCCGAGGAACACGGCGTCGTAATCTTTCAGCAGGTCGTCGAGCTGTACGTCACGGCCCACTTCCACGTTGAGTTTGAACTCAATACCCATACCGGTGAAGATCTCACGGCGGCGGGTCATGACTTCTTTCTCTAGCTTGAAGGCCGGGATACCGAAGGTCAGCAGGCCGCCAATTTCCGGGTGACGGTCGAACACCACCGCCTTCACGCCGTTACGGGTCAGCACATCTGCGCACGCCAGGCCCGCCGGGCCCGCGCCGATGATGGCGACTTTCTTGCCGGTTTGCTTCACGCCGGTCAGGTCCGGACGCCAGCCCATCTCGAACGCTTTATCGTTGATATAGCGTTCAATGTTGCCGATGGTCACGGCGCCAAACTCATCGTTCAGCGTGCAGGAGCCTTCGCACAGGCGATCCTGTGGGCACACACGGCCACAAACTTCCGGCAGGGTGTTGGTCTGGTGTGAAAGCTCTGCCGCTTCAAAAATACGCCCCTCGTTGGCCAGCTTCAGCCAGTTCGGGATGTAGTTATGTACCGGACATTTCCACTCGCAGTACGGGTTACCACAGGACAGGCAGCGGTCTGCCTGTGCTTTGGCCTGGCCTTCGGAAAACGGCTCGTAGATCTCGATAAACTCGATCTTGCGGATCTTCAGCGGTTTCTTCGGCGGATCAACGCGCTGCAGGTCGATAAATTGATAAACGTTCTGACTCATGATGACCTCTTACTGCGCCTGCACGCGCAGCTCGGCTGCGCTACGACTACGGTGACCCAACAGCGCTTTCACATCGCTGGACTTCGGCTTAACCAGGGCAAACTTCGCGGAATAAGACGGCCAGTGCGCCAGAATCTCTTCACCGCGGGAGGAGCCGGTCAGCTGTACGTGTTCGGTGATCAATCCACGCAGATGTTCTTCGTGAATCGCCAGCGAGTCGACGTCCAGTACTTCTACCAGTTCCGGGTTCACGCGTTTGCGGAAATCACCGTCTTCATCCAGTACATAGGCGAAGCCGCCCGTCATACCGGCACCGAAGTTCACGCCCGTTTTGCCCAGCACGCAGACGATGCCGCCGGTCATGTATTCACAGCCGTTATCGCCGATGCCTTCCACCACGGTAATCGCTCCGGAGTTACGCACGCCGAAACGTTCACCCGCGCGGCCTGCGGCATACAGACGACCACCGGTCGCGCCGTACAGGCAGGTGTTACCGATAATGCTTGCTTTATGGCTGCGGAAGGACGAACCCACCGGAGGACGAATCGCCAGCAGACCGCCCGCCATGCCTTTACCGACGTAGTCGTTGGCATCGCCGGTCAGGTACAGCTCAACGCCGCCGGCGTTCCACACGCCGAAGCTCTGGCCTGCGGTACCGTTGAAGTGCGCTTTAATCGGATCCGCCGCCAGCCCCTGGTCGCCGTGCGTTTGGGCAATGTAGCCAGACAGCGATGCGCCAACGGAACGATCGGTGTTGCGGATATCAAACCAGAAGGTTTTGCTCTGGCGTTCATCGACAAACGGTTTTGCCTGCTGCAGCAGCTGCGCGTTCAGCACGCCGTTATCAAACGGCGGGTTGTTCTCGGTGCAGTACAACGCTTTGCCCGGGTGTGGCTCAGCGGTTTCCAGCAGACGAGACAGCTCCAGCTTTTGCTGCTTGGCGGTGAAGCCATCCAGCTCTTTGAGCAGGTCGGTGCGGCCAATCAGGTCAACGAGGCGGGTGACGCCCAGTTCAGCCATCAGCTCGCGGACTTCACGGGCGATGAATTCAAAGTAGTTGGTCACTTTGAACGGCAGGCCGTGATAGTGGTTCTTACGCAGTTTCTCATCCTGAGTTGCCACACCGGTTGCGCAGTTGTTCAGGTGACAAATACGCAGGTATTTACAGCCCAGCGCGACCATTGGCCCTGTACCGAAGCCGAAGCTTTCCGCGCCGAGAATCGCCGCTTTAATGATGTCGACGCCGGTTTTCAGGCCGCCATCCACCTGCAGACGAATCTTGTGACGCAGGCCATTCGCGACCAGCGCCTGCTGCGTTTCGACCAGACCCAGTTCCCACGGACAGCCGGCATATTTCACGGAAGACAGCGGGCTTGCGCCCGTGCCGCCGTCGTAGCCGGCGATGGTGATGAGGTCCGCATAGGCTTTTGCCACGCCGGTAGCGATGGTGCCGACGCCCGGTTCGGAAACCAGCTTCACGGAGATCATCGCTTTCGGGTTGACCTGTTTGAGGTCGAAAATCAGCTGAGCCAGATCCTCGATAGAGTAAATATCGTGATGCGGCGGCGGAGAAATCAGCGTCACGCCCGGTACGGAATAACGCAGCTTGGCGATGTACGGGGTGACTTTATCACCCGGCAACTGACCGCCTTCACCCGGTTTCGCGCCCTGGGCAACTTTAATCTGAATCACGTCGGCGTTGACCAGATACGCAGGCGTTACGCCAAAGCGACCGGAAGCCACCTGCTTGATGCGCGACACTTTGTTGGTGCCGTAGCGTGCCGGATCTTCGCCGCCTTCGCCGGAGTTAGAGTTGCCGCCGATGCTGTTCATCGCTTCGGCTAGCGCTTCGTGCGCTTCCGGGCTCAGTGCGCCAATCGACATCGCTGCGGTATCGAAACGCTTGAACAGGTCGCTCGCTGGCTCAACGTCGGCCAGGTTGACGGTCTCGCCGTTTGGCGTGATGGCCAGCAGATCGCGCAGCGTCGCCGCAGGGCGGTTGTTGACCAGCTCTGCATAGGCTTTGTAATCGCTGTATTCGCCGCTCTGTACCGCCTGTTGCAGGGTGCGCACCACGTCCGGGTTGTAGGCGTGGTATTCGCCGCCGTGGACATATTTCAGCAGGCCGCCCTGTTCCAGCGGTTTACGCGCCAGCCAGGCACGCTTCGACAGATTCAGCAGATCCTGCTGGAAGTCGTCGAACGACGCGCCGCCGATGCGGCTGACCACGCCCTGGAAGCAGTTTTCGACTACGTCGTCGTGCAGACCCACCGCTTCAAACAGCTTAGAACAGCGATAGGAGGCGACGGTCGAAATGCCCATTTTGGACATGATCTTATACAGACCTTTGTTGATGCCGTTACGGTAGTTCAGCATCACCGTGCGGTAGTCTTTCTCGATAGCATGGGTATCGATCAGGCGACCGAGGGTTTCATAGGCCAGGTACGGGTAAATTGCCGTCGCGCCGAAGCCCAACAGTACGGCAAAGTGATGTGGGTCGCGGGCGCTGGCGGTTTCAACAATGATGTTGGCATCGCAGCGCAGGCTCTTATCGACCAGGCGAGCCTGAATAGCGCCCACCGCCATCGGTGCCGGTACCGGAAGGCGATTTTTGGCGATATTGCGGTCGGACAGCACCAGCAGCACGGTGCCGCCGCGTACCATCTCTTCGGCTTTGTCGCACAACGCTTTTACCGTGGCTTCGAGGCTGGTTTCCGTCACATCAAACGTGATATCCAGCGTATCGGCGCGGTAGTGCTCCTCTTTCATCGTCGTGAGCTGATTGAAATCGGAGTACAGCAGAATCGGTGATTTGAAGCTCAGGCGGTGCGCCTGGCCTTCCGCTTCGCAGAAGACGTTCATCTCACGACCGATGCTGGTTGCCAGCGACATCACATGCGCTTCACGCAGCGGGTCGATTGGCGGGTTGGTTACCTGCGCGAACTGCTGACGGAAGTAGTCGTAAATAATACGCGGCTGGCTGGAGAGCACGGCAAACGGGGTATCGTCACCCATTGAGCCGACGGCTTCCTGGCCGTTTTCGCCCAGTACGCGGATCACCGAGTCCAGCTCTTCGGCGCTGTAGTTAAACTGTTTCTGGTAGCTGGCAAGCGTATCGTCGTCCAGCTCACGGCTGCCCACCCGATCGTCGGCCAAATCTTCAAACGGCACCAGACGGCGAACGTTTTTCTCCATCCACTCTTTGTACGGATGGCGGCTTTTCAGATCGTTATCGGTTTCGGCAGAGTGCAGAATGCGTCCGCTGCGGGTGTCGATAACCATCAGCTCGCCTGGGCCTACGCGGCCTTTTTCCACCACTTCGTCAGGCTGGTAGTCCCAGATCCCAACTTCAGAGGCGCAGGTGATGAGTTTGTCTTTGGTGATCACGTAGCGCGCCGGGCGCAGGCCGTTACGGTCGAGGTTACAGGCGGCATAGCGACCGTCAGACATGACGATCCCTGCCGGGCCGTCCCACGGCTCCATGTGCATGGAGTTAAAGTCGAAGAACGAACGCAGGTCCGGGTCCATATCCGGGTTGTTCTGCCAGGCCGGTGGGACCAGCAGACGCATGGCGCGGATGATGTCCATCCCGCCCGCCAGCAGCAGCTCAAGCATGTTATCCATGGAGCTGGAGTCGGAGCCGGTTTCGTTCACGAACGGCGCGGCGTCGTGCAGATCCGGAATCAGCGGCGTCTGGAACTTATAGGTACGCGCGCGCGCCCACTGGCGGTTACCGGTGATGGTGTTGATTTCGCCATTGTGCGCCAGATAGCGGAACGGCTGTGCCAGCGGCCAGCGCGGCACGGTGTTGGTGGAGAAGCGCTGGTGGAACAGGCAGATGGCCGATTCCAGACGCAGGTCCGCGAGGTCCAGGTAGAAGCGCGGCAGATCCGCCGGCATACACAGACCTTTATAGATATTCACCAGGTTCGACAAACTACACACGTAGAAGTCTTTGTCTTCCTGAAGGCGTTTTTCGATACGGCGGCGGGCGATGAACAGACGGCGTTCCATATCACGCGGACGCCAGCCCGCAGGGGCGTTAACGAAAATTTGCTCAATACGAGGCAGAGAGGAGAGGGCGATTTCACCGAGCACGCCTTCGTTGGTGGGCACATCGCGCCAGCCAACAATAGACAGGGTTTCACGCTGCAGTTCTTCTTCTACAACATGGCGGGCGGCCGCAGCCAGTTCAGGATCTTTATTCAGGAACAGCATCCCAACGGCATAGTTTTTGGCTAAGCGCCAGCCGCGTTCTTCTGCAACGATGCGGAAGAAACGGTCAGGTTTTTGCAACAGCAGGCCACAACCGTCGCCGGTTTTTCCGTCGGCGAGAATCGCGCCGCGGTGCTGCATACGGGCCAGTGCGTGTATCGCGGTACGCACTACCTTGTGGCTAGGTTCGCCTTCTATGTGGGCGATCAGGCCGAAACCACAGTTATCCCTCTCAAGGGATTTATCGTACAACATATCAGTGAACCTCCCCAGGCTCTACGGGACGCCCCCTTAATCGATTGCGCGCAAGGCACAGCAAGAGCATGGCGACGGGGTATGGCATTCTTTGCCTACCTCGCATTCGCCCTCTTTTATCCTTTTCGCGTAGGTCACACAAGTTTGAGGACTTGCTTAAGAGGGAATCTCAATTACTGCATAAATATGATGGGCAGACTGCCCATCCAGAAAGCTTCCAGCGGATTCCCAACTTATCGGGAATCCTTACATAGGTCAAATGGCAATCTTATTTATACAGAAATGTGCTATAGGGTAATTAACTAATTGAAAATAAATGAAAATATAACAATTTTGGCGACTGGAGGCCAGGAGTAAGTGCCTTTGTGAGTGTGATCTGTCTCACTATATGAAAGCGCGGTTTTAATATGAATATACTGTTTTAATTGTAAATGGCAGTATTTAATGCTGGTACGGAGTGTGAGGGTATAGGATCCCTCTGTTTTTCAACGGACGCTAGATTATTGCAAATAACACGGTGAACATAAGCAAAAATAATCACTCTTGTTTTGAATGAAATTGCAGTAATTTTGATTTGTTATGCAATGGAGTAAAAGGTCTACATGGCGATTGATCCAGGTCATCGCCGATCGAGACTAAAAATGGCAGGCTTGGCCCCTTTCTTCAGGCCGGTCTATCAGATTATGCAGTTACAAAAATTAGTCAATATGTTTGGTGGGGATCTTGCGCGTCGTTACGGCGAAAAGGTCCATAAACTGACGCTGCATGGTGGATTCAGCTGCCCAAATCGCGACGGAACGATCGGCCGCGGCGGCTGCACGTTCTGTAATGTCGCCTCGTTTGCCGACGAAGCACAGCAGCATAAGTCGATTGCCGACCAGCTGGCGCACCAGGCAAATCTGGTCAACCGTGCAAAACGCTATCTGGCCTATTTCCAGGCCTATACCAGCACCTTTGCCGAAGTTCAGGTGCTGCGCTCGATGTACCAGCAGGCGGTAAGTCAGGCAAATATCGTCGGCCTGTGCGTCGGCACGCGCCCGGACTGCGTGCCGGAGGCGGTGCTTGATTTGCTGAGTGAGTATAAAGATCAGGGTTATGAAGTGTGGCTGGAACTGGGGCTGCAAACCGCGCACGATAAAACGCTGCACCGAATTAACCGCGGCCACGACTTTGCCTGTTATCAAAATACCACGCGGCTGGCGCGCGAGCGCGGGTTGAAGGTGTGCAGCCACCTGATTGTCGGCCTGCCGGGGGAAGGGCAGAGCGAGTGTCTGGAGACGCTTGAGCGGGTTGTAGAAACCGGCGTGGACGGTATTAAGCTACATCCACTGCATATTGTGACGGGTAGCATTATGGCGAAGGCCTGGGAGGCCGGTCGTCTGAACGGTATCGAATTGGATGATTACACGGTGACCGCCGGTGAGATGATCCGTCATACGCCGCCGGAGGTGATTTACCACCGCATCTCTGCCAGCGCCCGACGCCCGACGCTGCTGGCGCCGCTATGGTGTGAAAATCGCTGGACCGGGATGGTTGAACTGGATAAATACCTCAACGAACACGGAGTGCAGGGCTCGGCGTTGGGAACGCCGTGGGTACAGCCATAGCGCTCCGTTGGCCTGATAAGCGAGGCGCTAACAGGCAGCCCCGCGTACATTGCCGGATGGCGGCGTTGCCTTATCCGGCCTACGATCTGTTTCACTCCTCGATATAATCCTCGCATTTTTCGCACAACCTACCGCGCCGCGCCCAGAATTGGGTATTATTGAACGACGTTGTCGTTAAGGAACTCCTCATGAAGCAAATTCGTATGCTGGCGCAGTATTACGTCGACCTGATGATGAAGCTGGGTCTGGTACGGTTCTCCCTGCTGCTGGCGTTAGCGCTGGTGGTGCTGGCGATTGTGGTGCAGATGGCGGTCACCATGGTGCTACACGGCCAGGTGGAGAGTATCGACGTGATTCGCTCGATCTTCTTCGGTCTGCTGATCACCCCCTGGGCGGTTTATTTTCTGTCAGTGGTGGTCGAACAGCTTGAGGAGTCGCGCCAGCGCCTGTCCCGGCTGGTAGAAAAGTTGGAAGAGATGCGCGAGCGTGACCTCAAGCTAAACGTTCAGCTTAAAGACAACATTTCACAGCTTAATCAGGAAATTAACGATCGCGAAAAAGCCGAGGCCGAGCGCCTGGCGACGCTGGAGCAGCTGCGCGTTGAGGTGCAGGAGCGTGAGGAAACGCAGATTCGCCTTGAGCAGCAGTCCTCCTTCCTGCGTTCTTTCCTCGATGCCTCGCCGGATCTGGTTTTCTATCGTAATGAAGATAAAGAGTTTTCCGGCTGTAACCGGGCGATGGAGCTGCTGACTGGCAAAAGTGAAAAGCAGCTGATTCACCTGCATCCGGAAGATGTCTACACCCCCGAAGCGGCGGCAAAGGTTATTGAAACCGATGAGAAAGTTTTCCGTCACAACGTCTCGCTGACCTACGAGCAGTGGCTCGATTATCCGGATGGGCGTAAAGCGTGCTTCGAAATCCGTAAAGTGCCTTACTACGATCGCGTGGGTAAACGCCATGGCCTGATGGGCTTTGGTCGCGATATTACCGAACGCAAGCGCTATCAGGATGCGCTGGAGCGCGCCAGCCGTGACAAAACTACCTTTATCTCGACCATCAGCCACGAGCTGCGCACGCCGCTCAATGGTATCGTCGGTTTGAGCCGTATTCTGCTCGACACTAACCTGACCGCTGAGCAGGAAAAGTACCTGAAAACGATCCACGTTTCGGCGGTGACTCTGGGCAATATCTTCAATGATATTATCGACATGGATAAGATGGAGCGCCGTAAAGTTCAGCTGGATAACCAGGAGGTCGACTTCACCGGTTTCCTCGCCGATCTTGAAAACCTGTCTGGCTTGCAGGCACAGCAAAAAGGGTTGCGTTTCGTAATGGAGCCGACGTTACCTTTGCCGCATAAAGTCATTACCGACGGTACCCGCCTGCGGCAGATTCTGTGGAACCTGATCAGTAACGCCGTTAAGTTCACTCAGGAGGGGAGCGTGGTCGTGCGCGTGCGCTACGATGCTGGCGATATGCTGCACTTTGAGGTGGAAGACTCTGGTATCGGCATCCCTCAGGAAGAGCAGGACAAAATCTTCGCCATGTATTATCAGGTGAAAGACAGCCATGGCGGCAAGCCCGCCACCGGTACCGGGATTGGTCTTGCGGTGTCGAAGCGTCTGGCGAAAAGTATGGGCGGCGATATTGAGGTTTCCAGTCAACCAGGACACGGTTCGACCTTTATCCTGACGGCCCATGCTCCGGCTGTGGCTGAGGAAGTGGAAGATGCGTTTGATGAAGATGATATGCCGTTGCCAGCGCTGCACGTGCTGCTGGTGGAAGATATCGAGTTGAACGTGATCGTCGCGCGCTCGGTGCTGGAAAAACTGGGTAACAGCGTCGACGTCGCCATGACCGGTAAGGCCGCGCTGGAGATGTTTACCCCTGGCGAGTATGACCTGGTGCTGCTGGATATTCAGCTGCCGGATATGACCGGTCTGGACATCGCTCGTGAGCTAACGGGCAAATACCATGCCGACGATCTGCCGCCGCTGGTGGCGCTGACGGCGAACGTTCTGAAGGACAAAAAAGAGTATCTGGACGCCGGCATGGACGACGTGCTGAGTAAACCGCTCTCGGTACCGGCGTTGACGGCGATGATCAAGAAGTTCTGGGATACCACTGCAGACGAAGAGGAGAGTACCGTGAGCCAGAGTGATAACGACAAATCGCAGCAGTTGCTCGATATTGCGATGCTGGAGCAGTACATCGAACTGGTTGGGCCGAAGCTGATTACCGATGGTCTGGCCGTATTTGAGAAGATGATGCCGGGCTACCTGGCGGTACTGGAATCGAATCTCACCGCCCGCGACCAGAAAGGGATTGTTGAAGAAGGCCATAAAATCAAAGGCGCCGCTGGCTCTGTCGGGCTACGTCATCTCCAACAGCTGGGGCAGCAGATTCAATCACCGGATCTACCGGCGTGGTGGGATAACGTGGGTGAATGGGTTGAAGAGATGAAGTCCGAATGGCAGCACGACGTTGCGGTGCTGAAAGCGTGGGTTGCCAGCGCAGGAAAAAAATGACCCCGGCTTGACCGGGGTGCGCGAACACTGCGCCAACACCAGGGAACTGGTGGTTGCGTCAGATGATTGACATAATTTTGGTTTTTTTGACACAACCTGAAATACGATTGCACGCTCAATAAGATAGCAAAACTTAAAAAGTTTGTTACGTGAATCAGTAAAATGTGTGAAGCGTAACGACTTAATCAGAAATATTAATCAGCGTCAGAGAGTTAGCGAGAACAAGATGGCTTTGAGGAGTATAGCCAGGCTTAAACGTCTGGCCTGGCGGCTGTTGCTGATGCTGGCGCTGTTATGGGGCGGCGGTATTGCGGTGTTCAGTGTTTTGCCTGTGCCATTCTCCGCAGTGATGGTTGAACGCCAGATGAGCGCCTGGTTTTCGGGTGATTTCGGCTACGTTGCCCACTCAGACTGGGTCAGCATGGATGAAATTACACCGTGGATGGGGTTGGCAGTGATTGCTGCCGAAGATCAAAAATTCCCTGACCACTGGGGTTTTGACGTGTCGGCAATCGAAAAGGCGCTGGCGCACAACGAGCGCAACGAAAACCGCATTCGCGGTGCGTCGACGCTGTCGCAGCAGACGGTGAAGAACCTGTTCCTGTGGGATGGGCGTAGCTGGGTGCGTAAGGGGCTGGAAGCGGGTCTGACGCTCGGCATGGAGACGGTGTGGAGTAAGAAACGTATTTTGACCGTCTACCTGAATATCGCAGAATTTGGCGACGGTATTTTCGGCGTGGAAGCCGCGTCCCAGCGCTACTTTCATAAGTCGGCGAGTCAACTGACGATGGCGGAAGCCGCGCTGCTGGCCGCCGTGCTGCCTAACCCGATTCGTTTTAAAGCCAATGCCCCATCGGGGTATGTGCGTAGCCGTCAGGCGTGGATTTTACGGCAGATGCGCCAGCTCGGTGGGGAAGGATTTATGCGGGAAAATAAGCTGTATTAACCGTAGGCCTGATAAGCATCGCGCCATCAGGCATACAGTGGCACTGCCGGATGGCGGCGTAAACGGCCTTGTCCGGCCTACAGATTTTGCGTGTGTAGCCGGGCGCGGACTAGTCTTCGTCAAACCCGGCGTTAAACAGCGCGATTACCGCCGCCAGCGCCTCTTCTTCCTGCGGACCGGTGGCTTCCACTTCAATCTGACGGCCCTTGGCAGAGTCCAGCATCAGCAGCGCGATCACGCTATTGGCTTCGGCTTCGGTGCCTTCATCATTGCGCAGCAGCACTTCCGCATCGTAATGCTGCATCAGTTCAAACAGCTTCATCGCCGGGCGTGCATGCATGCCCAGCTTATTGGTGATTTCCACGGTCTGCTTTACGGTCATGATTTGCGTTTTTCCAGCGTCCGATGACGAGACTGCACGTTCTTACCGCGCGAGCGGAAGTAGTCAGCCAGCTGTTCGGCAACATAGACCGAACGGTGCTTACCGCCGGTACAGCCAATGGCAACCGTCAGATAGCTACGGTTGTTGGTTTCCAGCATAGGTAACCATAGCTCAAGATAGCTACGCGTCTGGTAAATAAAGTTGTGAACTTCCGTGTGCCTGTCGAGGAACGCGGCAACCGGTTTATCGAGACCGGTCATCGGACGCAGCTTCGGATCCCAGTGTGGGTTTGGCAGGAAGCGCACGTCAAACACGTAATCGGCGTCGATAGGAATGCCGTGCTTGAAGCCGAAGGATTCGAACACCATCGTTAGCTCGCGCTCGCGTTTACCCAGCAGACGGGTGCGCAGCATTTCCGCCAGTTCATGGACTGACATCTCGGAGGTGTCGACGATCAGGTCGGCGCGAGAGCGCAGCGGCTCCAGCAGGTTGCTCTCTTCATCAATGGCACTTTCCAGCGACAGATTCTTGCTGGAGAGCGGGTGCAGACGGCGAGTGTCGCTGTAGCGACGAATCAGCGTGTTGCGATCTGCGTCGAGGAACAGCAGCTGTGGGGAAAAATTCTCCGGCAGGTTTTCCATTGCCCGTTCGAAGATTTCCGGAGTTTCAGGCATGTTACGTACGTCGATGCTCACGGCAGCCGAGATTTCGCGGTCGGCCAGCGTCTTTGCCAGCTCCGGCAGCAGTACCACCGGCAGGTTATCAACGCAGTAGAAGCCCATATCTTCCAGCGCCCTCAGGGCCACTGATTTTCCCGAGCCAGAGCGGCCGCTGACGATCATCAGTACCATGTACCGTTTCTCCTCAGTACGATGTGATGTCCATTACGCATCATCGTGGGTTTCCGTATCGGTGATGATTTGATACAGCTCTTCGTCGCTCTGCGCGGCGCGCAGGCGGCGGCAAATCGTTTTATCTGCCAGACGTTTCGCCACCAGGGAAAGCGTATGCAGATGGGTTTTGGTCTGGTCGGCTGGAACCAGAAGCGCAAAGAGTAAATCGACCGGCTGGTTGTCGATAGCGTCGAAAGCGATCGGCGTTTCCAGTTGCACGAACACCCCTACCGCGCGTAGCGTATCTTCTTCGAGCTTGCCGTGAGGAATGGCGATGCCGTTGCCGATGCCGGTACTGCCCATTTTTTCACGGGTCAGAATGGCTTCGAACACCACCTGCGGCGGCAGGCTAAGCTGTTTCGCCGCCAGCTCGCTGATGATTTCCAGCGCACGTTTTTTACTCTGACAGTGCACAGCACTGCGGGTACATTCCTGGTTAAGGACATTGCTCAGTTGTAGAGCCGAATCGTTATTTGTCATAATTTCACCTAAGCATCGCCCGATATGCAGGCATATCGGGCGATCGCTCGGACAATCAATGTTGTTTTAGTTTATCTTTGTGCTTGGTTAACTGTCTCGCCAGTTTATCGATCAAACCGTCGATGGCGGCATACATATCCTGCCCTTCCGCGCTGGCATGAAGTTCACCGCCGTTCACGTGCAATGTCGCATCCGAGATGTGCGTCAGTTTCTCCACCTTTAACACAATATGGACCTGATTGATCCTCTCGAAATACTGCTCCAGCTTGCTGAATTTCGTGGTCACGAATTCGCGCATCGGCTCGGTGATCTCGACGTTGTGTCCAGTGATGTTGAGCTGCATAGTGTCTTCCTTATCAGTTGTGTCAGACCAGCTGTTTACGCTGGTTAGACGGCGGAATGGATAAAGACTCTCGGTACTTTGCAACGGTACGCCTTGCCACCATGATACCCTGTTCAGAGAGCATGGTGGTCAGCTTACTGTCGCTCAGTGGTTTCGCGGGATTCTCCGCGGCAATCAATTTCTTAACCAGCGCCCGAATTGCCGTGGACGAGGCTTCGCCGCCGCCCTCGGTACTGACGTGGCTGGAGAAGAAATATTTAAGCTCGAAAATGCCCCGTGGGCTATGCAAATACTTCTGCGTGGTAACACGCGAAATGGTGGACTCGTGCATCTCGACGGTTTGGGCGATGTCGGCCAGCACCATCGGTTTCATGTACTCTTCGCCAAGGTCGAAAAAGGCCTGCTGTTGCTCGACGATGCAGCGGCTGACGCGCAGCAGCGTATCGTTGCGGCTTTCAAGGCTCTTGATCAGCCATTTGGCTTCCTGCAGGTTGCTACGAATAAACTGGCTGTCGGCGTCGTTGCGGGCGTTGTTGCACATCCCCGCGTAGTGCTGGTTTATCTGTAGGCGCGGAATACTGTCGGCGTTCAGCTCTACCACCCAGCGATCGTTGACCTTGCGCACCAGTACGTCCGGAATCACATACTCCGGTTCGCCGGTCTGGATCGATTGGCCCGGGCGCGGATCCAGCGACTGGATCAGATCGACAGCTTCTTTCAGTACATCTTCTTTCAGACGGGTGACCCGCATCAGCGAGCGGAAATCATGGTTAGCGAGCAGATCGAGATGATCGCTGATAATCAGTCGCGCTTCATCGAGACGCGGCGTGTCGGGTGAAAATTGTGACAGCTGGATCAGCAGGCAATCGCGGAGATCTTTGGCGGCCACGCCGACCGGATCGAAACGCTGGATGCGCTTAAGTACCGCCTCCACTTCGTCCAGGCCAATCTCGTCGTCGCCAATGCTTTCGCGGATATCTTCGACGGTGACGGTGAGGTAGCCGGTGTCATCCACCGCGTCGACGATCGACGTGGCGATCGCCCGGTCGGTATCGGTAAACGGCGTTAACTCTACCTGCCACATCAGGTAATCCTGAAGTGACTGAGTGGTTTCACCCTGATAAACCGGCAGTTCGTCGTCTTGATAGTCAGCGCCAGTACCGGAAGGCGTACCGGCGGTGTAGATTTCGTCCCAGCTGGCGTCAAGCGGCAGCTCTTCGGGCATGTCCGGTTTTTCCAGCGCATCGACGCTGTCCAGCGTTTCGCTATCGACGGTTTCCTGAGTCTCTACTTCATCGTGAAGATCGGTTTGCTCGAGCAGGGGATTGCTCTCCAGCGCCTGCTGGAGTTCCTGCTGAAGTTCCAGCGTAGACAATTGCAACAGACGAATGGCCTGCTGCAACTGGGGCGTCATGGCAAGCTGTTGGCTGAGCCTTAATTGCAAACCTTGCTTCATGTTCAGAACGAATATCTCCCGCTAACGTCGATAACCACTACCCTATCAGAGTCTGAAGTCTTCCCCAAGATACACGCGTTTAACATGTTCGTCTTCCAGGATCTCCTGAGGTGTTCCGTGGGCAATCAGATGCCCCTGGCTGACGATGTAAGCGCGTTCGCACACCGCCAGCGTTTCACGGACGTTGTGGTCGGTAATCAGTACGCCAAGGCCGCTGTCGCGCAGATGTTCGATGATGCGTTTGATGTCGATAACGGAGATGGGGTCTACACCGGCAAACGGTTCATCCAGCAGGATAAACTTCGGGTTTGCCGCTAACGCGCGGGCAATCTCGACGCGGCGACGTTCACCGCCGGAAAGCGCCTGGCCCAGGCTGTCGCGCAGATGCTCGATGTGGAACTCTTCCATCAGCTCTTTGGCACGGTCTTCGCGCTGTTCATTGCTGAGGTCATCGCGGATCTGCAGTACCGCCATCAGATTATCGTAAACGCTCAGACGACGGAAAATCGACGCCTCCTGCGGCAAATAGCCGATGCCGCGGCGCGCACGGGCGTGCAGCGGCAGCAGGCTGATGTCTTCGTCATCAATGATGATATTGCCCGCATCGCGCGGTACGATACCGACGACCATGTAGAAGGTGGTCGTTTTACCCGCGCCGTTCGGCCCAAGCAGGCCCACAATCTCACCGGA
Source organism: Kluyvera georgiana ATCC 51603 (assembly GCF_001654985.1). Lineage (GTDB taxonomy): Bacteria > Pseudomonadota > Gammaproteobacteria > Enterobacterales > Enterobacteriaceae > Kluyvera > Kluyvera georgiana. The sequence continues at coordinate 65,853 of NZ_LXEU01000014.1, forward strand.
GTTGACGGTCAGACTGACATCTTCCACGACGCGTCGGCCTTTATAGGCCTTCGCCAGATTTTTTGCAGTTAATGTCGCCATAACGGATTAGTTACTCTTCTTCTGTGCCGGAGCCTGGTCTTTGGATTTGTCCTGTAGCTGAGACGGAACCAGAACGGTAGTGACGCGTTTGCCTTTGTCGCTAAACGCCTGCATTTTCTGCTCTTTCACCAGATAGGTAATCTTGTCACCCTTGATGTTACTGTCTAACTGCTCAAGGTAGGCATTGCCGGTCAGTACCACGAAGTCATTTGCTAATTCGTAGTGCATTTTCGATGCGCGACCTTTCACCGGCTTGCCGTTGTCCTGCATCTGGTAGAAGGTAGCCGGGTTGCCGTAGCCATCGATCACTTCTTTACCCTGCTGGTTTGCCGGGCGGGTGACGACCACTTTGTCGGCGTTGATTTTGATACTGCCCTGAGTCACGACAACGTTACCGGTGAAGGTCACGACGTTGCCCTGCATATCCAGCGACTGCTGATCGGATTCAATATGAATCGGCTGATTGGTATCGCCGGTCAGGGCCATTGCCGGCAGACTGGCTGCCAGCAGAGAAGCGACGAGCGCCAGCTTAAGGCTGAGTTTGTTTGTTCTGGATTTCATAAGAAGTTCTAACCTTTTCAATCAGCTCGGCGTTTTTGCTGCGTAAATTGCCGCGCATTTTCAGGCCGCTGGAATTAAATGTTGTTCCGTATAACGTCACCAGATCGTCAGAGGAAACGTCCTGAGTAATCAGGTTCACCTGGGCATTATCCGTCGTAATCTTACGCAGTTGTGCGTCTTCTGTCAGCGCGTTGATTTCAACGTGCCCGTAGAGATACAGCATGCGGTCGTTGGTCAGCTTCGCTTTATCGGCTTTAATCGACCAGGTTGGCACCTTCGCGGTGTCAAAGGTGGTCAGCACGGGGTGAGTAAACCACGACAGACCCTGATCGGAAAAATACTCCACGTGCTCGGCAATTAACCGATAGCTGAGCGCGCCTTCCGGGCTGTACACCACCGTATCGGTATGTTCGCTTTTATAGGTTGGATCGCCGGTATTTACTGCAACCGGGCCGCTGTCGTCTTTGTCGGCGAGATTCAGGCCGATGAGGACAAGCGCAACCAGTGATAGCAGAATGATAACCCAACGTCTGGTTTTACTCATATGGATTGCCCTTTGGCTTCGTCGAGCTTCCCTTGCGCCAGCAGCAGCAGGTCACAGACTTCGCGTACCGCACCGCGTCCGCCCGCAATGCGCGTGACGTAATCGGCGCGCGGCAGCAGCAGCGGGTGCGCATCCGCCACCGCGACGCTCAGGCCGATCTCTGCCATCACCGGCCAGTCGATCAGATCATCGCCCACGTAGGCGACTTCTTCCGGCCGTAGGCTCAGCTTCGCCAGCAGTTCACGATAGGCGATAAGTTTATCCGACTGTCCCTGGTAGAGATGCGTGATACCCAGCGTAGCGCAGCGGTCTTCTAACAGTTTAGCTTTTCGCCCGGTAATAATCGCTACTTCGATACCAGAGGTGAGGGCGCAGCGCACGCCGTAGCCGTCGCGCACGTTAAAGGCCTTTAGCTCTTCACCGTTGTTGCCCATATAAATCAGGCCGTCGGACAGCACCCCGTCGACGTCGAGGATCAACAGGCGGATTTTCTCCGCCTTCGCGATAAATTGTGGACTCACCGGCCCGTAACAGGTGGCGACCGATGCGACAGCGTTACTCATTCTTTATATCCTTGATTACACTACGCCTGCGCGCAGTAGGTCGTGCATATGTATCACACCTAGCAGATGGTCGCCATCGGCAACCAGCACGCAGGTGATATGACGTGATTGCATCAGGTTCAGCGCGTCGACCGCCAGCGTACCGGGACGAATGCGGATACCGCCCGGCGTCATCACATCGGCGATGCCGAGGCTACGTAAGTCTGCGCCGTTGTCGAAGATGCGTCGTAGGTCGCCATCGGTGAAGATACCCTTAATCTGCATATTGTCATCGCAGATGGCCGTCATTCCGAGATTTTTACGGGTAATTTCCAGCAGCGCATCCCGCAGTGAGGCATCTTCGCTCACGTGTGGGATTTCATCGCCCGTGTGCATAATATCGTTAACGCGCAGCAGAAGCTTGCGGCCCAGTGCGCCGCCGGGGTGCGACAGCGCAAAGTCTTCAGCGGTAAAGCCGCGAGCCTTCAGCAGCGCAACGGCCAGCGCATCGCCCATCACCAGCGCGGCGGTGGTGCTGGAGGTCGGCGCCAGCCCGAGCGGGCAAGCCTCGCGCGGAACTTTTACGCACAGATGAATATCTGCCGCACGGCCCATGCTGCTGTCCGGGCGGCTGGTCATGCAGATCAGCGGCACGCGCAGGCGCTTGAGCACCGGGATCAGCGCCAGAATCTCGTTCGACTCGCCGGAGTTAGAGAGCGCGATGACCACATCCTGTGGTGTCACCATGCCTAAATCGCCGTGTGCCGCTTCGCCGGGATGGACGAAGAAGGAAGAGGTGCCGGTACTGGCAAAGGTAGCGGCCATTTTGCGCCCGATATGCCCGGACTTGCCCATCCCCATCACGACCACTTTGCCGCCGCAGTAGAAGATCTTCTCACAGGCGTCGCTGAAGTCCTGATTGATGTATTGATCGAGCTGTTCCAGCCCTTCCCGTTCAACCTCCAGAACTTCTCTTCCCGCCTGCTGGAAGTCGAAATTTGGCTGCAAATCTATTTGCGACATAGTGTTATCCCGATTTATTCGATGAAGAGCGGCGTTGCCCAATAGAGCAGCGCCAGCCACGCAACAAACCCGCCGATTAACAGTAAACCTGCGCCACGGCCTATCTGGCGACGACGCCAGCACAGGAGGGCGAAGACCACGCTCACCAATACCATGACGCCATAGTCCCGGGTAAACGCGAGCGGGTTAAATGTCCCCGGCGCGAGAAGGGCAGGGATACCCAGAACGATAGCGATATTAAAGAAATTCGAGCCGATGATGTTGCCGACCGCAATATCATTTTCACCTTTACGCACGCCTGCGATGGCGGTTGCCAGCTCCGGCAGGCTGGTGCCGAGGGCGATAATTGTCAGGCCGATGGTTAGCTCGCTCATGGCGAAATAGTTTGCCAGCACCGTGGCGTTATCAATCACCATGCGGGTCGCCATCGGCATAATAATCAGCGCTACGCCGAGCCATAAGCAGGCGACGGGCAGCGAACCGTCGCGCGGCAGCTCGGCCAACTGCTCCTGGGTGAATTTATCGTTACCCTGGCGCTCGGCCAGACGCGCTATCTTAATGATAAACAGCAGCCACAGGGCTGCCAGCATAATCAGGAAAACGCCGTCCATCAGCGAGAGTTCGCCATCATACAGCACATACCCGGCCAGCAGGCTGACGACCAACATTAGCGGTATTTCACGGCGCAGGATATCAGAATGCACGGTAAATGGATGAAACAGCGCGGTCAGGCCGAGGATCAGTAATATATTGACGATGTTAGATCCGATGGCGGTCCCGACGGCGACGTCTACCTGACCATGAAGGGAGGCGGCGGCGGAGACGATAATTTCCGGCAGCGAGGTGCCGATACTGACCACGGTCATGCCAATAATCAGCGGTGGAACTCCCAGAGCACGGCACAAAATGGAGGCGGAGTACACGAGGCGGTCGGCGCTGTAGACCACCAGAAGTAAACCAATAATTAACAGAGCCGTGGCTAAGAGCATCTAAAGTCCTTTATTCGGGTATAATCGTCGGTCCGCACGTCTGGACGTAACGAATTCCTAATTTTGACTTTATGCGCAGGAAAAGTAAAACAAATGCCAGATTTCGTTAACTCGTGCGGTTAGGATTCTGTAAGAATGCGCAATTGAGCAGGAAATGATTCCTCTTAAGGACCTGGAAAGGTAAGCCTATGAGCCAAAATATCGAGAATTTGGTCGATATGCACGACGTCACGTTTACCCGTGGCAGTCGGGTCATCTTCGACAAGATCTCGCTGTCGGTGCCGCGCGGGAAAATCACCGCGATAATGGGGCCGTCGGGGATTGGCAAGACCACGCTGCTACGCCTGATTGGCGGGCAAATCCCCCCGGATAGCGGAGAGATCCTCTTTGATGGCGAGAACGTGCCGCAGATGTCGCGATCTCGTTTGTACACCGTGCGTAAACGGATGAGTATGCTGTTTCAGTCTGGCGCGCTGTTTACCGACATGAACGTGTTTGACAACGTGGCGTACCCGATTCGCGAGCATACCCGGCTTCCCGCGCCGTTGTTGAAAAGCACGGTGATGATGAAGCTCGAAGCCGTCGGCCTGCGCGGGGCGGCTAAGCTGATGCCGTCCGAGCTTTCCGGCGGGATGGCAAGACGCGCCGCGCTGGCCAGAGCGATTGCTCTGGAACCCGATCTGATCATGTTTGACGAACCGTTCGTCGGCCAGGATCCGATCACCATGGGCGTGTTGGTGAAGCTGATTTCTGAACTCAACAGCGCGTTGGGTGTCACCTGTATTGTGGTTTCCCACGACGTGCCGGAAGTGCTGAGCATTGCCGATTTCGCCTATATTATGGCGGACCGTAAAATCATCGCTCACGGTAGTGCAACTTCGTTGCAGGAAAACGACGATCCGCGAGTGCGTCAGTTCCTCGACGGTATTGCCGACGGCCCGGTGCCGTTCCGTTACCCTGCGGGCGATTATCGCCGCGACCTCATCGGCACAGGGAGATAATCGACTCATGTTGTTAAATGCACTGGCAGCGCTTGGACATCGCGGGATTAAGACCATCGCGACGTTTGGGCGAGCTGGGTTAATGTTATTCAATGCCGTTGTCGGCAAGCCGGAGTTCCGCAAGCACGCGCCGCTATTGGTGCGCCAGCTTTACAACGTTGGCGTGCTGTCGATGGTGATCATCATTGTGTCGGGCGTGTTTATCGGCATGGTGCTGGGGCTACAGGGTTATCTGGTGCTGACTACCTACAGCGCTGAGACCAGTCTCGGCATGCTGGTGGCGCTTTCCCTGCTGCGCGAATTGGGGCCGGTGGTGGCCGCGCTGCTGTTTGCCGGGCGTGCCGGTTCGGCGTTGACGGCGGAAATTGGCCTGATGCGCGCGACCGAGCAGCTCTCCAGCATGGAGATGATGGCGGTGGATCCGCTGCGCCGGGTGATTTCTCCGCGCTTCTGGGCCGGTGTGATCTCATTGCCGCTGCTGACGATTATCTTTGTGGCGGTAGGCATCTGGGGCGGTTCGCTGGTCGGCGTAAGCTGGAAAGGCATTGATGCCGGGTTCTTCTGGTCGGCAATGCAAAATGCGGTGGACTGGCGTCTCGATCTGGTGAACTGCCTGATCAAGAGCCTGGTTTTCGCCATTACGGTGACATGGATTGCGTTATTTAACGGTTACGATGCAATCCCCACTTCTGCCGGAATCAGCCGGGCGACCACCCGTACCGTGGTGCACTCGTCGCTGGCGGTTCTTGGGCTGGACTTTGTGCTGACGGCACTGATGTTTGGGAATTGAGTGAATGCAAACGAAAAAGAGTGAAATCTGGGTCGGTATTTTTCTGCTGGTGGCCCTGCTGGCGGCGCTGTTTGTCTGCCTGAAGGCGGCGGACGTTTCGTCAATGAAATCAGAGCCAACCTACCGCATTTACGCCACCTTCGATAACATCGGCGGCCTGAAGGCACGCTCGCCGGTGCGTATTGGCGGCGTGGTGATTGGCCGCGTGGCTGACATTACCCTGGATCCAAAAACCTATTTACCTCGCGTGGCGCTCGACATTGAAGATCGCTACAACCACATTCCGGATACCAGCTCGCTGGCGATTCGAACTTCCGGTCTGTTGGGGGAACAGTATCTGGCGCTGAACGTCGGTTTTGAAGACCCTGAGCTGGGAACGTCTATCCTTAAAGACGGCGGCACCATTCAGGACACCAAATCGGCGATGGTGCTGGAAGATCTTATTGGTCAATTCCTTTATAACAGCAAGGGCAGCGACAATAAGAATTCAGGCGATGCGCAGGAATCCACAGATGGACATACTGATACGGCGACGCCTGCAACTGGCGCGACGAATTAATCTCAGGAGATACTCGACATGTTTAAACGCTTACTGATGGTCGCCATGCTGGTGATTGCCCCGCTAACGGCCGCAACCGCAGCTGACCAATCTAACCCTTACAAGCTGATGAACGAAGCAGCGCAGAAAACGTTCGATCGCCTGAAGAATGAACAACCTAAAATTCGTTCTAACCCGAACTACCTGCGTGACGTGGTCGATCAGGAACTGCTGCCGTACGTACAGGTAAAATACGCCGGCGCGCTGGTGCTGGGCCGTTACTACAAAGATGCGACTCCGGCGCAGCGTGAAGCCTACTTTACCGCGTTCCGTGAATACCTGAAGCAGGCCTATGGCCAGGCGCTGGCGATGTACCACGGTCAGACCTACCAGATTGCCCCGGAACAGCCGCTGGGCGACGCGACCATCGTGCCTATTCGCGTGACCATCATCGACCCGAACGGCCGTCCGCCGGTGCGCCTGGACTTCCAGTGGCGTAAAAATACCCAGACCGGCAACTGGCAGGCATACGACATGATCGCTGAAGGGGTGAGCATGATCACCACCAAACAGAACGAGTGGAGCGACCTGTTGCGCACCAAAGGTATTGATGGCCTGACCGCGCAGCTGAAATCCATCTCCGCGCAGCCGATCACCCTGGAACAGAAAAAATAATGGCTGAACAGCTTAGCTGGACGCGCGACGGTGAGCGCCTGATGCTGCGCGGTGAACTGGACCAGGACTTTCTGGTGCCCCTGTGGGACGCCAGAAATGAAGTGACGCAGGGCGTTTCGGTGATCGATCTCAATGGTCTTAGCCGCGTCGATACTGCAGGTTTGGCGCTGCTGGTGCACCTGGTTGACCTGATTCGTTCCCAGGGCCGCAAGGTGAGCCTGGAAGGCGTCAGCGAAAAAGTGGCGACGCTGAAACGGTTGTATAATCTGCCTGAAGATATGATCCCTTAAAAATTTCAGCACGTTATTGCTTCTAATGTTCCTAAAGCCCCATCAATCTTACCGATGGGGCTTTTTGCTTGTTTAAGACTGCGCCACTTTCCTCTAAGATGTGGGGCTGTTTTCACTCTCAAATGAAATGTGAACCTATGGAAAATAATGAAATTCAGACCGTGCTGATGAATGCACTCTCCCTTCAGGAAGTTCTCGTTTCTGGCGACGGTAGCCACTTCCAGGTGATTGCCGTGGGTGAGATGTTTGAGGGCATGAGCCGGGTTAAGAAGCAGCAGACCATCTATGGCCCGCTGATGGAGTATCTTGCGGACAACCGCATTCATGCCCTGTCGATCAAAGCGTATACCCCGCAAGAGTGGGCTCGCGATCGCAAACTCAACGGTTTTTGAGCCATGGGGAAAGCGGTAACGCTTTCCCGGTGGCGAACGTGAATACTTAACAGAGATTAGATTTGATGGATAAATTTCGTGTGCAGGGGCCAACCCGCCTTCAGGGCGAGGTCACCATTAGCGGCGCCAAAAATGCTGCCCTGCCGATTCTTTTTGCCGCTTTGCTGGCAGAAGACCCGGTAGAGATCCAGAACGTACCGAAGCTGAAAGACGTGGATACCTCCATGAAGCTGTTGACGCAGTTGGGTGCGAAGGTAGAACGCAACGGTTCAGTATGGATTGATGCAGGCTCGGTCAACGTATTCTGTGCACCTTACGACCTGGTGAAAACCATGCGCGCGTCTATCTGGGCACTGGGGCCGCTGGTGGCGCGTTTTGGACAGGGCCAGGTTTCTCTGCCGGGTGGGTGCACCATTGGTGCGCGTCCGGTCGATCTGCACATCTCTGGTCTTGAGCAGCTAGGCGCGGAAATTAAGCTGGAAGAAGGTTACGTCAAAGCGTCCGTCAATGGTCGTCTGAAAGGCGCGCATATCGTCATGGACATGGTCAGCGTTGGCGCGACCGTCACTATCATGACAGCTGCGACGCTGGCGGAAGGCACCACCATCATCGAAAACGCCGCGCGCGAGCCGGAAATCGTCGACACGGCGAACTTCCTCAACGCGATGGGCGCGAAGGTGACGGGGCAGGGTACCGACCGCATCACCATCGAAGGCGTGAAGCGCCTGGGCGGCGGCGTTTATCGCGTTCTGCCTGACCGTATCGAAACCGGCACCTTCCTGGTGGCGGCGGCGATCTCCGGCGGGAAAATTGTCTGCCGCAACGCGCAGCCTGATACCCTGGACGCCGTTCTGGCCAAGCTGCGCGAAGCCGGTGCGGATATCGAAGTGGGCGAAGACTGGATTAGCCTGGATATGCATGGCAAGCGTCCGAAAGCGGTGAACGTACGTACCGCGCCGCATCCGGCGTTCCCGACCGACATGCAGGCCCAGTTCACCCTGCTGAACATGGTGGCGGAAGGGACCGGTGTGATCACTGAAACGGTCTTCGAAAACCGTTTCATGCACATTCCGGAACTGATCCGTATGGGCGCTCGTGCGGAAATCGAAAGCAACACTGCGATTTGCCACGGCGTTGAGCAGCTTTCTGGCGCTCAGGTCATGGCAACCGACCTGCGTGCATCGGCAAGCCTCGTGCTGGCGGGCTGTATTGCTCAGGGCACCACTATCGTTGACCGCATCTACCACATTGATCGCGGCTACGAACGCATTGAAGATAAGCTGCGCGCACTCGGCGCCAATATCGAACGCGTAAAAGGCGAGTAATTATTGCCGTGTATAAAGCCTCCCGAGTTTTCACGCGGGAGGCTTTTTTTACTGCGGAATCGCCAGGATGTTATGGTTGTTGTAGTCGATGACATTGGCTGTCTGAGGTAGCCCTGAGGCGCCGCTATTATCACCAAATGTTGCCATGGCATGAATTAACAAATTAACCTGCGAGGTTAATTCCGCGCTCTCGGCAAATTGGTCTGTTTCCTTGATTTTTGCTTGGCTGCGCTTATCTGTCTCTTCATTCATTAATGACGAGAGATGTAATGGATTGCTCAATGTCTCTTCGCTGTCCTCAACAACGATTTCACTTAGTGAAGTTGAAACGTTCTGCTTCGCTAATTTATCGCTCACAAACTCTTCAAGCTCACTAAGATCGATGGTTTGATCCTGAAGCTTGATTTCAAATCGGCGATAGCTGGCGGAGTTGAAGTAGTTGGTCAGGGTGACCATGTCGTCGGGGCTGTAAGCGTGAATGATCAGGTTGTAACCGGACTTTTCCAGGGTGAGGTCGGCGGCGGTAGCCCCCTGGAACACAAGGGTGTTGATGGCGGAGGTAGCAGAGTCAGAAACGGTGTCCTGG
>NZ_LXEU01000015.1 GCF_001654985.1 Kluyvera georgiana ATCC 51603
AGCGGAAATAATCGGTCAGGGTGACGGTATCGTCAGTGCCGTAGGCGTGAATGATCAGGTCGTAACCGGACTTTTCCATGACGAGGTCGGCGGCGGTAGCCCCCTGGAACACAAGGGTGTTGACGGAGGAGGTGGCAGAGTCAGAAACGGTGTCCTGGCCGTGGCCTTTATTAAAGACATAGGTATCGTCGCCGCTGCCACCAGAGAGTTTATCGTTGCCGGTGCCGCCGTCGAGGGTGTCATTGCCGTTATTGCCATTAAGGGAGTCGTTGCCGGTACCGCCGTCGAGGGTGTCATTGCCGTTATTGCCATTAAGGGAGTCGTTGCCGGTGCCGCCGTCGAGGGTGTCATTGCCGTTATTGCCATTAAGGGAGTCGTTGCCGGCACCTCCGTCGAGAATGTCATTGCCATCATAGCCGCTCAGGCTGTCGTTGCCGGCATAACCATAGAGGGTATCGGCGTTATTCCAGCCGCTGAGGGTGTCATTGCCGTCGGTACCATAGACGGGGAAGCCCATGGCGGCGAGATCAGCCATGGAGAGGGTCTGATCGTCAAGGGTGATACTGAATTTACGGTAGCTAGCGGAGCTGAAGTAGTTGGTCAGGGTGACGGTGTCGTCGGAGCCGTAGGCGTGGATAACCAGGTCATTGCCGGATTTTGCCAGGACGAGGTCAGAGGCAGAGGCATCGTTAAAGATCAGGGTGTTGACCGTATCTGCTGCTGAGTCCTGAACGATGTCCTGACCGTGGCCTCTTGTAAAGAGATATGTATCGTTACCACTGCCACTAGGTAGAACTCCATTCGAATAAAAGCTGAACGTATACAATGCAGCCTTAGCTGATATGTCACGTTTAAAATAGCTATCACTATCTACATATTGCATCAGATTATGTGCGATACTTACAATTGCCGCGTATTTATAAATATCTTCAGACTGTAATTTATCTAGAAGAGTATAGAATTCTGATGTATCAATAGTTAACCCTGTGTATTCCTTGTTGTGAATAATATTTAAAGTGGAGAACTCTTCTTTATATAATGTTTGAGATAAAAGCTGAGCTTGGATATATAATCTGAATTTAGCATACTCACTTTCGATAAGTTTGGATGCGTTTGACAGAGGGTTGGCGTTATTGCTGCCATTTGGGTTGTTGTATTTATTGTTTGTGATGTTTTCCAAAGCCGCTAAATGTCGCGCATCTACATTGCTACCTCTGCTCTCCTCATCAACATTAACAACCCCAGTCCATTCGAAGATGATAGAATCAATGAAATCAGAATTAAATCCTTTTGATGGTGATAAACTTAACTCCGTAAGTAATGAATGAAGTTTTTTATTAGTACTGGCAACATTATAAATGTCCGGTACGATGCCATATCCTCGGATAAACGGGAGGGTTGCAAAGAAATCAAGGTTATATTCCTTATGGTTATAATTACTATCAGTTTGGTTTGTAGCAAACCAAACGTCTGTGGCAATTCCAGTTGAACCATCATCAAATTTAAATTCGCCTATTTGGCGGTGAGTGTTTCCATTCGCATCTTTTGCTGTGGATGTTTTATATTTTAGGGAAATTGAAGATATATTAAAATAAGAAAGGCCCTTTAACTCTCCTTCGTCAACGACAGCATTGCTGTTACTATCTTGCCATATTTTTAAATCATCCCAGATGCTATCATCATAATCTATTTTGTTATTGTTATCGGTATCCCATTTTTTTAGTGCTACAAAACCATTTGGTGCATAATTTCCATTGGTTATTGTATTATTCCCCCATAGCTCTTGTCCTGTATCAATTTTACCATCCTTGTTAATATCATAAACGAGTAATCCATCATCTGGTGAAACCCATCCAGTGTTTTCAGAGAATCCATTTCCGTCATGATCAAAGTATATATCATTGTTTTTACTAATTGTTTCGACCCCATCATTATCTAGATCAATGATAATTGGACTGGTTGTTTTTTCAGCTTTTTCTATGCTTGGGAACATAAAGTCATTCCCAAACAAATCTAAAAGTCTTAAGGGATCGAGAGCAAGGGAAGGATCGTTATCGATTGCTTTGTTTATGTTATGTATTAGTTCAGCATAGTTTTGAACTTTTGAATCAAGGAAACCACACAGCTCCTGGAGCGCACTATTTCGCGATAATTCGGATTCATCAAAATTAGGATTGTCTCTTAGTGTATAAATCATAGCCATTTCATTTTGAGCCTGCTCATTTAGTGGGGCAAGTGCAGGATATTTTAATGAAAGCTCATTAAGATATTTTAACTCTGGCATGAGAAATGACTCAATAGCGTCATCTAAGTTTTGTTTGCTATCTAAAAATGCATCTATATAACTATTGTTATAATTGTTTAATGAATCGTTATAATCTATAGGATCATCTTTTGAATTGTTTTTATAAATTTGTTCGTAAAGGTCAACCACGCCGAATGGAGTATTAACATTGTCCATTAAGTGTATGCCAGAATCAGATAAGACCTTCGCAACTGCCGTGGTGCAATTGTAATCACCATTACCATCGGGTGTTAAATCATAATTACTTCCTGAATTCTTAAACTTTTCAATATTATTTATTAACAGTTCATGTTGTTCATCGGATATTCTGAGGGAGATCTCTTGCGATGTAGGACGACCATCCATAGCCTTATTAGTGAAAATACCTGTGCTATCTGCACCAAAAAATGTGCCTGCGTCTGGTGAAGAAAAACTAAAGAATTCTGTTTTTATATTTCCATCATCATCAACTACCGTATACTCTAGCCATGTATGGACGAATCCGTTTCCGTCTATGAGCGATGCGTCATTTTTTATTTTGATGGTATAAGACATTGTAACCTCCATATTTACCAGACAAAGTGTGATTTTTCAACATCAATGAAAAAATTATTTACGTCAGGGCAAATTTCATTTTTAAAATAAAACGTTGTTTCAATTACATAGTTAGTGTTTCGCTTTAAGGTAGTGCTAAAAACACGGCTTTCAGATAATTTTCCATCTATTTTTTCGGAGTTTCCGAATATTCTTTCTTTTGAGTTGTTATCAAATGTTGATGTGTTTGCATTATATTCGGCTGCATCTATAAATTTGTTGGGATAGGCTTTTTCATATATAAAAATATAAAAATCAGGAAATGAATTGCGATTTTCAATAGCGTTATTTACTAGGCTTATAAAATATTTCCCTCCTTTTCCTGTCTTTATTTCCTTAGATGGCATAGAGTATTTTATCCAATTGTTATCATCCACATCTCTATAGCATTTGATGCTAGGTGTGTTTTCTTTGTACTCAATGCCATAAGCCGTGTTGTAGAATATGAATAAGAAAACTATATAACATAGCTTGTGTTTTTTTATTTTATCTTGATTTTTTTTAAAGCCGAATATGGTATAATTTCTTTCTGTGTTTATCTGCATTGTATTTTCTCCGTGAGTTGTTAAGTGTATCAATAACAATGCTAGCCTAAATGGTTAATATTCATTGGAATGGAATATTTTAATGTTTTATTCAGTGTGGTGATGTTTTTATTTCTTCTGTTATCGTTTGCATAAGTAGATTATCAGATTTTTTAATGTAACCATTGATAATGGTATTATATTTTGATGATTTATTATTTGGCGTTTAACATTCCTTTTGATTATGTTTTTATTTCAGTTTCTTGACTGTTTATATACTACTAAAATATTAGGGTTATAATATGATGGGGGCCATGTTTTAGCAAAATTGGTAATTATCGATGATTGAGGTTTCCGGGGTTGATGGTTCGTCTGTAATGATCTCTTCACTTTATATTTTGGCCAGCTTTTACGGTATTGCAATTAATTGTGATGATATCAAACACCGCTTCGACCCAGATGGACAGGGCATGACGCAGCAGCAATGGCTGCTTGCCGCCCGGGATGTGGGACTCACGGTTAAAGCCGTCAAGAAAGAGATCCATCGATTGCATAAACTCTCGTTGCCAGCAATGGTCTGGGACGATAACGGAAGGCACTTTATTCTGGCGAAAATAGAGGGGGAGAAATATTTAATACAAGACCCTGAGTTAAAGAAAATTGTTGTTCTGGATAGGGATGCCTTCTCTAAACGATACACTGGAACATTGATTCTTGTAACTACAAGACAAAATATAAATAATATTCTTAAAAGGTTCGATTTTTCTTGGTTCATTCCTGCCGTAATTAAATACCGCCGTATCTTCCTTGAGGTTTTGATTGCGTCAGTGGTGCTACAGTTTTTTGCATTGATTACGCCACTTTTTTTTCAGGTGGTCATGGACAAAGTGCTTGTACATCGAGGAATGAGTACACTCAATGTCATATCTGTAGCGCTTATCATTGTGTTCTTTTTTGAGGTTATCCTGGGAGGATTAAGAACCTATATCTTTGCTCACACCACCAGTCGTATTGATGTTGAACTTGGCGCATGGATTTTCCGTCACCTGCTCAAGTTACCTATTTCCTGGTTTGAAAAAAGAAGGGTCGGCGACACGGTCGCCAGAGTACGTGAGCTAGAACAAATCCGCAGCTTTTTGACCGGTCAGGCGCTAACGTCAGTCCTCGATCTTTTGTTCTCTTTCATTTTTATTACCGTGATGTGGTTCTACAGCGGGTGGTTAACGCTAGTCGTGCTGATATCCTTACCCTGTTATGCCATCTGGTCCGCACTGCTGAGCCCTGTTTTACGCAGTCGCTTAAATGAGAAGTTTGCCCGAGGGGCCGACAACCAATCTTTCCTGGTTGAGTCCATCAGCGCAATGAACACCATAAAATCAATGGCCGTTGAACCTCAGACGACCCAGCATTGGGATAAACAGCTTGCCGCCTATGTCAGTGCGGGGTTCAAGGTTACCGTGTTGGCAACAATTGGCCAGCAAGGGATCCAGATTATCCAGAAGCTGGTGACGGTGGTTAACTTATGGCTGGGGGCACAGCTTGTCATACAGGGTGATCTGTCAGTAGGGCAATTAATTGCCTTCAACATGCTTGCCGGGCAGGTCGCCGCGCCGGTTATCAGGCTTGCCCAGCTATGGCAGGATTTTCAGCAGGTTGGTATTTCGGTGGCCAGGTTGGGAGATATCCTGAATACGCCAACAGAAGTGAGCCACAGCCGTTTGGCGTTGCCCGCCATAAAAGGGCAGATTGACTTTGATAACGTGCAGTTTCGGTATCGTGTTGATGGGCCGCTTATTATTAAAAATTTAAAGCTAGCAATAAAGGTGGGGGAGGTTGTTGGCATTGTCGGCCGTTCAGGCTCAGGAAAGAGCACGTTAACTCGTCTTGTTCAACGGCTGTATACCCCGGAGCAAGGGCGAGTACTTGTCGATGGTAACGATCTTGCACTGGCTGATCCTGCATGGCTAAGGCGACAGATTGGCATAGTGTTACAAGAGAACGCTCTGCTGAATCGCAGCATCAGAGACAACATCGCGTTGAGTGAACCGGGTATCCCATTAGAACGGGTAATTGCAGCCGCAGAAATGGCTGGTGCCCATGATTTTATTATGAAACTTCCCGAAGGCTATGATACTCAGGTGGGAGAACAAGGCTCGCAATTATCGGGCGGCCAGCGGCAAAGAATTGCCATTGCCCGAGCCATTATCTCTAACCCTCGAATTCTTATTTTTGATGAAGCAACCAGCGCACTTGATTATGAGTCAGAAAAAATAATCATGGATAACATGCAGAAGATCTGCATGAACAGAACCGTAATTATTATTGCCCACCGATTGTCTACCGTTCGCTTTGCACATCGCATTATCGCTATGGATCAGGGCGAGATCGTTGAACAAGGTAGTCATACTGAACTGCTTAATAAAGAGAATGGATATTACCGTTACCTTTATCAATTGCAGGCGAATTAGGTTATTCAGGGATATATAGTATCAGGAGGATATATGCGGGACTGGCTGAATAATTTCTTAGACTTATGGCTACGTTACAAGAAAGCTTTTTATGAGACCTGGGCAATACGTAAACAACTTGAAATACAGGAACGCATGCAGGATGAACGGGAGTTTCTGCCAGCTCATCTGGAACTTATTGAAACACCGACCTCAGTAGCCCCCAAACTTGTTATGCGAATTATTATGGCTTTTGCTGTAATTGCATTGCTGTGGGCAATTATTGGGCAGGTTGAAATAGTGGCGGTGAGTACAGGGAAAACAATCCCTTCAGGACATAGTAAAGCTATTCAGCCGCTTGAAACATCCGTAATAAAACGAATTTATGTGAAAGATGGCGATCACGTTGAAAAAGGCGACCAGCTGATCGAACTGGCTGGAATAGGTTCTGATAGCGACTATCAACAAGCGCGCCGCCAGCTTGATGCGGCTATTCTGGCCAAATTGCGTAATCAGGCTTTACTTCAGGCGCTGGATTCACGAACGATGCCTGATATTACGCTGGATGCAATCAAGCCTTATGCGCTGGTTGAAGTGGAAGTCGCTGCTGCAAAACAGCTTGTGCGCAACCAATATCAAAGCTGGTTTATACAGGATGAGCAATCCCAGGCGATTTTACAGCAGCATCAGGCAGAACTCCGTTCAACAAGATCGCAGATAACAAAACTAAAGAATGTCGGAGAGATCGAAAAACAGCGCTTAGCCGATTATCAAAAATTGCGTGATAAAAATTACCTCTCCCAGCATGAACTCTATAGCCAACAGAGTAAAATTATTGAGAACGATCAGGACCTGAAGAGTCTGTACGAGCAGCAAAAGCAGGTGCTGGAGAGCGTGCATCAGACGGAGAAAGAACGCAGCTTAAATCTACAACTCCTGAAACGAGATACGCTTGATGGGCTACGAGCTGCGAATGAAACGATCAATGAGCTACAGGAACAGCTTGCCAAAACGCGTCAACGGCAGATGCTGATGTCGCTGACTGCGCCAGTCTCTGGCGTGGTTCAACAGCTGGCTTTTCATTCTGAAGGCGGAGTCGTGATGGAAGGGCAGCCTATTATGATCCTTGCGCCGCTAAATGATACGATAGAAGTCGATGCGATGGTGGCGAATAAAGACATTGGTTTTGTCAAAGCGGGACAGGATGTCGTGGTAAAGATTGAATCTTTTCCTTATACCCGTTATGGCTATCTGACAGGCAAAGTGCAGCATGTGAGCCTGGATGCAATTGAAGATGAAAAGCTCGGCTTAATTTTTAATGCCAGAGTCGCTTTAGACCAGCAAAAGATCATGATTGAAAATACCAGCGTGCCGTTGAGCGCGGGAATGAATGTGACTGCCGAAATAAAAACAGGCAAGAGGAGGGTGATCGATTATCTGCTCAGCCCCCTCCAGACCACGATTGATAATAGCTTTATTGAGCGATAAATACCGCACGAACGTCACTCATTGGTGGCTGCGTGGTTTGCGCATCGCCTGTGTTCTATCGATAAACTCATGGGTTACCGGATCGTGGTAGCGTGATGGCCAGATGACCCATGGATCCGTCTCCAGCACCTTCGCAATAATCATTTCACCCTTAGGCCAGGGGCGTGAGAGCACGTTGGCGAGCGTTGACGAGCTCAGGCCATTTTTGCGTGATTCTGCGGCCATTGACGTGCCTTTTTTGCGCAGCCCGGCGATGATGTCCGCCGGATGCCAGTCGATTAACTTATCCATACTTCCTCCCTGAGAGCGCTGTTTAAATCGTCATGTTGGGCGAGGAATGTACTGTAACGTGCTTTTCAGTAAGATTCTAAAAAGTTCGTGTAAGTTGCATTAAATTAGGAAAACGTTAATTTTCAGGCGCGAAATAACGTCATTGGGAGTTTTCAGGAACTTTCCCGCGCATTGCGCGGGAGAGGGATTAGCGATCGCGTTGAACCGCCATGTGGGCGAGGCCAATAAGCGCATCGCGCCATTGGGAGTCCGGAAGGGGGGCCAGGGCGGCAATGGCTTTATCGGCTTCTTCTTCGGCACGCTGGCGCGTCCATTCCAGCGAGCCGCAGGCGGCCATCGCTTCCAGCACCGGTTCCAGCAGATGTCGGCCGTTACCCTGCTCGATAGCGCCGCGAATCAGCTGCGCTTGTTCCGCCGTGCCGTTACGCATGGCATGCAGCAGCGGCAGCGTTGGTTTACCTTCGTTCAGGTCATCGCCGACGTTTTTACCCAGCGTTTCGCCATCGGCGCTGTAGTCGAGCAGGTCGTCGATCAGCTGGAAGGCGGTGCCCAGGTAGCGGCCATAATCCTGTAAGCCCTTTTCCTGCTCTGGCGTACAGCCAGCCAGCAGGCCGGAACATTGGGCGGCTGCTTCGAACAGACGTGCGGTCTTACTGTAGATCACACGCATATAGTTCTCTTCGGTGATGTCCGGATCGTTCACGTTCATGAGCTGAAGGACTTCACCTTCTGCAATGACGTTGACGGCTTCAGACATGACTTCCAGCACCTTGAGTGAACCGAGGCTGGTCATCATCTGGAAGGCGCGGGTGTAGATAAAGTCGCCAACCAGCACGCTGGCCGCGTTGCCAAAGGCGGCGTTGGCCGTGGCCTTGCCACGGCGCATGTCGGACTCATCAACGACGTCGTCATGCAGGAGCGTCGCGGTATGAATAAATTCGATTAACGCGGCAATCTTGACGTGGGCGTTTCCCTGATAGCCAACGGCACGGGCTGCCAGCACGGCGATCATGGGACGAATCCGTTTTCCGCCGCCGCTAACGATGTAATAGCCAAGCTGGTTGATCAACTGGACGTCTGAGTTGAGCTGCTCAAGAATCGTCGCATTGACTCCCGCCATATCCTGCGCGGTTAACTCATTGATTTTTTGTAAATTCATCGCAAAAGCCGGGCTTAATGTCCTGTTTACCACTTATCCATACGGGATAACGAAGGTTTTACGTTAGAGTTGTAGCTACGATTGTACTGAAAAAACGCGACAGATAAACGTTGCCGTGCGCGTTGTGTTTTTTTTCTGCATCTATTGATGGTAGCACTTGTCAAAGGCTCGCGTTTTGCGTAATATTCGCGCCCTATTGTGAATATTTATAGCGCACTCTGAATCACACGAAGATGTGCGCGGAAGCGGAGTTTATATGTACGCGGTTTTCCAAAGTGGTGGTAAACAACACCGAGTAAGCGAAGGTCAGACCGTTCGCCTGGAAAAGCTGGACATCGCAACTGGCGAATCTGTTGAATTCGCAGAAGTTCTGATGATCGCAAACGGTGAAGAAGTCAAAATCGGCGTTCCTTTCGTTGATGGCGGCGTTATCAAAGCTGAAGTTGTTGCTCACGGTCGTGGCGAGAAAGTTAAAATCGTTAAGTTTCGTCGTCGTAAACACTACCGTAAGCAGCAGGGCCATCGTCAGTGGTTCACTGATGTGAAAATCACTGGCATCAGCGCTTAAGTTAAGGGGAGCAGATTAAATGGCACATAAAAAGGCTGGCGGCTCGACTCGTAACGGTCGCGATTCAGAAGCTAAACGTCTGGGCGTAAAACGCTTCGGCGGTGAAACAGTTCTGGCTGGTAGCATCATCGTTCGTCAACGTGGTACCAAATTCCACGCTGGCTCCAACGTTGGTTGCGGCAAAGACCACACTCTGTTTGCTAAAGCAGACGGTAAAGTGAAATTTGAAGTTAAAGGTCCGAATAACCGTAAATATATCAGCATCGTTGCTGAATAAGTTATTCGCGTCCCGGTAACGGATAAAAGCCCCGCAACACGTTGCGGGGCTTTTTACATTCGACGCCAGGTAAATGATGGTCTGTAGCGCTGTTTCAGGGTAGGAAATCCGGTATGAAGCAACAGGCGGGCATAGGTATTCTGTTGGCGCTCACCACGGCGGTTTGTTGGGGAGCGTTGCCCATTGCGATGAAGCAGGTTCTGGAAGTCATGGAACCGCCTACCGTCGTTTTCTACCGCTTTCTGATGGCAAGCTGTGGTCTGGGCCTCATCCTGACCTGGAAGCGCAAGCTGCCGTCCCTGCGGCTCTTTCGTGACCCGCGTTGGCTGGTACTGCTGCTGATCGCCACGGGCGGGCTGTTTGGTAACTTCGTACTGTTTAGCTCATCGCTACAGTACGTTAGCCCAACGGCGTCGCAGGTGATCGGCCAGCTGTCTCCCGTCGGTATGATGGTCGCAAGCGTCTTTATCCTCAAAGAAAAGATGCGTGGCACGCAGATTATCGGGGCGACCATGCTGATTTGCGGGCTGGTAATGTTCTTTAACACCAGCCTTATCGAAATTTTTACCCGCCTGACCGATTACACCTGGGGCGTTATCTTTGGTGTCGGTGCGGCGATGGTGTGGGTGAGTTACGGCGTCGCGCAAAAGGTGTTATTGCGGCAGATGGCGTCACAGCAGATCCTCTTTTTATTGTACACTTTATGTACGATTGCACTGCTGCCGTTAGCGAAGCCTGAGGTGATTGGGCAGCTGAGCGACTGGCAGTTAGCCTGTCTGATCTTTTGTGGTCTGAACACACTGGTCGGCTACGGGGCGCTGGCGGAAGCCATGGCGCGCTGGCAGGCGGCACAGGTGAGCGCGTTAGTCACACTGACTCCGCTGTTCACTCTGTTATTTTCAGATTTATTATCAATGGCCTGGCCCGATTTCTTCGCCAGACCGATGTTGAACCTTTTAGGTTACCTCGGTGCGTTTGTCGTGGTTGCGGGCGCGATGTATTCCGCCATTGGTCATCGTCTATGGGGGCGGTGGCGTAAGCGTGAAGCGGTTGTTCCGTTACCCCGCGCAGGCGAATGATTTACGGAGAGTAAAATGAAGTTTGTTGATGAAGCAACGATCCTGGTCGTAGCAGGTGATGGCGGTAATGGTTGCGTGAGCTTCCGCCGTGAAAAATATATTCCGAAAGGCGGCCCGGACGGCGGTGATGGCGGTGACGGCGGCGACGTATGGATGGAAGCCGACGAGAACCTGAACACCCTGATTGACTACCGTTTTGAAAAATCCTTCCGCGCCGAGCGTGGTCAGAACGGCGCGAGCCGCGACTGTACCGGTAAGCGTGGCAAAGACGTCACCATTAGGGTGCCGGTTGGTACGCGTGTTATCGATCAGGGCACCGGTGAAACCATGGGCGATATGACCAAACACGGTCAACGTCTGATGGTGGCTAAGGGCGGCTGGCACGGTCTGGGCAACACCCGTTTTAAATCGTCCGTAAACCGTACCCCGCGTCAGAAAACCATGGGTACTCCGGGCGACAAGCGCGATCTGCAGCTGGAATTGATGCTGCTGGCGGACGTTGGGATGCTGGGGATGCCGAACGCCGGTAAATCGACCTTCATCCGCGCCGTTTCCGCTGCGAAGCCGAAAGTTGCGGACTATCCGTTTACCACCCTGGTGCCGAGCCTCGGTGTTGTCCGCGTTGATAACGAGAAGAGTTTTGTTATTGCCGATATCCCGGGTCTGATTGAAGGCGCATCCGAAGGTGCAGGCCTCGGTATTCGCTTCCTGAAGCACCTTGAGCGCTGCCGCGTGCTGCTGCACATCATTGATATCGATCCGATCGACGGCTCCGATCCGGCTGAGAACGCAAAAATCATCATCGGTGAGCTGGAGAAATACAGCGAGAAACTGGCGAATAAGCCTCGCTGGCTGCTGTTCAACAAAATTGACACCATGGATAAAGCGGAAGCCGAAGCTAAAGCTAAAGCGATTGCGGAAGCGATGGGCTGGGAAGACAAGTATTACCTGATCTCCGCGGCAAGCCAGGTGGGTGTCAAAGACCTGTGCTGGGACGTGATGAACTTCATCATTGAGAACCCAATTGCTCAGGAGGAAGAAGCGAAACAGCCAGAGAAAGTTGAGTTCATGTGGGACGATTACCACCGTCAGCAGCTTGATGAAGTGGCGGCAGAAGCTGAAGACGAAGAGTGGGATGACGATTGGGATGAAGACGACGAAGAAGGCGTTGAGTTCATCTACAAACGTTAAGTTTCAGTGAAAGGCGGGTCGAAAGACCCGCTTTTTTATGCCGCCTCTCTGCTAATCTTTATGTATTCCTAAAAGCCAGCCAGTTTCTATTAACCACGAGCGTTATAAAATAAGATAGAAAAGGGATTGATTATATAAATCATGGCTAGAAGGGAATATGTCATATCTATCATTGTTAATAGTTTCATTTATTTCGATCGTTATTTCACTTTTTATCTATAAGTTAAAAGCATGGAAGTGCAGATTATCAACCGCCTGGATTATTATTGCATTGTGTGGTGTTTTGTTACTCAATATTTTTTGGGCATGCTGCTATTATTTTACTGGCGAAGGAATTACCTGGGCTGTCATTTATACATTAACCAGTTCGTTAACCGGGGTAGGTGTTAAAAGCTATATTCTACCCGGGGTATGTGCTATTGTTATTGTGGCCTTCACGCTTTGGTTATCGACTAAAATTATTTCCACGAACTCGCCTTTTTTTCGGCAAAGCAAACTATATACTATACTGGCAGTTGTATTTTCCTTCGGCGCACTAGTCGCATCTCCAGTATGGCTACAATACAGAAAAACTGTTGTCCCCGATGTTTCTGATAGCGGAAAAGATTTTTATAATTATTATATCCCGCCCATCTCGGTGATTAATAACCCAAAATATAACCTGGTCTATATTTATGTCGAAAGCCTTGAACGAACGTATTTTGATGATACACATTTTCCTGGTTTAACCGCTGACCTGGGAGCAATTAAGCATTCGGGGTTAGACTTTAGTCAGACTCAACAATATGCAGGTATGGATTTCACTATCGCTGGAATTGTTGCATCACAGTGTGGTCTGCCGCTCTTTATGCCTTCAGGATTTGGCAATAATACCGATGTTACTAGTGATTTTTTCTCCGGAAAAATCTGTCTTGGCGATATTCTTAAAAACTCCGGTTATGAAAATTATTTTTACCAGGGGGCGAATGTTCGATTTGCTAATAAAGATCAGTTCTTCCATGCCCATGGTATCGATCATGCATTTGGTCTGGAACAGTCGAAGTATAAAGATGACCTAACCTATCAGAATGAATGGGGGCTCTATGATAATCTTGTTCTGCAACAGGTATGGGACAAATTTAAAACCTTGTCAGAGGCTGGAAAACGATTTTCTATTTTTACATTAACCCTTGATACTCACCCACCTCATGGGTACATTCCTGACGAATGCAAAGGATCTTCATATATTATGGCGGGAGAGGCTGTGCCATCATTAGGGGCGGTGGCCTGTAGTCAGCGTGAAATTGCGAAACTTATTGACAGAATTAAAAGATCTCCGTGGGCAAAGAACACGATTGTTGTAGTCTCTTCTGACCATCTTGCCATGAATAACACGTCTGTCGCGATTGACTACCTAAAAAAATATGAACGCCATGGATTATTCTTCATTTTGAAGGAGGGGCTAACAGCGGGAATAAATAACCAACCACGTAACACGATGGATAATGGTGCGACAGTTCTTGAACTCCTTGGCGGGGGAAATAATCTTGGCTTAGGGCGCAGCACTTTAAGCCGAACATCGTTGACCCAGCGTTTTCGTAATATTGGGAGCAAAATTATTGCATGGTCGCCTCATGTACAGAAACTCTGGGGAACACCACTGGCGATGCAAGACTATGTTGTCGATACGCAAAAAGAAACCCTCTCTTTCGACGCTAAAGTTTATCCAATCCCTTTACTGGTTGGATTCATTAAAGGTAAACCTTCGTTACTGACAGACCGCCGGGGGCAGGCGCCGCTACGTTTTAAGCTGGCGAACCTCTCCCCTGAAAAACATTTCATCTGGGTTGACCGCTGTTTTCAAATGGGAAACGTATGGGCAAAAGAGCGTGATGAGATCGTTTTGTCACCGCAATGGTGTAAAGCCGAAGGAACGCTTTCTGGCAACGTGGCTATCGAAAAATTACCGTTATCAACATGGAACGGTACGGTACAGGCGGAAATACCCACGCCTCAGTCCCATTCAGAGAAATACGTCACCTCCATCCTGAATCAGTTACGGCAGATGAACGCCCATATTCGCTACCCCTCTGATGCGATTTTGTTTTACCTGGAAGGCGTGCCTGATGGCGTTGATTCTGTCACCGGTATTGGCGCGCGAGAATCCTGGGGGCGCTGGTCAGATGCGGTGCAGGCACCCGCGGTGACGGTGACCTATCGTGATGAACTTCCTTGCGATTTTTGGATGAATATTGATGCGAAGGCCTACGGTAAAAATGTCAATGAACCCATTACGATACGCGTCGGCGATCGGACTCAGTATCTTCGGCTTGGCAAAGAAAGTGCGATGCATCGTCTGCATTTCTCCCAGGTGTCAGGAAAAACGGTAATGATAACGCCCCCATATCCAGAGCTAAGCCGGGAGGGGAACACTATTGCCTCGCCCACCGATGCCCCTGACCGTAAAATTGGCGTGGGCCTGGTATCGCTAAAAATAGATACCATTGGGGAATGCCGCGAGAGTACAAAATGAAAAATTCATACTTTCTTTTTGCCTCCAGCCTGCTTTTTCTGCTGTCGATTGGGATCTATAGAAAAAAGGCGATAAAGAGTCGCTTATCGATGACATTAATGATGCTGCTGGCGTCGCTAAATATCATTAGCATCGTGTTTATCATTGGGTGTCTGCATTTTACACAAACAGATATGCGCTGGTCAGTCATTTATACGCTTACCCATGCGCTGCAAGGGGCTGACATTCAGAGCTATTTTCTGCCTATATCCCTGTTAGTTGTTGCGGCGGTGGTCGTTGGGATCCTGGTGCGCTTCTGTCTTGGCAAGCCATCACAAGGAGGGCGGCGCAGTTTTGACGCGCTGTCACTGTTTATTGCCATGGTGGCAGTGTGCGTATCACCTGTTGTTGTGCAAGTCAGTGAGCTTTTAATGGGGCAATGGGGTAGTCTAAGCGATGAGTTTGATCGGTATTATATTACTCAGCGGGAGACGATTAAGCACCCGGAATATAATCTGGTCTATATCTACGCTGAAAGCCTTGAACAGACGTGGTTTGATGAACAGCGCTTTCCTCATCTTTTGCCTGAACTCTCGCAGAATTTAGGTCAGGCTATGCGCTTTACCTCAACCCAACAGTTGCCCGGAACGGGGTTTACTATTGGAGGGATCGTTGCCTCGCAGTGTGGCCTGCCGCTGTTTTTTCCATTAAACATTAACAATCAGAACGTTGTTAATCACTTCTATCCCGATGCAGTTTGCCTGGGCGATATTTTAAAAAAATCGGGTTATCAGAACTATTTCTATCAGGGCGCCGATCTCCATTTCTCCGATAAAGATGTTTTCTTAAAAACGCATGGTTTCGATCATATCTATGGCTCATTCGAGCTAAGAGATAAGGCGAAAGCAGGGTACCGTCATCTCTGGGGGCTCTATGATGACACGGTTCTCAATGCTGCCTGGGATAAGTTTGTTGAACTCTCGGAAAAGAATCAACGATTCTCATTATTTGCTCTTACCGTCGATACCCATCCGCCACATGGATTTATTTCCGATAACTGCCAGCGTAAGACCTATCAGGTTAACGGCGAAAACAACGTCTCCCTCGCGGCGATTAGCTGTAGCCAGGAGATCATCAGCCGGTTTATCCATAGAATTAAAGCGTCAAAATGGGGGCCAAAAACGATAGTGGTACTTAGCTCCGATCATCTCTCAATGAGCAACGACGCCACCGATTTGTTACCAGAAGATAGCGCTAAGCGACAGGATCTTTTCGCCATTTTTAATGTGCAGCAACCAGGCGCCGTTGCGTTCAATAAACCACGAAGTACGCTGGATAACGGTGCGACAGTGCTGGAAGCTCTGGGCGGCGCAAATCAGATTGGCCTGGGGAGAAGCTCGCTATCACTTGCTTCGCTATCCGAAAGGTTTACCTCTTTTAGCAGCAAACTTGAAAAGGAATGGATCGCCAATATTATTGAGCTCTGGAAAACTTCGAAAAAGGTCACGGAATATACCCTCTTGGCGCAAAAGGAGCGGATTGACTTTGAGGGAACGAAGTACCCGTTACCGTTTATGCTCCTTTTCCATGATGAGCAGGTTTATCCTATGGTTAATGGCTATCAGGGGCTACGCTCGGCCTATCTTACTGCGCAGTATGGCGCTCGGTTCATTTGGGTCGACCGCTGTTACATTCTCGGCTTGTTGCAAACATCATCGACGGTTTTCTCACGCTCGCCGCAATGGTGTATTGCCCGAGGGTATAAAGGGGGAAATGCGCAGATCAGGCCGCTTGGCGATCAGGATATTACCGAAGCCGTCTGGTTTCCGCAGCCGGAGCTCGATCGCGAGAAAGAACGCGCCATAACCCGAATAGTGCGCTCTGATGCCGCGTTGCGTTATGACAGCGCATCGGTACAATTTAAACTGCCAGGCTTACCTTCCTTTCTGAAAAATATGGAGGGGCTGTCCCGGGTTGAGTCCTGGGGGCGCTGGTCTAACTCGCTTGTCGCGCCTGATGTCACTCTGGAGTACCAACAGCCGTTGCCAAAAACGTTCAGGCTGCGTCTTACGGCAAAGGCTTATGGCCGAAATGTAGGCCAGCCGGTCATTATTCAGGTGGGGGACGAAAAGCATGAGGCCGTTTTTGGCGCAACGCCCTCGGTCTTCGAACTGTCGTTTTCTAATTCTTCTGATGCCAGCACCATTACCCTCACGCCGCCTTACCCAGAGCTTGATGTTCAGGAGGGCAACTGGTCGCCGCTGGATAAAACGGGTCGTTTCATTGGCATCGGGCTCATGGAGTTACAGGTGATACCACAATAAAAAGGGCCGCTGTCATTCGCGGCCCTGGGCTATTAGTTGTTCTGATAAATGTCCTTGTAGAGCCGGCTTTCAAAGCGCACCAGCGGAATACGGCGATTGCGCTGATCCGCTGGCGGCACCGCATAGCCCGACAGATACTGCACAAACGCCATCTTTTGCCCGCTGGCGGTGGTGATAAAACCTGCCAGGTTATAAACCCCTTGCAGCGAGCCGGTTTTTGCCGAAACTTTACCATCGACGCCCGCCTGATGCAGGCCTGCCCGGTACTGCAGCGAACCATCATGGCCTGCGAGCGGCAGCATCGAGATAAAGTTCAGCTCGTTGTCATGCAGGGCGATGTACTGTAGCGCCTGCATCATGGTGGCCGGAGAGATCAGGTTATGGCGCGACAGGCCGGAGCCGTCGGCGATAATCGTGTTGCCGAGATCGACGCCTGCCTGCTGGCGCAGGATCTGCCGTACCGCATCGGATCCCGCGCGCCAGGTGCCCGGCACGCCAAAGCGTGCGTGGCCAATCATGCGAAACACGGTATCGGCAATCATGTTGTCCGATTTTTTCAGCATGATCTTCAACAGATCATGCAGCGGCGCCGACTGTTTACTGGCGATCACCGTACCCGGCTCGTTGACCAGCGTCTGGCGTAGCAGCGTACCGGTGTAGGTAATGCCTGCCTGCTTCAGCTCGTCTTTGATAATCGCCCCGGCATAGCTGGCGCCATCCTGAATGGCGAACGCCAGGGGCAGCGGATCCGCACGCTGCGGCAGGCAGCCGGTAAGCGTATAGCGGTTGAGATCGCCCGGTACGACGTCCAGCTCGCAGTACTGCGCCTCTGGTGAGCCTTTTGCCAGCGTCCGCACCTGGCTGAACATGATGACCGGGTAGTAGGAGGCGATACGAATAAACGCCAGGTCGTTAGCTTTCTGCGCGCTGTAGAGCGAAATGGAGAAGCAGTTGCGGTCGACGATCGCTGCCGCTGGCGGTGCGCTAAAGCACTGGGTCATGTCGTTCCATGGCCAGCCGGGCGCTTTATCGTGGCTGGCAAAAATCGAGGTATCGATCAGGACGTTACCGTCAATAGTTTGTACGCCGGATTTTTTCAGCGTCGCCACCATATTACGAATATCCTGACGTCTTAGCGTCGGATCGCCGCCAAATCGCGCAATCAGGTCGCCTTTCAGCGTACCGTTATCCACGCTGCCTTTAGTCTCAAGCGTGGTGGTAAAACGGAAATCGGGGCCAAGTTGCAGCAGGGCCGCCAGCGCGGTGAGCACCTTCTGGGTACTGGCCGGGAGCGCCATCTGCTGGCCGTGGTAATCAATCAACGGCGCGGGGGCGCCCACTTTCTGCACCAAAAGCGCGAGGTTGGCCCCGGCGGGAAGCTGATTGATATACTCATCAACATTCGCGGCCTGAACGCTAAACGCTATACTGGTGGTCAATCCGATGATAAATCTGGAAAATCGCATAATCTCGCGCTAACAACCTGGAAACAAGCCGTCATACTACGGCCCAACGCCCTGTAAAGTAAACGATGACCCGTAGTGAACTTCGGGGTAAAATGCGTATCAAATTAAAAATTACTGCTGACCTGGGGCTTCGCACCCGGGTCGGTTTTCTTTTGCTTCTGGCCTGGTCTTGATAGCGACCCAGGCGGGCTTAGCAGCCGGAGCGGGGCGAACCGCTCCCAACAGGAATGTTTAAGAGGTATAACAATGCAAGCTATTCCGATGACCCTTCGTGGTGCAGAAAAACTGCGTGAAGAACTGGACTTTCTCAAGTCTGTACGTCGCCCAGAAATCATTGCGGCCATTGCCGAAGCGCGTGAGCACGGCGACCTGAAAGAGAACGCGGAGTATCATGCTGCTCGTGAACAGCAGGGTTTCTGCGAAGGCCGTATCAAAGATATCGAAGCGAAGCTGTCCAACGCGCAGGTTATCGACATCACTAAGATCCCGAATAACGGCCGCGTTATCTTCGGTGCGACCGTGAAGGTGCTGAATCTGGACAACGACGAAGAACAGACCTACCGCATCGTGGGTGATGATGAAGCGGACTTCAAACAGAACCTGATCTCTGTGAACTCGCCGATCGCGCGTGGCCTCATCGGTAAAGAGCAGGACGACGTGGTGACCATCCGTACACCGGGCGGTGAAGTTGAGTTCGAAATCATCGCAGTGGATTATCTGTAAATTTTGTTCAACACTGAAAATGTTGACTGAGTGTAAAGATAAGAAAAAGGCCGCATAGCGGCCTTTTATCAAGCATAAGAGCGTGGCATGTTGCTAGCCCTCGTAAAGGAAAACCCTCATTTAACACAATGTTGTGTCAGAAATTAGGATATTCTTAACGTGGCAGCGAGATTTTGCGTTCTTTACCAGGGCGATAAAGCACCAGCATTTTACCGATGACCTGTACGTTACAGGCGCCGGTTTCGCGCACGATAGCGTCCACGATCAAGGTTTTGGTCTCGCGATCTTCCGAGGCAATTTTCACCTTGATAAGTTCATGGTGCTCTAACGCTTGTTCAATCTCGGCCAGTACCCCTTCGGTCAAACCATTGTTGCCAAGCATAACTACCGGCTTGAGCGGATGTGCCAGACCTTTCAGGTGCTGTTTTTGTTTAGTACTCAGATTCATCGTATATTTTTGCTTACGTTGGGATTGAAAACGGGTCATTCTACCGCCATCTCCCATATATCGCCAAATGGCGCGTAGAAATTTACGCCAAAAGGCTACGATGAACTGTCCCGATGGGAATGTTAAATGACAGGTAAAAAGCGTTCTGCCAGCTCAAGCCGCTGGCTTCAGGAACACTTTAGCGATAAATATGTTCAAGAGGCACAGAAAAAGGGGTTACGTTCCCGTGCCTGGTTTAAACTTGATGAAATACAGCAAAGTGACAAACTTTTTAAGCCGGGGATGACGGTTGTCGACCTCGGTGCTGCACCGGGAGGCTGGTCACAGTACGTGGTCACGCAGATTGGTGGTAAAGGCCGCATTATTGCTTGCGATCTTTTACCTATGGATCCAATCGTTGGTGTGGACTTCCTTCAGGGCGATTTTCGTGATGAACTCGTCATGCAGGCATTACTGGAACGCGTAGGTGACAGTAAAGTACAGGTTGTCATGTCAGATATGGCACCAAACATGAGCGGAACGCCGGCGGTTGATATCCCCCGGGCCATGTATCTGGTGGAACTGGCGCTTGAAATGGCTCGTGATGTGCTAGCGCCAGGCGGAAGTTTTGTAGTGAAGGTGTTCCAGGGCGAAGGCTTCGATGAGTATCTAAGGGAAATTCGCTCCCTGTTTACGAAGGTTAAAGTTCGTAAGCCGGACTCTTCGCGTGCGCGTTCACGCGAAGTGTACATTGTAGCGACCGGGCGAAAATCATAGACGGTGGTTTTTCAATCGAAAGTTTGAAAGAAACTGGATATAGAGTATCCTGACGCTGTTTTTAACACAGTTGTAATAAGAGGTTAATCCCTTGAGTGACATGGCGAAAAACCTAATACTCTGGCTGGTCATTGCCGTCGTGCTGATGTCAGTATTCCAGAGCTTTGGGCCCAGCGAATCGAACAGCCATAAGGTGGATTATTCTACCT
The DNA here is from genome assembly GCF_001654985.1 of Kluyvera georgiana ATCC 51603. Lineage (GTDB taxonomy): Bacteria > Pseudomonadota > Gammaproteobacteria > Enterobacterales > Enterobacteriaceae > Kluyvera > Kluyvera georgiana. Next base: position 20,320 of record NZ_LXEU01000015.1, read on the forward strand.
TCCTGCAAGAGGTCAATAACGACCAGGTTCGCGAAGCGCGTATCAACGGACGTGAGATCAACGTTACCAAGAAAGATAGTAACCGTTACACGACTTACATCCCGGTTAACGATCCGAAGCTGCTTGACAACCTGCTGACGAAAAACGTCAAAGTGGTTGGCGAGCCGCCAGAAGAGCCGAGCCTGCTGGCTTCGATCTTCATTTCCTGGTTCCCGATGCTGCTGCTTATCGGCGTCTGGATCTTCTTCATGCGCCAGATGCAGGGCGGCGGTGGCAAAGGTGCCATGTCGTTCGGCAAAAGCAAAGCGCGCATGCTGACGGAAGACCAGATTAAAACCACCTTTGCCGACGTTGCAGGCTGCGACGAAGCGAAAGAAGAGGTGGGTGAGCTGGTTGAGTACCTGCGTGAACCGAGCCGCTTCCAGAAGCTGGGCGGTAAAATCCCGAAAGGCGTCCTGATGGTCGGCCCTCCGGGTACCGGTAAAACGCTGCTGGCGAAAGCGATCGCTGGCGAAGCGAAGGTGCCGTTCTTTACGATTTCCGGTTCTGACTTCGTGGAAATGTTCGTCGGTGTCGGCGCATCTCGTGTGCGTGACATGTTCGAACAGGCTAAGAAAGCGGCACCGTGCATCATCTTCATCGATGAAATCGACGCCGTAGGCCGCCAGCGTGGCGCAGGCCTTGGCGGTGGTCACGATGAACGTGAGCAGACCCTGAACCAGATGCTGGTTGAGATGGACGGCTTCGAAGGTAACGAAGGTATCATCGTTATCGCGGCAACCAACCGTCCGGACGTACTTGACCCTGCGCTGCTGCGTCCTGGCCGTTTCGACCGTCAGGTTGTGGTCGGTCTGCCGGACGTTCGCGGTCGTGAACAGATTCTGAAAGTGCACATGCGTCGCGTACCGCTGGCGCCGGATATCGACGCGGCAATCATTGCTCGTGGTACGCCTGGCTTCTCCGGTGCGGACCTGGCGAACCTGGTGAACGAAGCGGCGCTGTTTGCCGCGCGTGGTAACAAACGCGTTGTGTCGATGGTTGAGTTCGAAAAAGCGAAAGACAAAATCATGATGGGTGCGGAACGTCGCTCCATGGTGATGACGGAAGCGCAGAAAGAATCCACCGCATACCACGAAGCGGGCCACGCGATTATCGGTCGCCTGGTACCGGAACACGATCCGGTGCATAAAGTGACGATTATCCCGCGTGGTCGTGCGCTGGGTGTGACCTTCTTCCTGCCTGAAGGCGACGCAATCAGCGCCAGCCGTCAGAAACTGGAAAGCCAGATCTCGACCCTGTACGGCGGTCGTCTGGCGGAAGAGATCATCTACGGCGTTGAACACGTTTCCACCGGTGCGTCGAACGATATTAAAGTCGCGACGAACCTGGCGCGTAACATGGTGACTCAGTGGGGCTTCTCCGACAAACTCGGTCCGCTGCTGTATGCGGAAGAAGAGGGTGAAGTATTCCTGGGCCGCTCTGTAGCCAAAGCGAAACACATGTCCGATGAAACCGCGCGTATCATCGACCAGGAAGTGAAGGCGCTGATCGAACGTAACTACGGTCGTGCGCGTCAGTTGCTGAACGACAACATGGACATTCTGCACGCGATGAAAGATGCGCTCATGAAATATGAGACCATCGATGCGCCGCAGATTGACGACCTGATGGCCCGTCGCGACGTGCGTCCGCCAGCGGGTTGGGAAGAACCGGGTTCGTCCAACAGCAACAACTCTGGCAGCACCGGCAAGCCGAGTGCACCGCGTCCGGTTGATGAACCGCGCGCGCCGGGCTCTGGCACCATGTCAGAGCAGTTGGGCGATAAATAAGTTCTCCCTCGTGGAAGACTGTGCATCATCTGAAACCCTGGGGCTTGCCCCGGGGTTTTTTATATTTAAGAAAGAGAAAACAAAAGGACTCGCTATGAAACTCACCGCTCAGGGCTCCATTCTGGATCTCTCCCATCCTCACGTCATGGGGATCCTCAACGTCACGCCGGACTCTTTTTCCGACGGCGGCACGCACAATACGCTGGTTGAGGCGGTGAAACATGCGAATCTGATGATTAACGCTGGGGCCACTATCGTTGACGTGGGCGGTGAGTCTACCCGTCCAGGCGCGCTGGACGTCAGCGTTGAAGAAGAGCTTGAACGCGTGATTCCGGTGGTAGAAGCCATCGCACAGCGCTTTGAGGTATGGATCTCTGTCGATACCTCCAAGCCGGAAGTGATCCGTGAGTCCGCCCGTGCCGGGGCGCATATTATCAACGATATCCGTTCACTCAGTGAACCGGGGGCTCTGGAGGCGGCGGCCGAAACCGGGCTTCCGGTTTCGCTGATGCATATGCAGGGCAATCCGAAAACCATGCAGGACGCGCCGAAATACGACGATGTCTTTGCTGAGGTGAACCGCTATTTCGTTGAACAAATTGCGCGCTGCGAACAGGCGGGGATCTCAAAAGATAAATTGTTGCTCGACCCGGGGTTCGGTTTCGGTAAAAATCTCTCCCATAACTATGCATTACTGGCGCGTTTGTCAGAATTCCATCATTTCGGCCTGCCGCTGTTCGTCGGTATGTCGCGCAAATCGATGATTGGTCAACTGCTAAACGTGGGGCCGTCGGAGCGCCTTAGCGGCAGCCTGGCGTGCGCGGTAATTGCTGCCATGCAGGGCGCGCATATTGTTCGCGTCCACGACGTCAAAGAAACTGTTGAAGCGATGCGTGTGGTTGAGGCCACCCTGTCTGCGAAGGGAAATAAACGTTATGAGTAATCGCAAATATTTTGGTACCGATGGGATTCGTGGTCGCGTGGGCGATGCGCCGATCACCCCTGATTTCGTCCTGAAGCTGGGATGGGCGGCAGGCAAGGTGCTGGCAAGCCACGGTTCGCGCAAAATCATCATTGGTAAAGATACCCGTATCTCTGGCTATATGCTGGAGTCGGCGCTGGAAGCCGGTCTGGCGGCAGCGGGTCTGTCTGCCTCTTTCACCGGCCCGATGCCGACTCCGGCGGTAGCCTATCTGACCCGTACCTTCCGTGCCGAAGCCGGTATCGTTATCTCCGCCTCGCACAACCCGTTTTATGATAACGGCATCAAGTTCTTCTCTATCGACGGCACCAAGCTGCCGGATGACGTAGAAGAGGCCATTGAAGCCGAAATGGAAAAAGAGATCACCTGCGTGGACTCCGCTGAGCTGGGTAAAGCCAGCCGCATCGTCGACGCTGCGGGTCGCTACATTGAGTTCTGCAAAGGCACCTTCCCGAACGAACTGAGCCTGAATGGCCTGAAAGTGGTGGTCGACTGCGCCAACGGCGCCACCTACCACATCGCCCCGAACGTGCTGCGTGAGCTGGGTGCGACCGTGATTGCTATCGGCTGCGAGCCGAACGGTGTGAACATTAACGAAGAAGTGGGCGCGACCGATGTGCGCGCTTTGCAGGCGCGCGTGCTGGCCGAGAAAGCCGACGTGGGCATCGCGCTGGACGGCGACGGTGACCGCGTCATCATGGTTGACCATCAGGGTAATAAGGTCGACGGCGACCAGATCATGTACATTATTGCTCGCGAAGCGTTGCGTCAGGGGCAACTGCGCGGCGGTGCTGTCGGCACGCTGATGAGTAATATGGGCCTGGAAGTGGCGCTTAAACAGCTGGGTATTCCATTTACCCGGGCGAAAGTAGGTGACCGTTACGTGCTGGAAAAAATGCAGGAGAAAGGCTGGCGCATCGGCGCGGAAAACTCCGGTCATGTGATTCTGCTGGACAAAACTACCACTGGCGACGGCATTGTGGCTGGTCTACAGGTGGTTGCTGCTATGGTGCGTAACCACATGAGTCTGCACGATCTGTGCAGCGGCATGAAGATGTTCCCGCAGGTGCTGGTCAACGTTCGCTATACCGACGGTAAATCCAACCCGCTGGAAAATGAAGCGGTGAAAGCGATTGCGGCGGAAGTGGAAGCTACACTGGGTAATCGTGGCCGCGTGCTGCTGCGTAAATCCGGCACTGAACCGCTGATTCGTGTCATGGTCGAAGGTGAAGACGAAGCGCAGGTGACAGAATTTGCTCACCGCATCGCTGATGCTGTGAAAGCGGTGTAAAAACGTCAAAGGAATCGGGCTCCGGCATTGGAGTCCGATGTTAGTTGTTTTTTTAAGTACTTAATGTGCAATTTTTCACCCTATTCCTTATCACCTATCTATCTCTCTGTATTTATTCTCAATCCTCAATTCCTAAAAAAACTCCGCCTGTATTATTTAAGCTATATGAATGGAATGTTGTTTGATTATTTTATTTAATAATCATAATTCCATTGTGAATATAAATATAATCTGAATGTATTAGGTTTTTTTAATTTTCAAGCTGTACTACATGTAAGATGCTCCGCGATGAAGAAGATAATCTCATCAGTCTCATCAGGTGTTATCACTATTTATATTCAAGGAAAGCATAATGACTACATTAGTATTAGACCTCAAAGGAAACGTCTCGCGGAAGGTCGCTAAGCTGAAGGAAATGAGAAAGCAGCGTGGTGTGACTCTGCTGGAAATTATTATTGTTCTGGGAATTATCGGTGTTATCGCGGCGGGGGTAGTTATTCTGGCACAGCGTGCATTTACGGCGCAGGATATTACTGACACCATTAACAATACCAACTCCGTACGTACAGCGATGGAAGAAGCGTATAAAGATGCGGGTGAATATCCTGCTGATAACGATCCGTATTCTTTAACCAAAACCAATATTACTGATACGCCTACCAGCACCTCTGCTGCGATTCAGATGCTGGTTTCGTTGGGTAAAGTGTCTGCTGATGAAGCCTTCAATAGTTTCTCTAACGATGCATTTCAGATTGGTGGCGTTCAGACGTCTTCTTCATCTAGCGGTAATAAAGGTTTCTACCTGTTGATCAACGGTCTCGATTCTGAAACCTGCCGTAACTATATCTCGCAGATTGGCGCGAAATGGGATTATGTCGCCGTTGTAAAAGGCACTGCGGGTAAATCAATCTCAGCCCCTGTGACGAATCTGTCCGGTGCTACCGGTACCGATGTACTGAAAACATTGACTGCAGATAACCTGAACGTTACCTCTATTGCGCAGACTTGTACCAATGATGGCGATAGCAACATTATCGTAATGGGTAGCCGTTAATATTTAGAACTATGAATATATCCGTCTCTTGTGGGACGGATATTTGATTATTACTGGAATGTGTATGCGTGCTAAACGACCGGATTCCGGCTTTTCATTACTGGAAATTATTGTGGTATTGGCTATTGCCGGTATCGCTTTAACTTTTTATGCGACCTATGCGCGTAAAGAGGCAAATCGTACTGCGCGAGAAAATCTGGCAAGTGCGGCCGTGCAGGAAATGAAAGGGATTATGACGTTTGTACTGGACTCGGATGCTGAGACGTCTTTAGAGGCCGGTAATCCACTGTATAGCGATGAGAAAGAGGTGAATGAAGCTTATCGTCGCCGTTTAACCAATAAGTCTAATGACAAAGATACTGGCCCGAAGGCTAACTACTTCCTGTGGGGCGATACGGACAACAGTGCAAAGCAGCAGCGATACTTTTTTATTAGCAAAAACTGTACATCAGCATTGAAGTCCAAATATGAATTTGGCAAAGAGTACCTTCCATGTCGCTTGAATAGCATTGCGAAAAACAGTGCCGCGATGATCGATCGCGTAGGATTTTACGCCCCCGATGATGCCGATGATGCCGATGATGCCGATGATGCCGATGATGCCTTGGCCATCAATCGTACCGATATCATCGTGGCGTTTAAAAGTGATACCAAACAAGACCGGCTGGGTTTTGTGGATTATTACCCCCAGTTCAGCAAGGCATTAACCAACTCCGGCTTGATCGTGTCTAAAGCCGTCGTGGTTTATCGTAGCAGCAGTGCGGCCAACTGGCAGCTGGTCATGCAAAAGAACGATCCCACCACGCCCGTGGAATTCGTCGATGTGGTGAATAATATAGGTGCTGTGGCCGCCTATACGACGGGGCAGTTCGGCGTGCGCTTTTCCTTCAATATGAGCGATAACGAACAGGGGGGAAGTGGATCCGGTGGTGCGGGCAATACCTGCTGGAATTCTAAGGAAAACAAGGTCACCCTCTGTTATGACAAGGCGCCAGGAACCGGTGCGCATGGCGAGGAGCAAATCCTTGCACTGAATATGACCGATGCAACGAATGCCCGTGGCGATCAAATGGCAGGGACGCTTAAATCCAACCTGGTCATGGAGAACACGGCCCGGCCGGTGTATATCTTTGAGCGAGAGTATGGCGGCGATCTGGCTTTAGCAAGCGACGGTACGCCAAAACGTATTGTTTATAAAGATGACGATGGGCATGAATTTTTTGGTGACTTTTTTATGGGTACGTGGTCATCAATAATGGCTATGCCTGGCCATAAATATGACGCGATTTCTGATTACTATAGGGTAAAAGCCTATGACGCCTATGAGTTAGTGACGCCATCAACCAGTGAATATTCTGGATATGAATATTATGCAACGGATGTCACGGACGATCCCGACTATACCCCGAATTATAGCGATGAAGATAAGCTATCCGGACGTCATCGTTTTGCTGTTCAGACATGTCCAAAAATTGAACAGGAGATTATATTACGGGATGCCGAGGGAAATCCCTTAACCGATAGTGACGGTAATATTAGAAAGGTGAAGATTACCCGAGAGCTATTCCCGCAGCTATCGGCGAGCCTCTCTTCTGTGTCGGCTTACGATAACCATGTACATAGTGGTATTTATACTCGTCCAGACAAAACGCGCAGCGAGTTAAGCAGCAGTGAGATTGTCGGAATGTTGGGTGGGATAACCGTTCAGATTGAATTTGCCCTCCAGGATAAGGAAGAAGGTGGTATTCACCCTGATTCAAACCAAGGGTCGAAGCAGATTTTCCCTAACTCTAAATATGTCTGGATAGTGACATCCACATTAGGAATGTACGACGCCAAGTCTGGCCAGGGTAAAAATATTGTCAATCCACTTTCAGTGTCATACACCATTACTAAATGGTGTAGCACTGTACCTCAATATGGTACTCCTGCTGATTTATTATCAACGACAGAATACCAATAAAATAAAGATGGAGACCAGTAGAGGGTATATGAAGAAACATAATTTAAAATTTGGTATTGTTCTGGTGTTATGTTCCTCCTGTGCCATTGCAAGCTTGAATGGTTCACCAGCACTTAATGCCTCAGCGTCAACCAATACCTTGACGGAAACTACGGGTGTAAATCCTTTTTCTACTGGCCAGCAGTCACTGACTGCGCCAACCTATGCACCTTCTCTGGTTATTCGTGAAAAGGAATTATTGAGCCAGGAAGTCAAAAAATGGGTTGAGGGTAACGGGTATAAACTCTACTGGAACAGTAAGAAAGACTATGTCGTTTATAATAATATTACATTGTCAGGTAAAACTGATGATGACATATTACAGTCTCTGGGTGAGCTATTCTTTTCTGAAAACTACGGACTGGTTGTCAAAAAATACCAGAAAAACCGTGTTATTGTCATTGACGATATGTAACTTTATATGGATGTGAAGATGATGAAGCTGAAAACAGGACTGTTGGCTTTAACGATATTGTTACAGGGTTGCGTCAGCGATTTTGAAGAAAAATATGATGCGGATAGCCAGGTAAAAGAACATTTCCAGAGCGCCACTTCTCAGGAAGAGTCCAAAGCAAAACCCTATATAAAATATGATAGCGCATTTATAGGTAAAAAGGTTGAATACAGCGTTGAGCAGCAGCGCATCATGAGCAAGCACGTCAAAATATCATCATATGAACCGGCAAGTCTTGCCGTTATTATGGATGCTATCGCTGCGCAGACCGGCATCAGTTATCGTATTAACGATCGGTCAATGGGCGGAAAAGGCGGTTCAGCGAAGTCTGATACTGGATGGGATCAGCCCCACAGCGTAAAATTTGATGGGACTTTCGAAGAGTTTATGAATTATATTTCTTCTCTTTATGATGTCAGCGCCAAACTCGATGATCATAACGTTTTAAAGCTCAATGTGTATGAAACCTATGTGGTTAATCTGGATTTCTACGGTGAAAATAATAAATCTGAAACAACCCTGGATCTGTCGGGAAATGAAGCTACTTCTAGCGGTGGCTTAACCGGAAAATCGGAAACAAAATTTGAGTCCTCCTTCTGGGATGATGTCGAAGATATGGCTGAAAATTATATTTCATCCGGGAATTATAATCTTTTTAAAGATTCATCCATTCTGATGGTGAATTCAAGACCGTCAGAATATGCGGCCTTAAGCAAGGCGCTGGATAAATATAAAGCGGATAATAGCCGCCAGTTTATCCTGACGTATAAGATATTTACGCTGGATAAAACCAAAGTCAAAGAGCTTTCCGCAGGCGCAAATTTTTCATTTACCGATGCGCATAACACGATGAAAATTAGCAGCAGTATGCTGGATTCGCTTACCGGTGGAGTTAGCGTTGGCTGGAAAAACAGCCATGTCGATATTAATGGCGGGCTGGATGCGCTATATCAACTGACGGGCAGTCGTTCTCTACAAAGCGGATCGTTTATTACCCGCAACAATATGCCCGTACCGCTTAACATGACCAAAACGCAAAACTATGTGTCGAGTCGAACGCGTACTACCGATGAGAATGGAGAGGTGAATGTTGATGTTGAAACCTCTGAGATTGTTACCGGCACCAGCTTCATTATTACGCCTCGCGTGCTTTCTGATGGGCGTATTGAGGTCGTCAGTGGCTTCACTAAGCGTTATCTGGAAGGCATTGAAGAATATGATGATGTTCAGTTGCCAAATGTGAGTACCACGGAATCTTTTAACTCCTCCATTATTATGCCCGGTGATTTGCTGATGGTGGCAAAGTATGACGTGAAGGATGAAAACGGTGGTCTTGGGTATCAATTGTTGGGAGCGGAGGATAAGTCAGAAGATGCTTCTGCAACCGTAGTGATGGTCGTGGGTGTGGACTACTACCGCCAGCCCATCACATCACGCTAGACGCGGGTACTGACATGGATAAGTTATTACTAAGTCATAATATTCTGATAGGGCTCCTATGGGAGCCTGATTCAATGTCGCATATGGAGCCCGGCGCGCAGGCAGCATTCCGCGGTATGGTAAAGGCGCACAGGCGCCTGATGTATAAAGATGATGCAGGTAAGTTAGCCGTTGGCTACTGTGAAAAGGTATCAACGCTGTACGAACCTTTTGCTATTTATATTAAAGAGCTCTTTGGTGATGGGATCTATTTTTTCCACCAGGAAGATGACTTTACTTACCTTCTTATTATTAATGCTGGTCGTATTATCAGTGGCACAGATTGTTTTATCGACAAAAAATTATTTGATGAAATTATGCGAAACACTGAACAGTATGAACATCTGGAAGTGACGGAGCTCACCAATATACAGCTGGATGTCGTTATCGATAAATGTCGAGGCCATCAGCTCTCACTTAAGCGGCGACGTCGACTTGTTATTGGCCTTATTTTTGCCAGCGGTATCATTTTCCTTTTAGTCCTGGCGTTGGTTCTTCACTTCTTTGTGGCTGGGTAAGCTATGCTTGAAAAACTCTATTTCTGGAAGGGCGGTGGCGGTGGCATGTCTACCCTGATTCGCATATTAGTGATTTTTCTGATCGTGATGCTGCTGCTTTGTGCCGGCGGGGGCGCGTATTGGTATTATTATATTAAGCTCCCCGCTGATGAGTCGTTAGCACAGCAACAGCAGGCTGCTGATGCGTTAAAAGCGGATATTGCCTCGGTGCGTAGCTGGTATGAGAAGGCGCTGGAAGGAGCTGATATCAAGTCTGGGATGCATATTCTTGATGAATTATACCGTGCGCAGATACCTTTGCGAGTGCTACACCTAAGACTCAAAGGAATAGAATATAGCTGTACGCTAAAGGCATGCCAGTTGGCGCTGGAGTTTGAACCAGGGGCGATTGTGACCCAGCCGGAGATTAATTTCTTTGGGAAGGGATATCAGCCATCATTCCCCATCGGTAAGGGGAAAAATAGTACAGGAAAAACCACTTCGTTAATATACAACAATATGGTTGTCAAGGTTGAGAATAATGCGCTGCTTAGTGCTTATAAAAAGGGGAAACCTTTAGAGCTATATGCTTGTGATGAGGTTATCTCATACATTAAAACATATAACTCAATGTTATCTTCCGGCAAAGGTAAGAGTGCGACGGGCGAAATTGTTTATAAATCACTGCCAGCGTCATCCATAACCGATAAAGCCAAACGCTTATCCGGTCAGGTGAAGTCCTATGACATGTTGTCTGCTGATTGGACTATGGAATTAAAAGGCGGTGAAAATAATGAAGTGACTGAAATAGACGCTCAGATGGCTTTGTATAAACAAGCCTATCGCGAGGCATTTTTAATTAGGAAGATTGAAACCCTAAAAAACGGATTTAAAGTCTCTGGGGGATTAGTATGCAAAGCGTAAAGTATTTGATGATTGTCGCGGTATGTTCAACGGCAGGCTCCTTGCAGGCTGCACCGACGACCGATTTACCGCCAGCACCGCAGCCGACGGTCCAGGCTCCTGTCGCAGCACCAAAACCACAGGCCGCACCCCAGGTCCCTGTTTCGGTTCCCGTTGTGCCGCCGGTCACGACAGAATCGATGCCAGGCTCTCGCCTACCCGCTGCCGCACCTCAGCCTGAAGAGGAAAAATCGGCTGAAATCACGATGCAGGAGTTTATCCAGAACCAGGTTGAAGAGGACTATGAGCACCAGGCGGCCATGCGCAGGCTCAACAACCAGGTCGAAGTCGAGAAGAAATTGAGCGAAATTCGTAAGCTACGCGGTGAAGATAAGATTAAGCCATTGCAACCCGTATCAGCCCAGCCAAAAGCCGCGCCCGAAGAGACGAAACCGGAGAAAGCTGCCTCTCCCGCAGTAACACCGCCGCATGTGGTGCTAGAGTCGGTGATCGGGGGGCTCTCTCGCGTGGCGATAGTGAATAACAGTGGCAGTCAACTGCTGTATGTCAAACCTGGCGATAGCTTTGTTATGGATGGCCAAAATTATCGTCTGATTAGGGATACCCGCTTAGGGTTGCAGATTAAGGATGCAGCCCAGTGAATTTAGGTTTTTCTCGTATTACGTCAGAAGAGTTGCTATCCGGCGTCTGGGAATACCAGGACTTTGAAGGGATAGGCATTACGGCGCTTCTGGGGGCGAACGAATATCTGTTGGTCTATAACATCAGCATTGACCGCCTGTTCGAATACGAACTCCAGATGTCACGTTTAAAGTCGATGCATAAGCGTCCGATCTACGGGCTGGCATTGGTCACGGAAGAAGAGTACTTCCATGTTCTTGAGTTTATCTCCTTAAAGGCGCTGAACAATGCGCAGGGTGATATTGACGTTACGGATACTCAAAGGCGCCTAATCAATATTCTGCAGCGCGTCGTGAATATGGGCGCCAGCGATCTGCATATCACCCGTAACGATGTGTTGGCGCTGTTTGAAGCCCGCATAAACGGCGTGTTGATGCCGTTTATGCAGATTAAATCGCAGCAGTGTGATGAGCTGGTTTTTGTGTTGTATAACGTCGAGGCAACGACGCGTGATACCACCTGGAACCGGGCCATTCCGCAGAATGCGAACATCCTTTATAGCCTGAATGGTAAGCCGTATCGCTTCCGCTATGCGCACTTTCCCATCTTTGGCGAAACCCCTGATTGTTACCACGCGGTACTGCGTATCATCCCTTCCGGCTTGCAGAAGGAGAATATTGGTTCGCTGGATAAGATAGGCGTTTCACCAGATGAAATCGCCGATCTTAAAAAGATCCTCAGTAACCCTTATGGGGCCTACGTGATCGCCGGAACCACGGGTTCAGGGAAATCGACAACGCTGAAAAACCTGATGGAATGGCTGCAAATTAACCGCTATGACGAGCGTGGCTGTTTCCTGACGGTAGAAGATCCGGTGGAATACCAGATCTATGGTGCAAAACAGAGTTCGGTGGTTAGCGTGGAAGGGGGCGGGTTTCATGCGGCGATAAAATCTGCGCTGCGCCGCGATCCTGATGTCTTAATGGTTGGGGAAATACGCGATGAGGTCTCCGCCAATGCGCTGGCAGGGGCGGTTGAAAGTGGCCACTACTGTTTTACCACGGTACATGCCGGGAATATTGTCTCCTTACTTCAACGTATGTCGGCTTTAGGGATTGGTAGCGACAAGCTTTCCACGCCGGGATTTATCGCGGGTCTGCAATGCCAGAAACTGGTTCCCGTGCTGTGCGAAGCCTGTAAACAAGTTTATGAGGTTAAAACGATACTGGGGCGTGAGTTTACGCTTTATCAGGCCAGTGAAAATGGCTGTGAGCAGTGTAAGCACAGCGGTATCAAAGGGCGGCAGATTGCCATGGAGTACTTTTTACCAACTTATGATGAGCTGGCGGCTATTTCGCGTAAGGAGTGGCTGAATGTCTATGCGCTTTGGCGTGAAAAACGCAGAAACGTCAGCGGGTTAGCCGAAGGATTTGAAATCCGTGAAAAAGTGATGGCGCATGTCTTGCGTGGCCGTATCGATGCGCGATGGTATGCCATGGAGTTTGGTTCAGTAACCGACGAGGATATGGAGATTATCGTTGATAAAATTCAGTAAAAAACAGCGCATCTATATTTACCAGTTCTGCGCTGACATGGTTAAGGCGGGGCTGCCGCTCTATGATTCTCTGCAAAAACTGCAGAAAGAGGGGCAGTCCCTCTTAGGTAAACGCTTCAGTCAGCGTCTGCAGGGATTGATAACCCAGATGAAGCAGGAGACATCGGTTGCTGCGGTGTTTGAAGGTATGGTACCGAACAGTGAACTGAGCGTCATCACGGCGGCAGAGAAAAGCGGTAGCCTCTCCGATGGCTTTCTGACGCTGGTTTCTATCATCAAGTATAACGATGAGCTGCGAAAGAAAATCGTGGGTGCGCTCGTTTTCCCACTGATCATGATTACGCTGTCCCTGATTGTGATTGCGGGTTACTCGCAAAAGGTCTTTCCTGCGTTTGCCTCCGTCGTCTCCGTGGAGAAATGGCCACCGGTGACTCAAAATCTTTATAATTTCGGTAATGCGCTCTATGACGGACTATGGCTAAAAATCCTGATCGGTTTTATTGCATTTGTCATTCTTTCACGAATAGCAATGGCAAATCTCAGCGGGCAAATCAGGAATAAAGCCCTCGATAGAGTCCTGCCATTCTCAACCTATCGCCAGCTGACATCATCTATTTTCCTGAATAATCTGTCGTTGATGTTGAGCAACGGGATCCCCTTGACCGATGGTCTGGCGATTATCCGCCTGAATTCGAACCGTTGGCTAAAATGGCATCTTGATTCCATGCTTGAACAGATGGCCCATGGCGTGAACTACGGAAAAGCGCTGGATTCGGGATTGATGGGCACGGAAGAGTTGCTGAACATTAGCCTCTATGCCGATTTACCCTCGTTTAATGAAGTCCTGCTTTCTGTTTCTGAGCGCTCCCGTGAGCGTATCCAGGAATATATGAAGAAGCTCGCGGCATTATTAAAAAACCTGGCGACGGTTATTCTCGGTGGCTGTGTTATCTGGGTGTTTGTCGCGCTATTTTCATTAATGGATACTCTCTCCAAAAGTGCTGGAGCATGATTCAAGGACGGATTAAATATGAATATATTCAGCAGAAAAACCATGGCGGTACTGGGTTGCTTATGGTTCGTTTTTAGTACGCCACAGGCGTTTTCCGCAGAGAAATACGGTTTGGGCGATATATTAAGAATATGTCCACTTTGGTCAACGCCATTTCCTGTTGGGTTCAGGATGCCTGAGCCTTTACTTCTGGCAAAATTTGAATTAGATATGGCAGTCAATTTAATCTATATTTCTGCCGATAATACAGCCGATATTGACGATTATACCAATTTATATTACGTCGATGGTGTAGAAACATGGCCTGGTATATTAAAAGGTAACGCTACGGCGGCGTGTAAGACCTCTTCGGCATGCCAGAAAAGCAGCAGCGGAACCGTAGGAAAGGGCGTTTCTGCCTATGATTCACTGGCGGCGGAATTTGCGGGAGAGGATCTTCGTGTTGCCCAAAAAACGATCCACCCAACGGATAAGACGCCATTTACCTGGTTTTATTTGCCGGTGAGGAAATATAAGCTATTACGCATTGAGGTGTTTGTACCCAATAAGCTTGATGACGGCGTCGGCCATTCAGAACCGTTTTTTGTGGAGTACCGTGCAACGGGCAATAGAGACGAGCTTCAACGTGTCTCTATGGGAGGAACTGCGGCCGGGGCGAATTTTAATGGTGTTTACTTACCTGAGACGCTGCGCTTAACGCAAAACTCTGGTCTGGAAATCTGGCTGAATCATTCAACGTCATCAAATCCGGCGGATGATATTTCTGATTTGTTGCCTTATGCAAAGGTATTTCCATTCCGGTCGGAGCAGTTAGCGTCTTTACCGGAAAGTTGCCGATAATGCATATGACCAATATAGAAGCCTTCTTTTCTCCTGCGTATCCCTGGCTCGCACTGCTCCTGGGGTTATTCATTGGCAGCTTTCTTAACGTCGTCATCTATCGCTTACCGATAATGCTGATGCGTGAGTCCGTTTTGGAGGCTGAACGAGACAATATACCTGACGTTAATTTATGGTGGCCGCCATCCCATTGCCCGCAATGTCAGCATAACATTGCGCCATGGGATAATATCCCTGTCTTGAGCTGGTTATTTCTCCGCGGCCGTTGCCGCCACTGTCATGGCAGTATCCCTTTTATCTATCCCCTCAGTGAAGCATTGATCGGCGGCGTCTTTTTTCTGTTGGTCTATTGTTTCTACCCAGAGTTTAACTTGCTGCAGTTAGGGTTTATCGCTTTATTCCTGTGTTTGCTTTATACCCTTTCAGTGATTGATTTAAATACATTTTTACTGCCTGACTGTTTGGTTTTTCTGTTGCTATGGAGCGGTTTAATTGCTTCTGTTCGGCACATTATTCCCATTTCGCCACGAGATAGCGTTATGGGGGCGGTCTTTATTTGGTGTTTTACATGGCTGATGTCGGAAGGATTCCGGCTGGTGACCCGGCGGGAAGGGTTTGGTCGTGGTGATATGAAATTATATGCCGCTTGTGCCGTATGGTTGGGTAACGCCAATGTTGGCATCCTGATACTAGGCTCGGCGGCGCTAGGTCTGTTCTTTTTTTTCCTGCGCTACGTTTTCCGGCGCTATTGCCCGCAGCGAAGTGAGCTGGCGCGGCAAGGGTATATTCCCTTCGGACCGGCAATAGCGATAGTGACCGTCTATATGCTGTACACGGAGGTACTGCATTGATGATAAGGCTGCTTCTACCTTTATTACTGAACTCTTCCATTCCGGTGATGTACCAGGATGAGCTGGGCCGGAATGATACCCACATCGAGGTCTCGTTGATCCCTCGGCATTCGTTACGGCCCGATACCCTGTCCGCGATGACGGGCGAGCTGCCTTTGTCCCTCTATTTACTTTCACTCCCGCTTTGGCCCTCAATGGAAGAGGAGTGGTTGCCAGGGGGCGTTGAGGCTGAACCGCCCAGCATGCTTGCAGCACAACAAACTTTTTTTACACGCTTGCTGTCCGGCGATACGGTAACGGCATGGTATGAAGCCCGCTATCGTCAACCCGATGCATTAACCTGTCGGGCCGGGGACTATGCGCTCTGGCATCAACCATTCGAGGGCTGGTTGCCGGAATGGCGAAAGGGTGAACCGATCGGGTGTCTGCAAACGCAGGCGCTAGCCACCTTTTTTATGCCGATGCAAACGGCTGTGGACATCAGTGCCCATACCGAAAACGACGCCCCGGTTAGCAGCGTGTTCTCGGTATTAAATTTGACGATTAGTTCTAACAGCGCCCCCGTTCCTGAGTGGCGCCCGGTGAGCGATCTGCGGGCTGCTTCAAGCGTGGAAGGGATAGCCAGCAATACCTTCATCTTCCCGCTAACGCACGCTGTTTTTGTCACCTCGCCTTATGGAATGCGTTATCACCCCATTAGCCACCAGTTTCTACGTCATGAAGGCGTGGATTTGCGTGCGGCGATAAATAGCCCCGTACTGAGTATTGCCGATGGACAGGTCGTGGATACGGGATATGGACCCGTCACCGGTTTTTACGTCACGATTGACCACGCGGATGGCTGGAGCAGCCGTTATTTGCACCTGAGTACCATCAGCGTTGGTAAAGGCGAATCGGTCCTGAAGGGAAATATTATTGCCCGTTCTGGTAATAGCGGGAGGTCAAATGGGCCTCATCTGCATCTTGAAATAAGCCGGCACCATCGCCTGTTGGATCCCATGAGCGTGCTGTTTACGACCTTAATATCGCCTAATCCGCAGTCGGCTCGCCAGGAAGACAGTGCGCGGGCTGCGCCTGTGTTACCCGAACTTGTCGATATGACGCCCGCAATTGTGCTGGTGGGGGGCGAAGGGAATGATATACAGATTGGCGTGCGGATAGGTAAGCGCACGACGTTTTATGCGCTGAATGAACCGATCGAAACGGATGAAGGCAGTTGGAAGATTATAAAGCGCTATGGAAAATACAAACTTGTGAAGCGTGATACGACAAAGCAGCAGTAGCTGTTTGTTTTCTGACTGTTTTATCGGCGTAAAAATGAATAATAACGGGGTTTTGCTGTTTTTTTCCGCAGTTGATACAATGTGTGGAAATTGCCCTTGCGAAGGTCATTCGCTTTGGTTAGTATTCACACCCGCTTCAGTGGGAAACTTAAATGTCCCGCTTAATTGGTCGAAGCACTTGGTACGCGGTGTCCCCGCAAGGAACAGGTTGATTATGTACGAAGCTCTTTTAGTTGTTTTCCTTATTGTAGCGATTGGCCTTGTGGTCCTCGTTATGCTGCAGCAAGGTAAAGGCGCTGATATGGGAGCCTCCTTTGGAGCAGGCGCTTCCGCTACACTGTTTGGTTCTAACGGTTCTGGTAACTTCATGACCCGTATGACTGCCGTGTTCGCGACGCTGTTCTTCATCATCAGTCTGGTTCTGGGTAACATCAACAGCAACAAGACCAATAAAGGAAGCGAGTGGGATAACCTGACTGCACCGAAGACTGAGCAAACCACTCAGCCAGCGGCACCGGCTCAGCCGACCAGCGATATCCCGCACTAAGTATTCTGTACCGAGGTGGTGGAATTGGTAGACACGCTACCTTGAGGTGGTAGTGCCCTAACGGGCTTGTGGGTTCGAGTCCCATCCTCGGTACCAATATTCCGAAAGAAAGACGCTGAAAAGCGTCTTTTTTTTCGTCTGTAGAAAGCGGGGCTAGTCCGCTTTCGGGAAATCAACGACCGTATCATTCACCCGGTTCACCATGTTGGTGAACAGAATCGCGCTGACGGCGCTGATAATCTCAATCACCTGCTGGTCGTTAAAACCGGCCTGCTTCAGCGCGGTGACGTCCGCTTCCGGCAGCGTGCCGGTGGTGCTCACCAGCGTTTGTGCGAATTTCACCAGCGCATGAAGTTGCGCGTCTTCCTTATAATCTCCCCGGCGCAGCGCGTGGATCTGCTCGCCGCTGAAGCCTGCTTTTTTCGCCATCATCGTGTGGGCTGCCAGGCAGTAATCACAGCCGGTGGCTTCACTGACCGAGAGGTTAATCGCCTCCAGCTCCCGGGCGCTCAGGCTGCCTTTATGCAGCATGGCATTATGTGCCAGCGCCTGCTGTAACGCCGCCGGGGAGTTTCCCCCGATGGTCAGGTAGGCATTTGGCACTTTGCCCATGGCTTTTTTAATCCCGCCAAAAATCTCAGCGGCTTTACCGGTGGCATCTTGTTCACGAATCTCTGCTAAACGGCTCATGGTCTACTCCTGTTATTCGAGGGTTTGTTGTGGCATGGGGACATCTTAGGATACGGCGGCGTGGTAGACTTGCCCTCTTCGTCTCATCTTTTTGTCTTATCGTCTCAGGAGTCGTATGGACAGTCTTAGCCATCTCTTAACGTTGCTGGCGCCGCGCTGTGAAGTGAACTTGCACTGCCGCTTTGGCGGCCGCTGGCAGGCGGGACACAATCAGATGCGGGCTGGCGTGGTTCCCTGGCACTTTGTGCTTAGCGGCGAAGGGCGGTTAACCGTCGGCAAAGAGACGCGGCAAATGCGGGCGGGCGATGTGATAATGCTGCCGCACGGCTCGCCGCATCTGATGGAAAGCCTGGTGGAGTGGGGGCAGGTATTGCCGGTCGCTCATCGCTTTAACGGCACGCTGACCGAGATGCGTACCGGCTCTGATGGCGATGCGCTAGAAATGCTGTGCGGTGAATTCTATTTCGGCCCCCACGTGAGCTGGCTGTTTGCGGAGGAAACCGAACTGGTTCATCTACATACCGATGAACGCGAGGATTGCCCGGAACTGGAAACGCTGCTGAACGTGCTGGTTCGTGAAAGCCTGGCAGAACATCCCGGCGGCAGCGCTATCGTCCGTAGCCTCGGGGATACGCTGTTGGTGCTGATGCTGCGCACGCTGCTGGGGGCGGAAGAACCGCCTGGCGGTTTACTGCGTCTGATGAGCGATGAGCGGCTGATGCCCGCGGTGCTCGCCGTGCTGGCAACGCCGGAACAGCCGTGGACGCTGGAGAGCATGGCGGCCAGAGCGTTTTTATCCCGCGCAACCTTCGCCCGTCATTTTGCCCGCGCCTATCATTTGACGCCGCAGGCCTGGTTAACGCAGCTACGTATGGCGCTGGCGGCTCGATTACTGCATCAGGACCGGCAGGCTCGCCTGGAGGTGATTGCTGAGCGCTGCGGTTTCCAGTCGCTGGCCTCATTCTCGAAAAGTTTTAAAAAGCACTATGGCCTGACGCCGGGCGAATGGCGGCGCCGTTAGTGACCGCTAACACAAGGCAATAAAAAAGGCCGCTTACGCGGCCTTTTGCATCAACCAGGCAGGCTTATTTGCCTTTGTTTTCCAGATTCTCAACCTGCGGCAGGCCGGTCGCGGAAGAGGCGGTCAGCAGACCCGCTTTCGCGTAGCCGAACAGCTTCTCACGGGTATCGGTAATGTCCAGATTACGCATGGTCAGCTGGCCGATACGATCGTCCGGTGAGAACACGGACTCGCCTTTCTCCATGGTCAGACGCTCAGCCTTATAGGTCAGGTTGTCAGACACGGTGTTCAGGATGGAGTAGTCGTTGCCGCGACGCAGTTCCAGCGTCACTTCACCGGTAATCTGGCTGGCGACCCAACGTTGCAGGCCGTCACGCAGCATCAGCGCCTGCGAGTCGAACCAGCGGCCCTGATACAGCAGTTTACCCAGCTGACGACCATGTGAGTGATACTGTTCAATGGTGTCTTCGTTATGAATACCGGTCAGCAGGCGTTCGTAGGCGATATGCAGCAGCGCCATCCCCGGGGCTTCATAGATGCCGCGGCTTTTCGCTTCAATGATACGGTTTTCGATCTGGTCGCTCATGCCCAGGCCGTGACGGCCGCCGATGCGGTTCGCTTCCAGCATCATCTCAACGTCATCGCTGAAGGTTTTACCGTTCAGCGCGACCGGATGACCCTGCTCGAAGCGGACGGTCACTTCTTCTGCCGGGATCTTCACGCTCTCGTCCCAGAACTTCACGCCCATAATCGGGTTGACGATCTTGACGCTGGAGTTCAGGAACTCGAGGTCTTTCGCTTCGTGCGTCGCACCCAACATGTTGGAGTCGGTTGAGTAGGCTTTTTCGACGGACATTTTGTAGTCGAAGCCGCAGGCGATCATAAATTCAGACATCTCATGACGGCCGCCCAGCTCGTCGATGAAGTCGGTATCGAGCCACGGTTTGTAAATCTGCAGCTCGGCGTTGGTCAGCAGGCCATAACGATAGAAACGTTCAATATCGTTGCCTTTGTAGGTGCTGCCGTCGCCCCAAATGTTCACGCCATCTTCTTTCATGGCGGCAACCAGCATGGTGCCGGTAACGGCACGGCCCAGCGGAGTAGTGTTAAAATAGGTCAGGCCGCCGGTAGTGTTGTGGAAAGCACCACACTGAATGGCCGCAATGCCTTCGGCAACCAGCTGCTTACGGCAGTCGATCAGGCGGGCGTTCTCTGCGCCATATTCCATAGCACGACGAGGAATCGCATCATAATCATCTTCGTCCGGCTGGCCCAGGTTTGCAGTATATGCATAAGGGACAGCGCCTTTTTGTCGCATCCACAGCAGCGCTGCGCTGGTGTCGAGACCGCCGGAGAAGGCGATACCAATACGTTGACCTGCCGGAAGATGCTTGAGAATCGTCGTCATAAAGTAAAACCCTGCTTGATTGACTGAAGGAGAAATCGCTTTTCGCTGTCAGTGAATTTTTATGCAAAATAAATGAGTTTTCATTTAATCACGTTTTAACGGAGACCGGAAGGGATTCATGCATTTTTATTCAAAAAATCCGCGCCGTCAGCGAAGTTTATAAGGGGTACCATACCGCGATTGTCCACGCATTTCTTGTGCATAGAATGTGAGGTTGACAAGCTGTGACCCGGCTCACTATACTGTAGGCCGATTTTACGTCCCGTCCTCGGTACCAAATCCCAGCATTATTTGCATTTTTTACTCAAAACGCGTAAAATTTGCCACGTTTCAGGCGCGGGGTGGAGCAGCCTGGTAGCTCGTCGGGCTCATAACCCGAAGGTCGTCGGTTCAAATCCGGCCCCCGCAACCACTTTCCCTTAGAGTTCATTTTCAAATATACTGTGAAGACTTAGGCCTTCGTAGCTGGATTTGAAAAAAAATTCTTTCGGAAGGTTCTCCAGGCCGCAGTTGCGGCTATAGGGTTCAGTTATCTAAAGCCCCGATTTATCGGGGTTTTTTGTTATCTGACTACAGAATAACTGGGCTTTAGGCCCTTTTTTTATGTCTTGGGGGTGGGTTTGTCCACATTAGAGCAAAAATTAACAGAGATGATTACAGCACCGGTTGAAGCCCTGGGCTACGAACTGGTCGGCATCGAATTTATTCGCGGTCGCACATCCACACTGCGCATCTATATTGATAGTGAAGATGGCATCAATGTTGATGATTGTGCTGATGTGAGCCACCAGGTAAGCGCGGTAATGGACGTTGAAGATCCGATTACCGTGGCTTACAACCTGGAAGTTTCCTCTCCGGGCCTCGACCGTCCAATGTTCACCGCTGAACACTATGTGCGTTTCCTGGGTGAAGAGGTGACGCTGGTCCTGCGCATGGCGGTACAGAACCGTCGTAAGTGGCAGGGCATTATCAAAGCGGTTGACGGTGAGATGATCACTGTGACAGTCGAAGGCAAAGATGAAGTGTTCGCGCTGAGTAACATCCAGAAGGCGAACCTGGTTCCCCACTTTTAACAGTCTGGATTGAGGTGAAAGGCCCCGATGAACAAAGAAATTTTGGCTGTTGTTGAAGCCGTCTCCAACGAGAAAGCGCTGCCGCGTGAGAAGATTTTCGAAGCGCTGGAAAGTGCGCTGGCAACGGCGACAAAGAAAAAATACGAACAGGAAATCGACGTTCGCGTTGAAATCGATCGCCGCAGCGGCGACTTCGATACTTTCCGTCGCTGGGTCATTGTTGAAGAAGTCACCCAGCCAACCAAAGAAATTACCCTCGAAGCGGCACGTTTCGAAGATGAAAGCCTGAACGTGGGCGACTACGTTGAAGACCAGATCGAATCTGTGACCTTCGACCGTATCACCACGCAGACGGCGAAACAGGTTATCGTGCAGAAAGTGCGTGAAGCTGAACGCGCGATGGTTGTCGATCAGTTCCGCGACCAGGAAGGCGAAATCATCACTGGCGTGGTGAAGAAAGTGAACCGCGACAACATCTCTCTGGAAGTGAAATCCGAAGGGCTGGCCGGTAACGCTGAAGCGGTGATCCTGCGTGAAGACATGCTGCCGCGTGAAAACTTCCGCCCAGGTGACCGCATTCGCGGCGTACTGTACGCCGTTCGTCCTGAAGCGCGCGGTGCGCAGCTGTTCGTCACCCGTTCCAAGCCGGAAATGCTGATCGAACTGTTCCGCATCGAAGTGCCGGAAATCGGTGAAGAAGTTATCGAAATTAAAGCCGCTGCTCGCGATCCTGGCTCTCGTGCCAAAATTGCGGTCAAAACCAACGACAAGCGTATCGACCCGGTCGGTGCTTGCGTCGGTATGCGCGGCGCGCGCGTGCAGGCGGTTTCGACCGAACTGGGCGGCGAGCGTATCGATATCGTGCTGTGGGACGACAACCCGGCGCAGTTCGTGATCAACGCAATGGCGCCGGCTGACGTGGCATCCATCGTGGTTGATGAAGACAAGCACACCATGGATATCGCGGTAGAAGCAGGGAACCTGGCGCAGGCGATTGGCCGTAACGGTCAGAACGTCCGTCTGGCTTCTCAGCTGAGCGGTTGGGAACTCAACGTGATGACCGTTGATGACCTGCAGGCGAAGCACCAGGCAGAAGCGCACGCGGCTATCGATACCTTCACCAAATATCTTGATATTGATGAAGAGTTCGCCACCGTTCTGGTAGAAGAAGGCTTCTCCACGCTCGAAGAACTGGCCTATGTGCCAATGAAAGAACTGCTGGAAATTGATGGTCTGGACGAAGCGACCGTTGAGGCGCTGCGTGAACGCGCGAAAAACGCCCTGACCACTCTGGCACTAGCCCAGGAAGAAAGCCTCGGTGACAACAAACCGGCTGACGATCTGCTGAACCTGGAAGGGTTGGATCGCGCACTGGCTTTCAAACTGGCCGCTCGTGGTGTTTGTACGCTGGAAGATCTCGCTGAACAAGGCGTTGACGACCTGTCTGATATCGAAGGATTAACCGACGAGAAAGCGGGTGAGCTGATTATGGCTGCGCGTAACATTTGCTGGTTCGGCGACGAAGCGTAATAAACTGTAGCAGGAAGGAACAGCATGACAGATGTAACCGTAAAAAAGCTGGCCGCAGAGATTGAGACCTCGGTAGATCGCCTGGTACAGCAATTTGCTGACGCTGGCATCCCGAAGTCTGCTGACGACTCTGTGTCCGCACAAGAGAAACAAACCTTACTGGCGCACCTGAACCGTGAAAACGGTTCTGCGCCGGATAAGTTGACTTTGCAGCGCAAAACGCGCAGTACTCTCAACATTCCAGGTACCGGTGGAAAAAGCAAATCGGTACAAATCGAAGTCCGCAAGACACGCACCTTTGTGAAACGCGATCCGCAAGAGGCTGAACGCCTGGCCGCGGAAGAGCAGGCGCAGCGTGAAGCGGAAGAGCAAGCCCGTCGTGAGGCAGAAGAAGCTGCCAAACGCGAGGCGCAACAAAAAGCCGAACGTGAGGCCGCAGAACAAGCTAAGCGTGAAGCCGCTGATAAAGCGAAACGTGAAGCTGCGGAAAAAGACAAAGTGAGCAATCAACAGACCGACGATATGACCAAAACCGCCCAGGCTGAAAAAGCCCGCCGTGAAAATGAAGCTGCCGAGCTGAAGCGCAAAGCGGAAGAAGAAGCGCGTCGCAAGCTTGAAGAAGAAGCCCGTCGCGTTGCGGAAGAAGCGCGCCGCATGGCAGAAGAAAACGAGAAGAACGGTGTGGATGCCGCTGAGCCGACTGAGGACACCAGCGACTATCACGTCACCACTTCTCAGCATGCTCGCCAGGCAGAAGACGAAAACGACCGTGAAGTAGAAGGCGGCCGTGGCCGTGGTCGCAATGCGAAAGCCGCGCGTCCGGCGAAAAAAGGCAACAAACACGCCGAATCCAAAGCCGATCGTGAAGAAGCGCGCGCCGCTGTTCGCGGGGGTAAAGGCGGCAAGCAGCGTAAAGGTTCCACACTGCAGCAGGGCTTCCAGAAGCCGGCTCAGGCCGTTAACCGTGACGTTGTGATTGGCGAAACCATCACCGTTGGCGAACTGGCTAACAAGATGGCGGTTAAAGGCTCTCAGGTCATCAAAGCGATGATGAAGCTGGGCGCCATGGCCACCATTAACCAGGTCATCGACCAGGAAACCGCACAGCTGGTTGCCGAAGAGATGGGCCACAAGGTTATCCTGCGTCGTGAAAACGAGCTGGAAGAAGCGGTAATGAGCGACCGTGACACCGGCGCTGCGGCTGAACCGCGCGCACCGGTTGTGACCATCATGGGTCACGTTGACCACGGTAAAACCTCTCTGCTGGACTACATTCGTTCCACGAAAGTGGCCTCTGGCGAAGCGGGCGGCATTACCCAGCACATCGGTGCATACCACGTTGAAACCGACAACGGTATGATCACCTTCCTCGACACCCCGGGTCACGCCGCGTTTACCTCAATGCGTGCTCGTGGTGCGCAGGCAACGGATATCGTTGTTCTGGTTGTCGCAGCTGACGATGGCGTGATGCCGCAGACTATCGAAGCAATCCAGCACGCGAAAGCGGCGGGTGTGCCGGTGGTGGTTGCAGTCAACAAAATCGATAAGCCAGAAGCGGATCCGGATCGCGTTAAAAACGAACTGTCCCAGTACGGCATCCTGCCGGAAGAGTGGGGCGGTGAGAGCCAGTTCGTTCACGTATCCGCCAAAGCGGGTACCGGTATTGACGAACTGCTGGACGCTATCCTGCTGCAGGCTGAAGTTCTCGAACTGAAAGCGGTACGCAATGGCATGGCAAGCGGCGCGGTGATCGAATCCTTCCTGGATAAAGGTCGTGGCCCGGTTGCAACCGTTCTGGTTCGTGAAGGTACTCTGCACAAGGGCGACATCGTTCTGTGTGGCTTCGAATATGGCCGCGTTCGTGCGATGCGTAACGAGCTGAGTCAGGAAGTACTGGAAGCGGGTCCGTCCATTCCGGTGGAAATCCTCGGCCTGTCCGGTGTTCCGGCTGCCGGTGACGAAGTGACCGTCGTTCGTGACGAGAAGAAAGCGCGTGAAGTTGCTCTGTACCGTCAGGGTAAATTCCGTGAAGTTAAACTGGCTCGTCAGCAGAAATCTAAACTCGAGAACATGTTCGCCAACATGACCGAAGGCGAAGTTCACGAAGTGAACATCGTACTGAAGGCCGACGTACAGGGTTCTGTGGAAGCGATTTCCGACTCCTTGCTGAAACTGTCTACCGACGAAGTGAAAGTGAAGATCATCGGTTCTGGCGTAGGTGGTATCACCGAAACCGACGCGACCCTGGCTGCTGCATCCAACGCGATTCTGGTTGGCTTCAACGTTCGTGCTGACGCCTCTGCGCGTAAAGTGATCGAGTCTGAAAGCCTGGATCTGCGTTACTACTCCGTCATCTATAACCTGATCGACGAAGTGAAAGCGGCAATGAGCGGCATGCTGTCTCCGGAGCTGAAACAGCAGATCATCGGTCTGGCTGAAGTGCGTGACGTGTTCAAATCACCGAAATTCGGTGCGGTCGCGGGCTGTATGGTTACCGAAGGTACCATCAAGCGTCACAACCCGATCCGCGTTCTGCGTGACAACGTGGTTATCTACGAAGGCGAGCTGGAATCCCTGCGTCGCTTTAAAGATGACGTTAACGAAGTCCGTAACGGCATGGAATGTGGTATCGGCGTGAAGAACTACAACGATGTTCGCGTTGGCGATATGATCGAAGTGTTCGAAATCATCGAGATCCAACGTACCATCGCTTAAGGTTGGTTGGGTGTAGGCCGGATAGGGCGTTTACGCCGCCATCCTGCAATGTTATGCCTGATGGCGCTAGCGCTTATCAGGCCTACAGCCTGAATACCGTATTAATTTCAAAAAGGGGCTGATAAGCCCCTTTTTTGTCTGGAGAATTTATTATGGCGAAAGAATTTGGTCGCCCGCAGCGCGTGGCTCAGGAGATGCAAAAAGAGATCGCAATCATCCTGCAGCGCGAAATTAAAGATCCGCGTCTCGGCATGATGACCACCGTTTCCGGTGTCGAAATGTCCCGCGACCTGGCCTATGCCAAAGTGTTTGTGACCTTCCTGAACGACAAAGATGAAGCGGCGGTAAAAGCCGGTATCAAAGCGTTGCAGGAAGCCTCTGGTTTTATCCGTTCGCTGCTGGGTAAAGCCATGCGCCTGCGTATCGTGCCGGAACTGACTTTCTTCTACGACGATTCGCTGGTTGAAGGGATGCGCATGTCTAACCTGGTGACCAACGTGGTAAAGCATGACGAAGAACGTCGTGTGAACCCGGACGACAGCAAGGAGGACTGATGAGTCGTCCTCGTCGTCGCGGCCGTGATATCCACGGCGTGCTGTTGCTGGATAAGCCGCAGGGCGCATCCAGTAATGATGTACTGCAGAAAGTGAAGCGTATCTATAATGCCAATCGTGCCGGGCATACCGGCGCGTTGGATCCGCTGGCGACCGGTATGCTGCCGATTTGCCTCGGTGAAGCGACCAAGTTTTCTCAGTATCTGCTGGACTCCGACAAACGCTATCGCGTGATTGCTCGCTTAGGCCAGCGCACCGATACGTCGGATGCAGACGGGCAGATCGTTGAAGAGCGTCCGGTGACTTTCAGCGATGCGCAGTTAGCAGAGGCGCTTGAGAGCTTCCGTGGCGACACCCAGCAGGTGCCGTCCATGTACTCTGCGCTGAAGTATCAGGGGAAAAAGCTGTACGAATATGCGCGTCAGGGCATTGACGTGCCGCGTGAAGCGCGCCCGATTACCGTCTACGAACTGCTGTTTATTCGCCACGAAGGTAACGAACTGGAGCTGGAAATTCACTGCTCCAAAGGCACCTATATTCGTACCATCATTGACGATCTGGGCGAGAAGCTGGGCTGTGGTGCGCATGTGATTTTCCTGCGTCGCCTGGCGGTCAGCAAATACCCGGTCGAGCGTATGGTCACGCTGGAGCATCTGCGCGAGCTGGTTGAACAGGCCGAGCAGCAGGGCATTCCGGCGGCGGAATTACTCGATCCGTTATTGATGCCGATGGACAGTCCTGCTTCGGACTATCCGGTGGTGAATATCCCTGTAACGTCAGCGGTTTACTTTAAAAATGGTAACCCGGTACGGACGTCTGGCGCACCGCTGGAAGGTCTGGTGCGCGTGACGGAAGGTGATGAAGGCAAATTCCTCGGTATGGGCGAAATCGATGACGAAGGCCGCGTGGCTCCACGCCGTCTGGTGGTCGAATACTCCGAGTAAGCCAGGTTCTGTGGCTTGCGATAACCGGGCGCTGCGAGTAGAATATCGCGGCTTAACGTCTGCTTAATTGTTTAACAATTGGCAAGCGTTATCTCAGGGCTGCTGAATTAGAGATCGGCACCCTTTCTTTCTTTTAAATTTGGAGTTCAAAATGTCTCTAAGCGTTGAAGCTAAAGCACAAATCGTTTCTGAGTTCGGTCGTGGCGCGAACGACAGCGGTTCCACTGAAGTTCAGGTTGCACTGCTGACTGCACAGATCAACCACCTGCAGGGTCACTTTGCAGAGCACAAAAAAGATCACCACAGCCGTCGTGGTCTGCTGCGCATGGTTTCTCAGCGTCGTAAACTGCTCGACTACCTGAAACGTAAAGATGTTGCACGCTACACCGCGCTGATCGAGCGTCTGGGTCTGCGTCGCTAATTCTAGCGAGTTTCAGAAAGAGGGGCCTTTATGGCCCCTTTTTTCCACCGGACGACCGTTATTTATAAGAAAGTATGCCCGCAAGACGCTGCCTGGCGTTCTGGTAATCCTGCTTGTCTGCATCTTGTTGAGACAAAATTGAGCTGAAATTACCAACACAGCAGTATTTTGAAAGATAACGGGTATAATGTATTGTTGTTGTACATATTCTTCGTTGCAGAGGTTCGCGCGGCTAATGAGAGGCTTTACCCGGCGTCGGGTTAGGGTTGTCATTAGTCGCGAGGATGCAAAGAAGATCGGTTTCATCGGTCGGCACGCCAAAGGGTGTGCCGCCACTCATTAAGAAAGGATAGAATTTTGCTTAATCCGATCGTTCGTAAGTTCCAGTACGGCCAACATACCGTTACGCTGGAAACCGGCATGATGGCGCGCCAGGCAACTGCCGCTGTGATGGTTAGCATGGATGACACTGCGGTATTCGTTACCGTTGTGGGTCAGAAAAAAGCGAAACCAGGCCAGGACTTCTTCCCGCTGACCGTTAACTATCAGGAGCGTACCTACGCTGCTGGCCGTATCCCGGGCAGCTTCTTCCGTCGTGAAGGCCGTCCGAGCGAAGGTGAAACCCTGATCGCGCGTCTGATTGACCGCCCGGTTCGCCCGCTGTTCCCGGAAGGGTTCGTTAACGAAGTTCAGGTTATCGCGACCGTCGTTTCCGTTAACCCGCAGGTTAACCCGGATATCGTGGCAATGATTGGCGCATCCGCTGCGCTGACGCTGTCCGGTATTCCGTTCAACGGCCCGATCGGTGCTGCGCGTGTTGGTTATATCAATGACCAGTACGTACTGAACCCGACTCAGGACGAACTGAAAGAAAGCAAGCTGGACCTGGTTGTTGCCGGTACCGAAGCGGCCGTACTGATGGTTGAATCCGAAGCTGAACTGCTGAGCGAAGACCAGATGCTGGGCGCTGTCGTATTCGGTCACGAACAGCAGCAGGTTGTTATTCAGGCGATCAACGAGCTGGCGAAAGAAGCCGGCAAACCGCGTTGGGACTGGCAGCCAGAAGCCGTCAACGAAGCGCTGAACGCGCGCGTTGCCGCACTGGCAGAATCTCGCCTGAGCGATGCTTACCGCATCACCGACAAACAAGAGCGTTATGCTCAGGTTGACGTGATCAAATCTGAAACCATCGCGACGCTGGTGGCGGAAGACGAAACCCTGGACGCTAACGAACTGGGCGAAATCCTGCACGCTATCGAGAAAAACGTTGTTCGTAGCCGCGTACTGGCAGGCGAGCCGCGTATCGATGGCCGTGAAAAAGACATGATCCGTGGTCTGGACGTGCGTACCGGCGTGCTGCCGCGTACCCACGGTTCCGCACTGTTCACCCGTGGCGAAACTCAGGCGCTGGTTACCGCGACCCTGGGCACCACCCGTGATGCGCAGAACCTCGACGAACTGATGGGCGAGCGTACTGACAACTTCCTGTTCCACTACAACTTCCCTCCGTACTGCGTAGGTGAAACCGGTATGGTCGGTTCTCCGAAGCGTCGTGAGATTGGTCACGGTCGCCTGGCGAAACGTGGCGTGCTGGCAGTGATGCCGGAACTGGATAAATTCCCGTACACCGTGCGTGTGGTTTCTGAAATCACCGAATCTAACGGTTCTTCTTCCATGGCTTCCGTATGTGGCGCTTCCCTGGCGCTGATGGACGCAGGCGTGCCGATCAAAGCGGCCGTTGCGGGTATCGCGATGGGTCTGGTGAAAGAAGGCGACAACTATGTTGTGCTGTCTGACATCCTGGGCGACGAAGACCACCTGGGCGATATGGACTTCAAAGTAGCGGGTTCCCGCGACGGTATCTCTGCGCTGCAGATGGATATCAAAATTGAAGGTATCACCAAAGAGATCATGCAGGTTGCTCTGAACCAGGCTAAAGGTGCGCGTCTGCACATCCTGGGCGTGATGGAACAGGCGATTAACGCGCCGCGCGGCGACATTTCTCAGTTCGCTCCGCGTATCCACACCATCAAGATCAATCCGGACAAGATCAAAGACGTGATCGGTAAAGGCGGTTCTGTTATCCGTGCTCTGACCGAAGAAACCGGCACCACCATCGAAATCGAAGATGACGGCACCGTGAAGATCGCAGCGACCGACGGCGAGAAAGCGAAATTCGCTATTCGTCGTATCGAAGAGATCACCGCAGAAATCGAAGTGGGTCGTATCTACAACGGTAAAGTAACCCGTATCGTTGACTTCGGTGCCTTCGTGGCCATCGGCGGCGGTAAAGAAGGTCTGGTACACATCTCTCAGATCGCTGACAAGCGCGTTGAGAAAGTGACCGACTACCTGCAGATGAACCAGGAAGTACCGGTTAAGGTCCTGGAAGTTGACCGTCAGGGCCGTATCCGTCTGAGCATTAAAGAAGCAACCGAGCAGTCTCAGCCTGCCGCCGCACCGGAAGCTCCGGCAGCGGAACAAGGCGAGTAAGGTTTGCCTTTTGCCCTCCGCGTTTGCGGAGGGCACATTTCGCTGGCTGGATGCCTTGTTTGCATGCGGGGGACAGGACGTTCATCCAATTGTTGTCTTCGGGAGTGGGAAATGAAGCCTTTTTTGCGCTGGTGTTTCGTGGCGACAGCACTCACGCTGGCAGGATGTAGCAACTCTGCCTGGCGTAAAAGTGAAGTCCTCGCGGTGCCATTGCAACCGACGTTACAGCAGGAAGTAATCCTGGCACGCATGGAACAAATACTTGCCAGTCGGGCTTTAACCGATGACGAACGCGCACAGCTTTTATATGAGCGCGGAGTGTTGTATGATAGTCTCGGTCTGAGGGCATTAGCGCGAAATGATTTTTCACAAGCGCTGGCTATCCGACCCGATATGCCTGAAGTATTCAATTACTTAGGCATTTATTTAACGCAGGCAGGCAATTTTGATGCTGCCTATGAAGCGTTTGATTCTGTACTTGAGCTTGATCCAACTTACAATTATGCGCACTTGAACCGCGGCATCGCGCTTTATTACGGTGGCCGTGCGAAGTTAGCGCAAGATGATCTGCTGGCGTTTTATCAAGACGATCCCAATGATCCTTTCCGCAGCCTGTGGCTTTATCTTGCCGAGCAGAAGCTCGATGAGAAGCAGGCAAAAGATGCGTTGAAGCAACGCTTCGAGAAATCGGATAAAGAACAATGGGGATGGAACATTGTCGAGTTCTACTTAGGCAACATTGACGAAAAAACGTTAATGGAGCGCCTGAAGGCGGACGCAACGGATAACACCTCGCTCGCTGAGCATCTCAGTGAAACCAACTTCTATTTAGGTAAGTATTACCTAAGTCTTGGGGACAGGGACAGCGCTACGGCACTGTTCAAACTGGCGGTTGCGAACAACGTACATAACTACGTTGAGCACCGATACGCATTGTTGGAATTATCGCTCCTGGGCCAGGACCAAGATGACCTGGCAGAATCGGACCAGCAATAGCTGACGACTACATCAGCCCGTAATCTTTTTTGATTGTCATCACCTTCGCGGGTGAGGGCGTTGTTGTTCGTTAATACACCTACTTTGAGCCGGTTCACACTTTTCAATGAAAATTGCAGATCAATTTCATGATGAGTTATGTAGACTGGCCGCCATTAATATCGAGGCACTTGTACTACATGGCTGAATTCGAAACCACTTTTGCAGATCTGGGCCTGAAGGCTCCTATCCTTGAAGCCCTTAACGATCTGGGTTACGAAAAACCATCTCCGATCCAGGCTGAGTGTATCCCACACCTGCTTTCTGGTCGTGACGTGCTGGGCATGGCCCAGACTGGTAGCGGTAAAACTGCGGCGTTCTCTCTGCCGCTGCTGAACAATCTTGATCCTGAGCTGAAAGCACCACAGATTCTGGTGCTGGCACCGACCCGCGAACTGGCGGTTCAGGTCGCTGAAGCAATGACGGATTTCTCTAAACATATGCGCGGCGTAAACGTGGTTGCCCTGTACGGCGGCCAGCGTTATGACGTGCAGTTGCGCGCCCTGCGTCAAGGGCCGCAAATCGTTGTCGGTACCCCGGGTCGTCTGCTGGACCACCTGAAGCGCGGCACCCTGGACCTCTCTAAGCTGAGCGGCCTGGTGCTGGATGAAGCAGATGAAATGCTGCGCATGGGCTTTATCGAAGACGTTGAAACCATCATGGCGCAGATTCCGGAAGGTCATCAGACCGCGCTGTTCTCTGCCACCATGCCGGAAGCGATTCGTCGCATTACCCGCCGCTTCATGAAAGAGCCGCAGGAAGTGCGTATTCAGTCCAGCGTCACCACTCGCCCGGACATTAGCCAGAGCTACTGGTCTGTGTACGGCATGCGCAAAAACGAAGCGCTGGTGCGTTTCCTGGAAGCGGAAGACTTTGATGCGGCGATTATCTTCGTACGTACCAAAAACGCGACCCTGGAAGTGGCAGAAGCGCTGGAGCGCAACGGCTACAACAGCGCTGCGCTGAACGGTGACATGAACCAGGCCCTGCGTGAGCAGACGCTGGAGCGTCTGAAAGACGGTCGTCTGGATATCCTGATTGCAACCGACGTGGCTGCACGTGGTCTGGACGTAGAACGTATCAGCCTGGTTGTGAACTATGACATCCCGATGGACTCCGAATCTTACGTTCACCGTATCGGCCGTACCGGTCGTGCGGGCCGTGCGGGCCGTGCGCTGCTGTTCGTTGAGAACCGCGAGCGTCGCCTGCTGCGTAACATCGAACGCACCATGAAGCTGACCATTCCGGAAGTAGAACTGCCGAACGCAGAACTGCTGGGCAAACGCCGTCTGGAAAAATTCGCTGCCAAAGTACAGCAGCAGCTGGAAAGCAGCGATCTGGATCTGTACCGTGGCCTACTGGCTAAAATTCAGCCGACCGCAGAAGGCGAAGAGCTGGATATGGAAACGCTGGCCGCTGCGCTGCTGAAAATGGCACAGGGCGAACGTTCTCTGATCGTTCCGCCAGATGCGCCGATGCGTCCGAAACGTGAATTCCGTGACCGTGATGACCGCTTCGAGCGTCGTGGCGATCGCAACGATCGTGGTCCGCGTGACCGTGGCGACCGTGAAGATCGTCCAAAGCGCGAACGTCGTGACGTTGGCGATATGGAACTGTACCGCATTGAAGTGGGCCGTGATGACGGCGTTGAAGTTCGTCATATCGTGGGCGCGATTGCTAACGAAGGCGACATCAGCAGCCGTTACATCGGTAATATCAAGCTGTTCGGTACCCACTCCACCATCGAACTGCCGAAAGGCATGCCGGGCGAAGTACTGCAGCACTTTACTCGTACCCGCATCCTGAACAAACCGATGAACATGCAGCTGATCGGTGATGCTCAGCCACGCCCAGAGCGCAGCGGTCGCAGCTTCGGCGGCGAACGTCGCGAAGGTGGTCGTAGCTTCGGTGGTGAGCGTCGTGAAGGCGGCCGTGGCTTCGGTGGCGAGCGTCGTGAAGGTGGTCGTGGTGATGGTCGTCGTTTCAGCGGCGAACGTCGTGAAGGCAGCCGCGGCCCGCGCCGTGATGATGCTGCGCCGCGTCGTGATGACTCCGCAGGCCGTCGCCGTTTCGGCGGTGACGCATAAGCCAGACGGCTTAGAAGCGTAAAGTAAAATATACAGCCCCGATCGCCATGATTGGGGCTTTTTTTATTTCTTTTGTACTCGTGTACTGGTACAGTGCAACACATTAAAATGCAGTAGCAAAATTATTCACTGGAGAAAAGGCTGTATGGCGACACTAACCACCACCCAAACGTCACCCTCGCTGCTTGGCGGCGTGGTGATCATCGGCGGCACCATCATTGGCGCGGGAATGTTCTCCCTGCCGGTGGTCATGTCCGGTGCGTGGTTCTTCTGGTCGATGGCGGCGCTGGTGTTCACCTGGTTCTGCATGCTGCACTCCGGGCTGATGATCCTTGAAGCGAACCTGAACTATCGTATTGGCTCCAGTTTTGACACCATCACCAAAGACCTGCTGGGCAAAGGCTGGAACGTGGTAAACGGCATCTCTATTGCCTTTGTGCTCTACATCCTGACCTACGCCTATATTTCGGCGAGCGGCTCGATTCTGCACCACACCTTTGCCGAGATGTCGCTGAACGTGCCGGCACGAGCAGCAGGCTTTGGCTTCGCGCTGCTGGTGGCGTTTGTTGTCTGGTTGAGTACTAAAGCGGTGAGCCGCATGACGGCCATCGTACTGGGCGCGAAGGTGATTACCTTCTTCCTGACCTTCGGTAGCCTGATAGGCCACGTGACGCCCGCCACGCTGTTTAACGTTGCCGAAAGCCACGCCAGCTATACGCCTTACCTGCTGATGACGCTGCCGTTCTGCCTGGCTTCCTTCGGTTATCACGGTAACGTACCGAGCCTGATGAAGTATTACGGTAAAGATCCGCGCACCATCGTGAAGTGTCTGGTGTACGGTACGCTGCTGGCGCTGGTGCTCTACACCGTTTGGCTGCTGGGGACGATGGGTAACATCCCGCGTCCAGAGTTTATCGGCATTGCCCAGAAGGGCGGTAACATTGATGTGCTGGTGCAGGCGTTAAGCGGCGTACTGAACAGCCGTGGTCTGGATCTGTTGCTGGTGGTGTTCTCTAACTTTGCGGTGGCTAGCTCCTTCCTCGGCGTAACGCTGGGTCTGTTCGACTACCTGGCGGACCTGTTCGGCTTCGATGATTCCGCACTGGGGCGTTTCAAGACCGCGCTACTGACCTTCCTGCCGCCGATTATCGGTGGCCTGCTGTGGCCGAACGGTTTTCTGTACGCCATCGGCTATGCAGGTCTGGCGGCAACGATCTGGGCGGCGATTGTTCCGGCGTTGCTGGCACGTAAATCCCGTAAACGTTTTGGCAGCCCGAAATTCCGCGTCTGGGGTGGAAAGCCGATGATTGCGCTGATTCTGGTGTTTGGCGTGGGTAACGCGCTGGTGCATGTGCTGTCGAGCTTTAATATATTGCCGGTTTATCAGTAAGGCATTTGCCCGGTGGCGCTACGCTTACCGGGCCTACATTCTGATGTAGGCCGGATAAGGCATAGCCGCCATCCGGCAAAAAACGCACTACCCCAACAATTCCTGCTTCACATCCATCGCCAGGTCAAACGAATGCAGTCGCGCCTGATGATCGAAAATCTGCCCGTTGACCATAATCTCATCCGCCTGCGTTTCGCGCAGAATGGACTCCAGCCCGTGGCGCACCTTCGCCTTATCGCCCACCAGTGACATCCGTAACGCCTGGTCGACGCCGTATTTCTCCGACGGTGACCAGAAATGTTCCATCTGCTGAATCGGCGCTGGCAACTGTCCGGTCTCCCCGCGACGCAGCCTGGTGAATGCCTGCTGCATGGAGGTGAAGAGGAATTCCGCGTCGCGGTTACTGTCGGCGGCAATAATGTTGATGCACACCATTGCGTACGGTTTCTCCAGCCGCGCCGACGGCTTGAAGTTCGTGCGGTAGAGATGCAGCGCCTGGAACAGCATATCCGGGGCGAAGTGTGAGGCGAAGGCGAACGGCAGGCCAAGCTGGGCAGCAAGCTGTGCGCCGTACAGGCTGGAACCGAGCAGCCACACCGGGATCTTCTCGCCGTAGCCCGGTACCGGGCGCACCTGCGGGTCAGGATCGACCGCGTCAAACCAGTCCACCAGTTCCGCGACGTCGCGCGGGAAATTATCGATATCGCCGCTCATATGACGGCGCAGCGCGCGCATCGTCGGTTGATCGCTGCCCGGCGCGCGGCCA
Source organism: Kluyvera georgiana ATCC 51603 (assembly GCF_001654985.1). Classification (GTDB taxonomy): domain Bacteria; phylum Pseudomonadota; class Gammaproteobacteria; order Enterobacterales; family Enterobacteriaceae; genus Kluyvera; species Kluyvera georgiana. The sequence continues at coordinate 55,668 of NZ_LXEU01000015.1, forward strand.
AGGCCGAGATCGATACGTCCCGGATACAGCGTATTGAGCGTGCCGAACTGCTCGGCAATCACCAGCGGCGAATGGTTAGGCAACATCACGCCGCCGGAGCCGAGGTGCAGAGTGGTGGTGTTGGCGGCCAGATAGCCAATCAGCACCGAGGTCGCCGCACTGGCGATGCCCACCATATTGTGGTGTTCGGCCAGCCAATAGCGATGATAGCCGCGCTTTTCAGCGAGCTGGGCGAGATCGAGCGAATGGGAGAAGGCTTCTCGCGCGGAGAAACCCTGGGGAATCGGCGCCAGATCGAGCACCGAGAAGGCAACGGTTTTGTCAGTCATAAAGGCTCACTTTGCTACAGCATAGTCATCAGATTGAAGGTCTTGTTCCAACCGGGCGCACCCGGCCAGAAAAGCTGCATCTTTAATAATGCATTAAAATCTGACTACTGTTGTTAACAAAGTGAGCGGTTTTATCAGGCCTGCAATTCCAGCCCGGCCAGACGTTTCCAGTAGCCGTTACAATCGCTGTTGGCGGTTAACGGCAGCGGTGCGCCGCCATTCTCGTTGGCGCGGAAGGCGTCGAGCATGGCAAACGTCTCGTTACCCATCGGCGACAGACGTACCATATCCACCAGTCCGTGCATGGACGTTAGCTCGTTGCCAAGGTTGTAAACGTAGCCACTCATGGTCTGAATGCCGTTGAGCACGAACACCTGCTGATTCTCCTGTGACAGCATGCTGCGCCCGTTCGGGTATTTGATGCAGCAGGTTTCGCATTCGTCTTTTGGCTTGTCTTCCGAGCGCGCGGTAAAGCAGCGGGCGGAGTAAGCCAGCGGCAGATGGCCGTAGCTCAGCACCTCGACTTCAAACTTATCGCGGATACCCAACTCTTCACACTGGTTGAGCAGATTGACCAGCCAGTCGCGGGACAGCTCCACCGGCATACACCAGCGCATCATGCCCTGCTTTTGCAGCAGGCGCAGCGTCACGGCGTTATAGCAGTTCAGCGCATGGCCAGCCACGAACGGCAGCTTACGCTCGGCGCATAGGTTCACGACGCCAAGATCGCTGGCTTCCACCAGAAAATCACCGTTCTCAACGTAACGCTTGAGCTCACCCAGCTCGGATGACGCCTGCACCAGCGCGAGGGTGGAGAGCACCACCTGCTTGCCGCTTGCGGCCAGCGTTTTCGCCATATCCAGCCAATCGCCGACTTTGGTCGCGCGACGTTTGCTGCACACCGCTTCGCCCAGATAAACGGTGTCGGCGCTGCTGGTGGCGGCCTGCTGGTAGAAATCTTCCAGCGTCTCTTTTGGCCAGTAGTAAAGCACTGGCCCTAATGAATATTTCATGGGAATTCCTACTGCCATTTACGGTGATACGCGCCGAGGGTGGTTTGGGTGCCTTCGGACATCGAACCGAGAGTGTCCATCCACGCGGCCTGCGGGACGAAGTTTTGCGGGTCAGCCATGCAGCGGTCGATAGCCTGACGCCAGACTTTCGCCACCTGGCTGACGTACGCCGGGCTACGCTGACGGCCTTCGATTTTTACGGAGGCGATGTTCGCCGCCAGCAGTTCCGGCAACAGCTCCAGCGTATTGAGGCTGGTGGGTTCTTCCAGCGCGTGATAGCGCTCGCCGTCGACCATATAGCGGCCTTTACACAGCGTCGGGTAGCCCGCATTTTCACCGTCCTGGTAGCGGTCGATCAGCACTTCGTTAAGGCGAGATTCCAGCCCCTGTGGCGTTTGCTGCCAGCGCACGTAGCGTGCCGGTGAGCAGGCGCCCACGGTATTCGGCGACTCGCCGGTCAGGTAAGAAGAGAGATAGCAGCGGCCTTCAGCCATAATGCACAGGCTACCAAAGGCGAACACTTCCAGCGGCACCGGCGTGACGCGGGCTAATTGTTTCACCTGATGAATAGAAAGCACGCGCGGCAGGACCACGCGGGCGACGTCAAAGTTGTGATGGTAAAAATTAATCGCCTCTTCGTTGGTTGCGGATGCCTGAACGGAGACATGGCGCTCAATATGCGGATAACGTTCTGCGGCATACTCAAGCATCGCGAGGTCGGCGAGAATCAGCGCGTCGGCGCCCAGCTGCGCGGCCATGTCCACGGCACGCTGCCAGCGTACGTAGCCGTCCGGGTGAGCAAAGGTGTTAATCGCGATATGCAGCTTACGGCCATGCTGATGCACGAAGCTCACGGCTTCCTGCAGTTTCTTTTCGGTAAAGTTCAGGCCAGCGAAGTGGCGGGCATTGGTATCGTCCTTCAGCCCGATATACACCGCATCGGCACCGTTTTCGATAGCCGCCTTAAGCGCCGGGAGGTTTCCGGCAGGGCAGAGCAACTCCATAATTCTTCCTGAGTTAGCGGCCCAGCAGGGCGCATTATTGTTAATGAATGGGAATTTTAGTTAACCTAACGCTAATCATTTTTGATTTGAGGCAGACAAAAGCGCATTGATTGCGCCAATAATCCCTCGTCCTCACGACATAATTGTTGATTTACGCCGCTATGTCGTTTATCTGATATGGCAAAATAACGGAACTATTGCATTCAGGGAGTAAAGCTTGTGTTGGATAAACTGCGTTCACGTCTGGTTCATGTTGCTCCGAGTTTAATGAGCGTTCCGGTAAAATTGACGCCGTTCGCCCTTAAACGCCAGGTGTTGCAGCAGGTATTAAGCTGGCAGTTCCGTCAGGCGCTGAATGACGGCGAACTGGATTTTCTGGAAGGCCGCTGGTTGAGCATTGAGGTGCGCGACATAGGCCTGAAGTGGTTCACTTCCGTTGAGAATGAACGGCTTATTGTGAGCGACGCGGCCCAGGCCGACGTGAGCTTCAGCGCGGACGCCAGCGACCTGCTGATGATCGCTGCGCGCAAACAGGACCCGGATACCCTCTTCTTCCAGCGTCGACTGGTGATTGAAGGGGATACGGAGCTGGGTCTCTATGTCAAAAATCTGATGGATGCCATCGAGCTTGAGCAGATGCCAAAAGCGCTGCGCGTGATGCTGATGCAGCTGGCTGATTTCGTTGAGGCTGGCCTAAAATCACCATCAGAAACCAAACATACATCGGTAGGTGAGCCATGCTGATTCGAGTAGAAATTGGAATTGATGCCCCGGGCATTGACGCGCTGCTGCGTCGGACCTTCAACCGTGATAGCGAAGCCAATCTGGTGCGCGAGCTGCGTGAAGACGGCCTGATTACGCTCGGCTTGGTGGCCACTGACGATGAAGGCCACGTTGTGGGCTATGTGGCATTTAGCCCGGTGAGCATCGAAGGTGAAGAGCTACAGTGGGTAGGCCTGGCGCCGCTGGCGGTCAATGAAGCGTACCGCGGTCAGGGGTTAGCCCGTCAGATGGTTTACGAAGGTCTGGATTCGCTGAACGAGTTTGGCTATGCGGCGGTTGTCACGCTGGGCGAACCGGCGCTGTATGGGCGTTTCGGCTTCGAGCGCGCGGCACAATACGATCTGCGCTGTCGCTGGCCGGGCACCGAAGAGGCGTTTATGGTCCATCGTCTGGCTGACGATGCGTTAAACGGCGTACACGGTCTGGTGGAGTATTCCGACCACTTTAATCGTGTTTAAGGCTGTCCCGTAACGTTTCAAATGAACCGTCACCTGCGACGAGGCGCTCTTTCTGGCGCTTCGTTAGCTGCTTAATGCGGTACTCCAGGCGTAGCGCCAGCGAGTGCTCGCCGACCTCACCAGAAAATGCTAGCTGTAGCGCACCTTTGCCGCGTAGCGCTTTCGCCCCTTTACCGCTCTGATGCTGGTGAAATCGCCGTTCAACATCGGTGGTGATACCGGTGTACAATTTGTCGTCCTCAGTACGGACGAGATAAAGAAACCAACGCACGTGTGCCAACCTGTCTGTGTAGGTGCACGCACCATAGCATAACGGAGAGAACAGATGGAAACCCTGGCAACCATTAGCCGCTGGCTGGCGAAGCAACACGTTGTTGGTTGGTGCGTGGCGAGTGAAGGCGAGCTGTGGTGCGCCAACGCGTTCTACGTGTATGACCCGCAGCGCGTGGCGTTCTACCTGTTAAGCGAAGAGTCCACGCGCCACGGGCAGATGACCGGCAAGCAGGCTCCGGTGGCGGGAACGGTAAACGGCCAGCCCAAAACGGTGGCGCTGATTCGCGGCGTGCAGTTCAAAGGCGAGATCCGTCTGCTGGAAGGTGAAGAGGCCGATGAAAAGCGCGCGCTGTATGTCCGCCGTTTTCCGGTAGCCCGCATGCTTCCCGCTCCGGTGTGGGAGATTCGTCTCGACGAGCTGAAGTTTACCGACAACACCCTGGGCTTCGGCAAGAAGCTGCACTGGCTCCGCGACTAAAGCCGCGGTAGCTCAATGATAAAGCGCGTGGCAACGGAGTCAGATGTCACGCTGATTTTCCCGCCATGCGCCCGCACGATCGACTTCACGATCGCCAGCCCGATCCCGCTGTTTTCACCTTTACGCTGCCGTGACGGATCGACCCGATAGAAACGATCGAACAGGCGTGGCAGGTGCTCCGCCGCGATAGGCGTACCCGGATTCTCAACGCGATACTCCACGCGTTCGTCAATCTCGCCAACCTGCACGGTGACCGACATCCCTCGCGGGGTATAGCGGATCGCGTTGGATAACAGGTTGTTGATCGCCCGGCGAATCATCAGCGGGTCGCCTGATATCAGCGAAGACTGCCCCACGAAATAGAGCTTCACTTCGCGTTCTTCGGCCCATGCTTCAAAGAACTCGAACACTTTGAGCGTTTCGCTTTGCAGATCCAGCGGCACGCGCTCGGGGATCAGCAGGTTTTCATCAGCCTGCGCCAGAAACAGCATATCGCTGACCATTTTCGCCATCCGGTTGTACTCTTCCAGGCTGGAGTAGAGCACATCTTCCAGCTCTTTCACCGTACGGGGCTGGCTTAACGCGATCTCGGTCTGGGTGACCAGATTGGTGATCGGTGTGCGCATCTCGTGGGCGATATCGGCGGAGAAATTGGCCTGGCGGCGGAACACGTCCTCGATCCGGCCGATCATCTGGTTAAACGAGATCACCAGCTGTTCCAGCTCGATCGGTACGCGGTTGGGACCCAGCCGCACGTCGAGATTTTCCGAGGTGATGTTTTTGATCGCCATACTCACGTCGCGCAGCGGCTGGTGGCCTTTACGCACGGCGATCAGCACGATCACGATAATCAGCAGGCTGATGACGGTCGCGATCATCATCAGATTGCGCTTCAGTTCATCGAGATAGTGAAGGTGGAAGTCGATCGACAGCGCGGTCAGCAGCGTGTAGGTCTGGTCGTGCGCGCGGACCGTAGACGCAATCACCCGATAAGTGGTGGCATGGCTGGCGTCGCCGCCGTGCTCTGCCATCTGACGCATGCCGCTGCCGGTCCAGCGAAACATCTGTTCGCTCTTAAGCTCATCGGAGAAATGTGAACTGGAGAGAATCGGCGACAAATCCGGCCCGCCTGGGGAGCGGTAAAGCTGTGGGTTATCGCGAGTACTCACCAGTACGGCGGTATTACGGTAGCCCGCCAGCACGCTGCCGATATTGGCCATTTTTTCCGCCTCTGAGGTTTCCGGCGCGGTCAGCAGCGCGTTGAGCGTGGCGTTGACCTGTTTCAGGTCGCTCACGTCCTGCTCGGCGAAATGTTTTTCCACCGAGTGCAGCATAATGCCGGTAAAGGCGGCAAAAGCGACGATCGTCGCCAGGCTGATAAAAAAGGTCAGGCGGGTCGCCAGCGAGAACGGGCGACGCAGGCTAGCCTTCATCGCGAACCTCAAGCACGTAGCCGACGCCACGCACGGTATGAATCAGCCTGGGCGTAAAGTCGTTATCAATTCTGGCGCGCAGGCGTTTGACGGCGACGTCGATCACGTTGGTATCGCTGTCGAAATTCATATCCCACACCTGCGAAGCGATCAGCGAGCGCGGCAGCACTTCTCCCGGGTGGCGCAGGAAAAATTCCAGCAGGGTAAATTCCTTACTGGTCAAAGTGATGCGCGTGTTGCCGCAGGTGACTTTACGCGAAACCAGATCGAGCGTGAGATCGGCCATCTGAAACTGGCTCTCGACGATCGTTGCCGCGCCACGACGCAGCAGGGTACGCACGCGCGCCAGCAGCTCAGCGAAAGCGAACGGTTTCACCAGATAATCGTCGGCGCCCAGCTCCAGCCCTTTCACCCGGTGCTCAATGGTGCCCAGCGCGGTCAGCAGCAGGATCGGCATACCTTTGCCAGCGGAGCGCAGCATGCGCACGATGTCCCAGCCGTTGACGTCCGGCAGCATGATATCCAGCACCAGCAGATCGTAATCGCCGGTCATCGCCAGGTGATAACCGTTGAGGCCGTTGTCGGCGCGATCCACCACAAATCCCGCTTCCGTCAGCCCCTTACACAGGTACTCCCCGGTTTTGACCTCGTCTTCCACCACCAGAATTTTCACGCGCCCTCCGTCGCCGCTGTGTGATGGGGCCATTCTAATGAGGAGTGGGGGATGACGGAAGAACCACGAGCGAAATACGCCTTGTCGGGGTTACTCCGCCCACGCGTTTTGCCGCTTCAGCTCCGCGTTAACCTTGCCGTTGATCTCTTTGAGCATCGCTGGAATATCACCATCGCAGCTGGCGTAAATTTTGTTAAAGCCATCGGCGGTAATTTGCCGTACCGGGATCCAGTTGGGGATCTGCGGCATGTAACGACCGTTCTTCGCGTAAGTGTCGGCGAACACTTCCCAACGTGGATCGTCATGATAATCTTTGATATTCAGCGTTTTGTTTACCGGCAGGCGGACGATCGGCATTGAGGTGCTGTCGGTTGCCATACCGATCTTCTGGCCTTCCGGCGAGATCAGAAACTCAAGGAATTTCTTCGCCGCCGCTTTGCGCTGGCTGGTTTTCATCAGGAACGCGGTGGTCCCTTCCGCCATGGAGATCGCGCCGCCAGGGCCTGCCGGTGGCGGTACCACGGTGTAGGTTTCTTTACCCGGATCTTTATCAAACAGCGCAATATGGTACGGCCCGGAGGAATACATGCCGGTTTGTCCGGAACGGAACGCGGTGTTGGCATCGGCGGTAGTGTGGTTGATTGCGCCCGGCTGCGCCAGCCCCTCGCACACCATGCCGCGCATAAATTCCATGGCGGTGACCATCTCTTTGCTGTCGAGCGCGGCTTTAAATTTCCCCGGTTGGGTGGCGACTAAATAGTTCGCGCCCGACTGCCAGAGATACGAGGAAGAGAATGAGCTGGCATAGCCGCGGGTGGTGGCCAGCGGCATGGTGAAACCGTAGGTATCGTTTTTACCGTTGCCGTCCGGGTCGTCGTGAGTAAAAGCCTGAGCCACTTTTTTCAGCTCATCCCAGTTGCTGGGCGCTTTCAGGTTAAGCTTGTTGAGCCAGTCCTGGCGAATAAACAGCGCGTAGGTGTGCGCTGAAGTGGGAACGCCGTAGTATTTACCGTCCGGCTGCTGAGCCGATTTCCAGGCCGCGTCGTAAATATCGCCGCCGCCTTTCAGCTCGCTCGGTTTAATTTCATCGACAATCCCCAGTTGCACCATCTGACCCACGATAATCGCGTCGTTGAAGACCACGTCCGGCAGCGCGTTGCCGGTTGCCGCGCGCGCCAGACGCTGGTCAAAGTCGGTCACGGCGTTGAAGTACTTGATGGAAATCCCGGTCTCTTTCTGGAACTGGTCGGCGAGCTTTTGATAAATCACTTTTGAATCATTGCTGGCACGTATCCAGACGTCGAGCTGTTCGCTGAAGGCATTTTGTGAAAGGGCACATAACAAGGCTAAACCAAGCGCTTTTGTTCTGAATTTCATAGAGAGACTCCGGTTTTGCGATAGGTATTATTTTCATCCCTGAACAGAGGTAAGGATTGGTGAAAAGGAAAACGAAACGATGATAGGAGTGCTATTTGTATGAAACAACGTTCTATTATGGTTAACCGGTCAATATCGCGTCGTTATGCGGGCCATCTCACAGGGAAAATAAACGTAAATATTAGCGGTAAAATATAACCCGGTGAAAATGTTGATATTGCTGTTTTTCGGCAAGTAGCGCTGACCCTTAATCCGGCCATTAATTTGTGAGCGTTCTGGCATATTATGGATTAAATGTGATCGCGGTTAATTTCTCACCGCCGATATTCTCTTTTTTAAAGTTCGTAAAAACCGATTCATCTTTTCCGCGCGGAATTTCGCCGGGCGGATCACGTTATCCCCTGCCTTAAATGACAACTTTGTCATTATCCTGTCAGGTTACCAACAGAGTCACTCCCGTAAGGTAGTCACCAGGCCAGCCCCTCTGATTCGGCCAAACAGGACGTGACATGTTGAAAGCAAAACCTTTAGCGCTGCTGATGGCGTTTATGCTGGCCGGATGTACCTCGCTGGCACCGGATTACCAGCAGCCCGAAAATATCGTTCCCCAACAATTTTCGCTGTCTGCGGGCACGCTGGTGGCGACCGGCGGCAGCTGGCAGGAGACCGGCTGGCAAACCTTTTTTGTCGACCCGCAGGCAAAGCGGTTAATCGACGTTGCGCTCCGTAACAACCGCGATCTGCGTATGGCGATGCTCAACGTTGAAGCCGCGCGTGCACAGTACAACGTGACCGATGCCGGGCGCTATCCTCAGTTGGATAGCGCCTCCAGCGCGAGCTATAAAGGCGACCTGCAGGGCCGCGACGCCACGGATAAAAGCTATGACGTAGGGCTGAACCTGAGCTACGAGCTGGACTTTTTCGGCAAGCTGAAAAACATGAGCGAAGCCGACAGGCAGAACGTATTCGCCAGCCAGGCGGCCCAGCGCGCCGCGCAGATTGTGGTGGTGACCAACGTTTCGCAGGCCTATTTTAATCAGCGCCGCCTGGCCGCGCAGTTGGCCATTGCCAAAGAGACGCTGCGAAATTATCAGCGGTCTTACGGCTTCGTAGAGCAACAGCTGGTGACCGGCAGCACCAACGTGCTGGCTCTGGAGCAGGCGCGCGGCGTGATTGAAAGCACCCGCGCCGATATCGCTAAACGCGAAGGCGAGCTGGCGCAGGCTAACCATTTATTGCAGCAGCTGCTGGGGACCTACAGCACGCCGCTGAGCGACAGCGTGCAGAGTGACGCGCTGAACCCGCTACCGCTGCCGGCCAATCTACCGTCGACCATTCTGCTACAGCGCCCGGATATTATGGAGGCCGAGCACCAACTGCGTGCCGCGGACGCCAATATCGGCGTCGCCCGCGCGGCGTTCTTCCCTTCCATCACCCTGACCAGCGGCGTCTCGACCAGCAGCTCGGCGCTCTCCAGCCTGTTTAACGCGGCGAGCGGCATGTGGAGCTTTGTGCCGAAGGTTGACCTGCCGATTTTCAACGCCGGGCGTAATGAAGCCAATCTGGCGCTGGCAAGCGTGAAGCAGCGTCAGGCGGTGGTGACCTACGAGCAGAAGATTCAGGTGGCCTTTAAAGAGGTGGCGGACGCGCTCTCGCTGCGCGACAGCCTTCAGGGGCAATTCGTGGCCCAGCAGCGTTATTTAGCGTCGCTGCAAATTACCTTACAACGCGCGCGCGCGTTATATGCCAGCGGTGCGGTGAGCTATATCGAAGTGCTCGATGCCGAGCGTTCAATATTCGCCACGCAGCAGGCCATTCTCGATTTGATTTATTCCCAACAGGTCAACGAAATCAATTTATTCACCGCCCTTGGCGGCGGTTGGAAAGCCTAACCCTTATTCAGGAGTCTTCAATAATGCGTCAATTTACTACTCTGCTCGGCGGTATTTTTATGGTCATGGCGATGAATGTTCAGGCGGCGGAAATGCAGCATGACGGGCATGGGCAAATGATGGATATGAGCGCGAAACCGGCGGTGATTAAAGGCACCGGCATCGTGAAGTTGATTGATACCCAGGCGAAGAAAATCACCATTGAACATGAGGCGATCGCGGAAGTTAACTGGCCTGCGATGACCATGCGTTTTACCTACAGCGAACCGACGCCAGCGATTGAGCAGCTCAAAGAGGGCAGCCGCGTGGATTTCAGCTTCGTCCAGCAGGGGAATATCTCCCTTCTTCAGGATATTAAAACGCGCTGATGGCCATGACAAAAACTCAATTAAAATATAGCGCGGCGATCGTCTGTAGTCTGCTGATTGGCGGGCTGGCAACGGCGGCGATAAGCCGCCTGACGGCCCCTGACGCGCAGGTTAAGGCCGAGCCAGCCGAGCGTAAAGTGCTCTACTGGTACGATCCGATGAAGCCCGATGTGCGTTTCGATAAACCGGGCAAATCGCCGTTTATGGATATGGACCTGGTGGCCAAGTACGCCGATGAAGGGGGTGAGACTTCCACGAATGGCGTACGTATCGATCCCACTCAGGTGCACAATCTGGGCATGCGTACCGCGCCGGTGACGAAAGGGCGTCTGACCTACAGCCAGACGCTGCCGGCGAACGTCAGCTATAACGAATACCAGTTCGTTATTGTGCAAGCGCGCGCCGAAGGCTTTATCGAGAAGGTGTATCCGCTTACGGTCGGTGACAAGGTACGCAAAGGCACGCCGCTGGTGGAAGTGACGATTCCATCGTGGGTGGAGGCGCAGAGCGAATATCTGCTGCTGGTCAGCTCCGGCGGTACGGCAACCCAGCTGGAGGGCGTGCTGGAACGGCTGCGTCTGGCGGGGATGCCGGAGTCGGACATCCAGCGGATGCGCACGACCCGCCGGGTACAAACGCGCTTTACTCTCAACGCGCCGATTGACGGTGTGCTCACCGCCTTTAGTCTGAAAAGCGGAATGAACATCGCCAAAGATAACGTCGTGGCGCAGATACAGGGTATGGATCCGGTGTGGATCAGCGCCGCTGTACCGGAATCTACGGCCTGGCTGCTGAAGGATTCGACGCAGTTCAGGGTGGCGATCCCGGCCTATCCCGATAAAACCTTCCCGATCCAGAAATGGTCCATTTTGCCCAGCGTCGATCAAACCACCCGTACCGTGCAGGTGCGTATGCAGGTTAACAACCCGGACGAACTGCTGAAGCCGGGGATGAATGCCTACCTGAAGCTGAACACGCAAAGCGACGAAATGCTGCTGATTCCATCGCAGGCGGTGATCGATACCGGCGATGAACAGCGGGTGATTACCGTGGCCAGCAACGGTGAATTTGTGCCGAAGAAAATTCAGGTGCTGCATGCGTCACAGCAGCAGACGGGCGTGGCCAGCGGCCTGGCGGAAGGAGAGTCGGTGGTGCTGAACGGGCTGTTCCTGATTGACTCCGAAGCCAATATCAGCGGCGCGTTGGATCGTATGCGGCATACCGCTGACCCTCATGCCGGGCATTAAGGAGACGGTGATGATTGAATGGATTATCCGGCGTTCGGTCGCCAACCGTTTTCTGGTGATGATGGGGGTACTGTTTCTCAGCGTCTGGGGCGGCTGGACGATCGTCAATACGCCGGTGGATGCGCTGCCGGATCTCTCTGATGTTCAGGTGATTGTCAAAACCAGCTATCCGGGACAGGCGCCGCAGATTGTGGAAAATCAGGTCACCTACCCGCTGACCACCACCATGCTGTCCGTGCCGGGGGCGAAGACCGTGCGCGGCTTCTCACAGTTCGGCGATTCCTACGTGTACGTCATTTTTGAAGACGGGACGGATCTGTACTGGGCGCGATCGCGCGTGCTGGAGTACCTCAATCAGGTGCAGGGTAAGCTGCCGCAGGGCGTCAGCTCCGAGATTGGGCCGGACGCCACCGGCGTCGGCTGGATCTTTGAGTACGCGCTGGTGGACAAAAGCGGCAAGCACGATCTCGCCGAGCTGCGTTCGTTGCAGGACTGGTTCCTGAAGTACGAGCTGAAAACCATCCCTAACGTTGCCGAAGTGGCGTCTGTGGGCGGCGTGGTGAAGCAGTATCAGGTGCAGGTCGACCCGATGAAGCTCGCCCAATACGGCATCAGTCTTGGAGAGGTTAAGCAGGCGCTCAGCACCTCGAATCAGGAAGCGGGCGGTTCATCGGTTGAAATCGCCGAAGCGGAATACATGGTGCGCGCCACCGGCTACCTGAAAAGCCTGGAAGACTTTAACCATATCGTCCTGAAAGCCGGGGATAACGGCGTACCGATCTATCTGAAAGATGTCGCGCGGGTACAGATTGGCCCGGAAATGCGCCGCGGTATCGCCGAACTGAACGGCGAAGGTGAAGTGGCGGGCGGCGTGGTGCTGCTGCGTTCTGGTAAGAATGCTCGTGAAGTGATTACGGCGGTGAAAGAGAAGCTCGCCACGCTGCAAAAAAGCCTGCCGGAAGGCGTTGAAGTCGTCACGACCTACGACCGCAGCCAGCTGATTGACCGCGCGATCGATAACCTGCGTTCAAAGCTGATTGAAGAATTTATCGTGGTGGCGGTGGTTTGCGCGCTGTTTCTCTGGCACGTGCGTTCGGCGCTGGTGGCGATCGTCTCGCTGCCGCTGGGGCTGTGCATTGCCTTTATCGTCATGCACTTCCAGGGGCTGAACGCTAACATCATGTCGCTTGGCGGCATCGCTATCGCGGTAGGGGCGATGGTGGACGCGGCGATCGTGATGATTGAAAACGCCCACAAGCGGCTGGAGCACTGGCAGGAAGCGCATCCCGATGAACCAATGGACAACGCCACGCGCTGGAAAGAGATTACCGATGCGGCGGTCGAGGTGGGGCCGGCGCTGTTTATCAGCCTGCTGATTATCACCCTGTCGTTTATTCCCATCTTTACGCTGGAAGGCCAGGAAGGGCGACTGTTTGGCCCGCTGGCGTTTACCAAAACCTACGCCATGGCCGGGGCGGCGGCGCTGGCGATTGTGGTGATTCCGATCCTGATGGGGTTCTGGATTAAGGGGAAAATTCCGGCAGAATCGCGCAACCCGTTAAACCGTTTTCTGATTGCCCTTTATCACCCGCTGCTGCTGAAGGTGCTGAAGTGGCCGAAGCTGACGCTGCTGGTCGCCGTGCTGTCGATGTTTACCGTTATCTGGCCGCTGAGCAAGGTGGGCGGCGAGTTTCTGCCGAAGATCAACGAAGGCGATCTGCTGTATATGCCCTCGACGCTGCCGGGTATCTCGCCGGGGCAGGCGGCGGTGTTGCTACAGCAAACCGACAAGTTGATTAAAACGGTGCCGGAGGTGGCGTCGGTGTTTGGCAAAGCCGGGAAAGCGGAAACCGCAACCGACTCCGCGCCGCTGGAGATGATTGAAACCACCATCCAGCTCAAGCCGCAGGACCAGTGGCGGCCAGGGATGACCCTCGACAAAATCATCGATGAGCTGGATGCCACCGTGCGTCTGCCGGGGCTGGCGAACCTGTGGGTGCCGCCGATTCGTAACCGCATTGATATGCTCTCGACCGGTATCAAAAGCCCGATTGGCATTAAAGTTTCGGGCACTTCGTTGGCAGACATCGACGACGCGGCGCAGCGCATTGAAACCGTGGCGAAAACGGTGCCCGGCGTTGTCTCCGCACTGGCGGAGCGGCTGGAAGGCGGGCGCTATATCGATGTCGATATTGACCGGCAGAAAGCCGCACGTTACGGCATGACCGTGGGCGATGTGCAGCTGTTCGTTTCGTCGGCGATTGGCGGAGCGATGGTGGGCGAAACCGTCGAGGGGGTAGCGCGTTACCCGATCAACATTCGCTACCCGCAAGGTTTCCGCGACGGCCCGACGGCCTTACGCCAGCTGCCAATTCTGACGCCCGCCAGGCAGCAGATCACGCTGGGCGACGTGGCGAAAGTCCAGGTGGTATCCGGGCCGACGATGCTGAAAACGGAAAACGCCCGCCCGGCGAGCTGGATCTACATCGACGCGCGCGACCGCGATATGGTTTCGGTGGTGCATGACCTGCAAACGGCCATTAGCCAGAATGTGATCCTGAAGCCAGGCACCAGCGTGGCCTTCTCCGGGCAGTTTGAACTGCTGGAGCACGCCAATAAGAAGCTCAAGTTGATGGTGCCAATGACGGTAATGATTATCTTCATTCTGCTCTATCTGGCTTTCCGTCGGGCGGAGGAAGCGGTGCTGATTCTGATGAGCCTGCCGTTTGCGCTGGTGGGTGGGATCTGGTTCCTCTACTGGCAGGCGTTTCATATGTCGGTGGCGACCGGTACCGGGTTTATCGCTCTGGCCGGGGTCGCCGCGGAGTTTGGCGTGGTGATGCTGATGTATTTGCGCCACGCCGTTGAGGCCGATCCTAAGCTCCAGCGCGCGGAAACCTTCACCGAGCAGGGGCTGGACGACGCGCTGTATCACGGTGCGGTGCTGCGCGTGCGGCCAAAAGCAATGACCGTCGCCGTGATTATTGCCGGGTTATTGCCCATACTGTGGGGGACGGGCGCGGGCTCAGAAGTGATGAGCCGTATTGCCGCGCCGATGATTGGCGGGATGATTACCGCGCCGCTGCTGTCGTTGTTTATCATTCCGGCTGCCTATAAATTGATATGGCTGTATCGCCACAAACGCAGCCGATAAGGTGTGCGGTTGACGCGCGTAGGCCTGATAAGCGCAGCGCCATCAGGCAATCACGGAGCACATTGCCGGATGGCGGCGTAAACGCCTTATCCGGCCTACGCGCGGTGAACCCTTCGATATCAGGGGAATAGGGAGACCCTTATGCATCACGTCCTCATTACCGGTGCCACTGGCCTTGTTGGTGGGCACTTACTTAATCTGCTGCGCCGCGAGGCGCAGGTGGAATCGATCGTTGCGCCTACGCGCCATCCGCTGGAGCACGCATTCGGCATTGAGAATCCGCATGACCCGGATCTCAGTGCCGCGCTCGCGCAGGTCACCTCACCCATCGATAGCGTATTTTGCTGCCTTGGCACCACGATACGCGATGCGGGCTCAAAGGCCGCGTTCAGCCATGTCGACTACGATCTGGTGTTGGAAACGGCTCAGACCGGTTTACGCCTTGGCGCGCAGCAGCTGCTGGTGGTGAGCGCGATGGGGGCAAACGCGAATTCACCGTTTTTCTATAACCGTGTGAAAGGTCAGATGGAATCGGCGCTGATTGAACAAGGCTGGCCGCGGCTCACCCTGGCTCGCCCTTCAATGCTGCTGGGCGAACGCGGTACGCCGCGCTTAAACGAGCGCCTGTTGGCACCGCTGTTTAGTTTGCTGCCGGGAAACTGGAAGTCGATTGCAGCACTGGATGTGGCGAAAGCCATGCTGAGCACGGCAAAGAATCCGGGCGTATCCCCGGTGACAATTTTGTCGTCGCGTCAGCTAAGAGAAATGGCCCGACAGTGAATTCGCCGGGCCATGGTGCGGATTACTGAATGTAGGTAAACGCGGTGGTAACGCGCTTCACGCCGCTCACGCGGCTGGCGATATCGGCCGCGGCTTTGCCTTCACGGTCGGTCACCAGGCCCATCAGGAACACTTCACCGTTCTCAGTGGTGGCCTTCACGTTCGAGGATTTCACCTGATCGCTGGTCAACAGCTGCGAGCGGACTTTGGTGGTTATCCAGGTGTCTGACGAAGAGGTGCCCAGGCTAATCGGCTGGCCCTGACGGACCTCGTTAAACACTTCGGTGGCCCCATCAACGCCAACGGCAATCTGCTTCGCGCGGGTCGCGAGGCTGAGGTCTGGCGCCTGACCGGTCAGCAGCACTTTGCCCTGATATGCGGTCACGTTGATACGCGCTTCTTTCTTAATCTGTTCATCCTTCGACAATGCGCTGTTGACGCGAACTTCCAGCGTGCTGTCGTCCACCTGAGTTCCCACCGTGCGCGGGTCTGTTGCGGCTTTGGTCCCCACTGCCGCGGTGCCAACAACGGCGGCGGCAATGCATCCCTGGAGCAGCAGTGCGGAAATAAGGACCGCGAGGGTCGAAATTACCTTCATGTGTTCTCCTTAGTCGTCCTGGTGTGGGAAAAGGGTGTTATCAATTAAATCGCACAGACAGTTCACCGTAAGCATGTGCATTTCCTGAATGCGCGCGCTGCGGTGCGACGGGATGCGAATTTCCACATCCTGCTGGCCCAGTAAACCGGCCAGCTCGCCGCCGTCATAGCCCGTCAGGGCCACGATGGTCATGTCGCGGGTCACGGCGGCTTCAACCGCTTTCACGATATCGCGGCTGTTGCCGCGCGTAGAGATGGCCAGCAGCACATCGCCAGCATGACCCAACGCGCGCACCTGCTTGGCATAGATTTCATCATGCAGGCGATCGTTGGCGATTGCCGTTAAGACCACGTTATCGGTATTAAGTGCAATCGCGGGTAAACCGGGACGCTCAGTTTCATAACGGTTAATCATGCAGGCCGCAAAATGCTGTGCATTGGCCGCGGATGAACCGTTACCACAACAGAGAATTTTGTTGCCGTTAAGCAGCGATTGTACCAGGGTCATCGCAGCTCGCGAGATAGCGTCCGGGAGCGCTTCCGCCGCGGCGATTTGGGTCTGGATGCTTTCAGTGAAGCACACTTTGATTCTTTCGAGCACGATATCCCTTTACATTCTATAAGCTAAAAGCGTTTTGAAACCATTCGATCTCATTGCCCGTGAAGGCTACCACATCGAAACGGCAATCCACAGTGTCAAAACTCCCATTGTGGCGGGCGAGCCACAAACGGGCAGTCTGTAACAGTTTGTTCTGTTTGCTGCGGGTCACGCTGGCGGCTGCGCCGCCAAACGTACTGGACGCGCGGTAACGCACTTCAACAAATACCGTCACCGCCCCTTCGCGCATAATCAGATCGATTTCGCCGCCGCGCTCATGCACGTTGGCGGCGATAAAGCATAGCCCCTGACGCTCCAGCCAGCGACGCGCGCGCAGTTCTGCGGCATCACCGGTCTGTTTCGTGGTTAGCTTGCCGGGACGATTTGCCCCTGCTGGTATTTGAGCCATGATAACTTCCTGTTAATCACGCAGTCCTGGTTGGCGCTCAGATCGCCGGTATTGCCGTTCAGCTCAAAGCCCGGTACGCCGCGCATCTGAGAGAAATGATTGGCCAGCGCCCAGGCGTCAACGCCCATCGCGTACAGGCGGGCCAGCGAGTAGTCGTTGTTGACCGCACGCAGCGCCTGCTGCATCAGCGCCGGGTTGCTGCCAGCCAGCATCGGGATCTCGCTGTACTGTAAACCTTCCATCTCCAGACGGAAATCCGGGCCAGCGGTCCCCTGCGCGCTGCGCGAGCTGGCGTACAGCATCGCACCGCTCTGGCTGCCGTTACGCATCGCGATCATCGGCTTGATAAAGGCGATTTCTTCCGGTGTTGCCAGAATATAGGCGGCATCGACTTTGCTGCTGCCGGTGATTTGCGCATCGGTTGGCGCGGCCGGAATGGTCAGCCCGCCGATGGTGACGCTCTGCGGCTGCGACTGGGTTGAGGCCACCGGTGTACCCGACAGCGAGATGCCGGAGCCGCCGTTGACGCCGCCGCGCAGTTCAGAGAGTGAACCAAATTTCTGTTGCAGTACGGTACCGCCGCCCAGTTGACGCCATTCATCGGCAAAGGCCTGAGTGACGCGTTCACCGAGCGCGTTACGTGGCACCAGCAGCAGCGGCGACTGTTTACCCTGGTCGTGAATGTGGCGTGCGGCGTCGCGAGCTTCATCTTCCGGCGACAGGGCGAAGTAGCAGATATTAGCGCGGCTCGTCACCGACTCCGGCTGATTAAGCGCCAGCACGTTGAGTGTCGTGTTGCTTTTCAGCATCTCGTCGACATTGTTTTTCAGCAGCGGGCCGACCACCAGGCTAACGCCGTCCTGCTGCGCCTGCGCCAGAATCTGGTTTAACGGCTGAGAAGAGGTGTCGTAGATTTTCAGCTCGGCAGAGGGATTCGCCGCCACGCTGGCAACGGCCTGCGGCTGTGGAGCAGGCGCTGGCGCTGCCGTTGGTGCTGTAGTCGCCTGTTCAGCGGCTTCTTCCGGCTGTGCTGCGGCCTGAACCGGCGCATCGGTGGCCGATGCCTGTACCGGCGCCTGGGTTTGTGGGCTGGTCAGATCGCTGATTTCAGCCTGTGACGGGCTGACGACGGACGTGGAGGCCGCCTGAGCAACCTGTTCCGGGACGGCGCTACCGTTAACCGGCGTGGCACCGTTTTTCGCGGCTTCAAAGCCTTGCTGAATGGTGCGGCCAAAGACCGATGCCTGGCCGCTTAACGGCAGCAGCAGAGCGATTTTATTGACCGATGCCGGTTTGAAGTTCTGCACGTTGGCCAGTTGCGATGGCAGAACCTTCGCGCCCGGGTTCTGTGGATAGCGCGTCTGCCAGTCTTTGATGCCTGCCTTCAGCATGTCCGGATCGTTACGGTTATCAAACCACATGCGTTGCAGATCCAGCCAGCCTTGCAGATCGTTCTCATCGGCGTTGATCACCAGCGCGTTGGCTTGCTGCTGGGTCATGGCGGAGAGCGCTTGCCAGGTGGCGTCGCTGTTCTGTTGTTTTTCCTGCTGGGTGGTCAACAGCGGCGCCTGAGCAATCAGGGCACGCAGCAGCGTCAGAGAGGGCTTACCCTGCTCGGCGATGATAGTATCCTGCCAGAAGCGAGCCTGGCGAACGCTGTCGAAATCATCGGCCTTCAGCGGCTGCAGCAGCGCCTGAGCACCGGCGTAATCTTTCTGCGCAAGCTTGATTTCAACGGCCAGCAGAGACTGTTCCTGACGCTGAACGGCGTTCAGTTCTTTCGGCAGCTGGTTGTACAGTTCCAGCGCCTGCTGGCTTTTACCTTCTTTCAGCAGTGCACGAATGGCGAGTAATTGCCAGTTGGTCTTGCTATCATTCGAGCTTTGCTGCATCTGCTGCAGGTAAAAGCCGGAGTCAGCCTGCGTCGCGCCCTGAAGCTGGGCGGCGCTCTGATCGGCAGGTTGCTGGATTCCACAGCCTGCGAAAATCAGCGCAGCCAGGACAACCGGCAGACAACGCGCGGCTTTCATACGAGAAAATGTTGAGGGTACCATTCTGTATCCAGTGATATTTTTTACGCAATGCTCAATATTAAATCGGCAATACGGACGAAACAATGAAACAACACGAATCGGCGGATAATTCTCAAGGCCAACTCTTTATTGTACCTACTCCTATCGGAAATTTGGCTGATATTACCCAACGAGCGCTCGAAGTATTGCAAGCTGTTGATTTAATTGCGGCTGAAGACACGCGGCACACCGGTTTATTGCTGCAACATTTCGCGATTAACGCCCGTTTGTTTGCTTTACACGATCACAATGAGCAACAAAAAGCCGAGACGCTGGTGGCGAAGCTGAAAGAGGGTCAGAACATTGCGCTGGTTTCTGACGCGGGGACGCCGCTGATCAACGATCCTGGCTATCACCTGGTGCGTACCTGCCGTGAAGCAGGGATTCGCGTCGTGCCGCTGCCTGGCCCGTGCGCCGCGATTGCCGCGCTCAGCGCCGCCGGTCTGCCGTCCGATCGTTTTTGCTATGAAGGTTTCTTACCGGCGAAGTCCAAAGGCCGTCGTGACGCGCTGAAGGCGATTGAAGCCGAGCCGCGCACGCTAATTTTCTACGAATCCACCCACCGTCTGCTCGACAGTCTGGAGGATATGGTCGCCGTATGGGGCGAATCCCGCTACGTGGTGCTGGCGCGCGAGCTGACCAAAACCTGGGAAACCATCCACGGCGCGCCGGTCGGCGAACTGCTGGCGTGGGTCAAAGAAGATGAAAACCGTCGCAAAGGCGAGATGGTGCTGATTGTCGAAGGCCATAAAGCCCAGGACGACGAACTGCCCGCCGATGCGCTGCGTACGCTGGCGCTGTTGCAGGCTGAGCTACCGTTGAAGAAAGCGGCGGCGTTAGCGGCGGAGATCCACGGCGTGAAGAAGAATGCGCTGTATAAGTATGCGCTGGAACAGCAGGGGGAGTAAGGTGCCTCTTGTTGCCCACCCAGTGAGTGCTCAATATCCGGTAATGTAGGCCGGATAAGCGAAGCGCCATCCGGCAGAATTCACGCAAATTGCCGGATGGCGGCGTAAACGCCTTATCAGGCCTACCGTTCAGCTCTTTATAGGCATGACTTATACAATCTCTAGTTCGACGCCCGTCTCTGCCAGCGCAGCGATATCTGACTCGGCAATCTCGCTGTCGGTCATGACGCAATGGATCTTCTCCATTGGCAGCACCTGATTAAACCCGCGGCGGTTAAATTTGGTGGCGTCCAGAACGGCAATCACTTTGTGTGCCGCGGCAGCCATAACGCTGCTGATCGAATACCCTTCGTTAAAGGTTGTGATGCCGTTGGTCGCATCAATGCCGTCAGCACCGACAAACATCAGGTCGGCGAAAATGCCCTGTAGCGAGCGCTCGGCGATAGTGCCGTGCATAGAGTGCGTTTTGTGTCGCACCGTGCCGCCACAGACGACCAGTGTAATATCTTTGTTATCCGATAACGTAAAGGCCGCTGGCAGACTGTTGGTGATGACGGTGATATTGTTCATATTCACCAGCTCTTCAGCTATCAGTAGCGTAGTGCTGCCACTGTCGAGAATGATCGTCATCCCTTCCTTGATGAGTGCGGCGGCGGCTTTGGCAATCCGCTTCTTAGGGTCGCTGGCGAGCTGGTAGCGATCTTCAAGTATCACTTCCTGATTATCGCTTTCGGCCAGATTGCTGCCAGGCCGGGCTGCACCACCGTGAAATCGGGTCAGCAGGCCTTTTTCTTCCAGCAGACGAAGGTCTGCGCGGATGGTGACTTCAGAAATACCAAAGAGATTCGAAAGGTCTAATACCAGGACGCTACCCTGCGTATTTACCATATCGACGATTTTGTTCCTTCGTTCAAATGAATTCATATTAATTTGCCTGATAATTAACTGAAGTTAGTTTAAACGAAGGTTAGTGAAAGTTATACGGTAATTTTCGAAAGGTAATGTGAGCCAGCTCTGATTGCTGGCTCAAGCGTTATGCCAGTTTCAGCAGAATTTTTCCCTGCATTGGCGCGCCGTTGAGCGCCTGAACTTCACGAGAAAAACTTTCCGCATCGCCTTGATGCGCAATCAGCGGAGCGAGCTGGATACGCTTCTCAGCCAGCAGTCTGGCTGCCGTTTCCCATTCCTCGCCCGGCCACGGCGCGGAGTAGTTCATCCAAATGCCAATTAGCGATAGTTCTTTACGCAGGATCTGGCCAAAAGTAGCGGAAGGTAACGTCAGGTCGTGATGCAGCGTACCGACTAAAGCCAACTGTGCGCGAGGGCCAGCAGCTTCAATTGCAAGCGCAACGGTTTGTGGTGTTCCCGCTGTTTCCAGTACTAAATGGTCAAACTGAATTCCCTCAAGCGCCGTCTGGATAGCCTTTCCGTCCATCTCCCGGCTATTGAACACGTGTGTTGCGCCCAGTTTTTTGGCCAGCTCCAGTTTTTGCGGGTTGATGTCGATGGCGGTAACGCTTTTGGCACCCAGCTCTCGGGCGCACTGCAATGCCAGCAGGCCAATCGTCCCTGCACCAATGATAATCACGTTTTTCCCCGCGCAGCCCTGCGCCAGGTGGAACGCATGCAGGCCAACGGTAATCGGCTCAATAAACGCGCCGTCATCAATCGACATTTCGCTCGGCAGACGGAAAAGGTTCGCTCGTCTGACAACCACGTATTCCGCGTTGCCACCTTCGCTGCGCGAACCGACAAACTGATACTGTTTACACAGTGAGAAGTAGCCGCGTGCGCACTGCGGACAGTCAAAGCAGGGGAGCAGCGGGACGCAAGCAACAGCATCACCAGGCTGCATATCGGTGACGGCAGGACCGTAGGATTCAACGTAGCCGCTGAATTCATGTCCCAGCGTTATTGGATAATAGTGCGCACCTTTGGCGAAAATACGTGGGATGTCTGAACCGCAAAGCCCAGAGCAGATAACCTTGACCAGTACATCGTCATCATTCTTCAGGGTTGGCATCGGGCGTTCTTCAACGCGCACGTCTCCTTCAGCGTGAATCACCACTGATTTCATAACAATCTCCATAAAGTGAAATGGGGGGCAAAAGCCCCCCGGAAGTTAAGACACGGTCTGGCTTTGCTGCGCGGCAGCGGCTTTTTCCGTGGCGACAAAGCTACGAGCCCGGCGCCATGTCAGTACGACACCAAGCAGGTAGATGACACCAATAACCAGGAAACCCACCAGGTTTTGCCAGGTAAACAGTTGGATCAGCAGCCAGGTAATAGGTGAACCGCCCTGATCCAGCGAGGCAACCTGGCCACCGGCTTTAAGTGCTCCGGCGTTAGCGGCAAGCTGGGTATGCAGGCCAATAGTTTGGGTGGCAATCCACAGCGTGATGCCCATAATGATGACGCCCGATATCAGCGTGCGGAACAGATTGCCCTGATGCACGGCAACGGCCATTGCGACAAAGAAGCCAATGGTCGCGAGGTCACCGAACGGCAGTACCTGATTACCCGGCACCAGCACGGCAATCAGAATGGTCAGCGGGATAAAAATCAGGCTGGCCGAGACCACGGAGGTATGGCCTAACAGCAGCGCAGGGTCGAGGCCGATTAAGAACTCCTGGCCGCCAAATTTTGCTTGTAAGCGTTTACGTGCGTGTTTTGCAATCGGCGTTAAGCCGTCCATAATCGGCTTGATGACGCGCGGCATCAGCAGCATGACGGCGGCAGTTTTAACGGCTAGCTGTAACACGGCTTTTACGTCGTAACCGGCGAGCATGCCGATAACCAGACCCATGATAAAACCGACGGTCACGGGTTCGCCGAATGGACCAAAGCGTTTCTGAACGTCATCGGCGCTAAAGTGAATACGATTAAGCCCAGGGACTTTATCTATGATGGTGTCCACCAGGACGGCAATGGGGCCAAACCAGGCCGAAGAACCGTGTGGAATAGCGATGCCATCAAGACCAAAGAAGTCTCGAGTATCTTTGGCAAACCAGTCGCCCAGTTTGTAGACGAAGGCCGCGTGAACCGCCACGCCCAGGATCCCCAGCCAGTACGAGCCTGTCGCCAGATGCAGCATGGCGCCGGTAAACGTCATATGCCAGATATTCCAGATATCAACGTTCACCACGCGAGTCATACGGGTGACCAGCATTAGAATATTGACGCCGATAGCCACCGGAATAGCGACGAGGGCAATTTGTGATGCCCATGTCATCGGTGAAGACCCCGGCCAACCTACGTCGATCACGTGCAAGTTTATCTGGAACTGTTCTGCCATCGCTTTTGCGGCAGGGCCGATGGAATCGAGCATCAAACCGATGACCAACCCAATGCCGACAAAGCCAATGCCGATATGCAGGCCGGATTTAAAGCAGTCCCCGAGCTTCATCCCCAGTAATTTAGAGAAGATGATGATCACCAGCGGCAGCATGACCGTTGGGCCTAAGTCGAGGATATAACGCATTATTTCGCTAAACATGCCGTTACCCCACGAGGATAGTCAGGATTTTTTGTTGCAGCGCTTCGATTCCCACTCCAGAAACAAATGGCATACCGTGCACAACGGGAATATCGCCAAATGTACGGTCAACGCGGGCGGTGGTGCAGATCAGGTCTGCACCATCCATATAGGTTTCAATTTCGGTGACCCGGCACTGGACGAGATCGAGCGTGATGTTGTTGGTTTCGCATAATTCTTTAATTTCTTCAGCGGCCATCGTTGAGGTAGCTACGGCACCGCCACAGGCGACAATGACTTTACGTTTCATAGGGTATTCCTTTTATTATCAGTTTATTATCAAGCTTGATTGCACAGCTCAGGCTCGAGGATTGCTTCCCGAAAACACGCTGCGAGCTCACCATCAGGGGTGCTCAGCAAGGCGTCGAGGACGTTAGGGTTTTGCAGCTCACTAAATAGACGTCGCAGTAACTTCAGCTGCGCCGTCGGGTTTTCTACTATCAGGGCGATAATCAACGAGACGCCAATTTCAGCGTCATCATCTGCTTGCTGAAAATGCACCGGCTTGTCCGGGCGAATCAGATAAATAGCGGGCGATCTGGCGTGCATCGCCTCGCAATGCGGTATAGCAACCGCATGGCGCTCCAGCGCTATCCCGGTTGGGAAAACGGCTTCTCGCTCAAGCAGCGCCTGCGGGTAGCTGTCGTGTACCACCCCTTTCGCCAGCATTTCCTCACCAATGTGTGCCAGTGCCTCCTGGCATGTGTTGAATTCAATTCTGGTACGGACAAATAGTTGGCTCATAGGGGCTCCTTTTATCAGGCGGCTTCGGCTACGCAACCGAAACGGTATGCGCGCAGAACGTCCTGTATTTTGTCGATGATGAGGTTATGGGGGGTGGCAGTCAGGGTGCCGGTGGACAGACGCTCAAACTGCATCGGCAGATACTGGCTAATCAGCCCCAGCGGCAGAGATACGCCATCAAGGTTGGTTATCAACTTCTCTACGCTTTGGCGGATACGCGGATGCGGCCAGTAATAGCGAATACGGTCGGACAGGCTGAAATGGATATCGACCATCGCTTGGCTCCAGGTTGGACGGTAGTACTTTTTCCAGTAGCCCGGCTCGTTGAGCATGACTTCATCAATCACTTCCAGTACGTGGCTGCGTTGTTCTGGGGAAACCAGCTGAATTTCCATTTGCGCCAGCGCAAAGATGGCTTCACGCAGGGCGAAGGTGAGAGCGGGGCCCACTTTCAGAATGGCGTAGTGGTCTCGAACCAATGAACGGTATGCCTGACGCGTCTGATAATCGGTAGAGTGCGCTTCATAGACCATCGGTGTCTTTCTGACCCAGGCTGACAGCGCTTCGGCGGCATTCGGCTGATAGTGAATAATTTGGGTATGGTCGAATTCCACGCCTGGCTGAACCACGATGGCGATAACGCGCTCAAGCGCCCCCTCAAGACCCAATGCCCGGAAGGCTGTTTCGTGGGTTTCCAGCGTCCGCGCAGCGTCTTCCTCACGTGTCACATGAACGGTGCCGATGGTGCTGGCTTCGCCGCCAGGCACTGGGACCTCGGTGCCGATAACGTAGGTTAGTTGGCGTTTTTGGTCATCGGTTGCCGTCTCTTCCGCTGCCTGGCAAAGAATGGCCGCGCGCTGGGCAACAATGGCGGGGTCGAGCGGGGTGGGATCGTCCGCGCAGGACATGGATGCATCGAGGTGGATTTTGCTAAAACCGGCGGCGACGTAGGCTTTAATCAGGTCGACAGATTTCCCCATCGCCTCAGTGGCGGTTTCGTCCTGCCAGCAGTTTGGCCCGAGGTGATCGCCGCCGAGGATCAGCCTGTCACGCGGGAAACCCACTTCTTGTGCGATGTTGTGGACGAAGTCGCGGAAATCAGCTGGCTTCATGCCGGTGTAGCCACCGAACTGATTGACCTGATTAGAGGTGGCTTCAATTAGTACTTTTTGGTCGCTGTGGAGATCGAAACGTAATGCCGCTTCAATCACCAGGGGATGTGCGGAACATACGGAACAGATGCCGATGTGCTCGCCTGCTTTGTGTCTGGAAATTATATCTTTCATTTAAAACCTCCGTTTTATTTCGAATATATTCGTTATGTTTTGTTTTTATCGCAAATGCCTTTATTTTGTTTTGTGATCTTTCTCTGAAAAACGGGTGATAACAGGGAAAACAGAGATGTCAGGCATGAAAAAACGCCCTGGCGTTCACGACAGAGCGTTTTTAACATTATGAAAATTAACTAAATAATCTGGATAGCCAACTGCGGCGATCTTTCTCGCCAGGCTGAACGCTTTGTTGTGGCTGGGCGGCGATTTCGCCAAGACCGGCGTCGAAGGCGCTGCCAATCGCTCGAAGCGCTTGATGAGCATCATCGCCACTGGCCATAAAGTGCAGCCTATGCCCCTGTTTTGCGCCCAATGAGACGACACGCATCAAATTCTTCGCGTCCACGATGGGTGACTGGGTATCGAGATTTTCGACACGAATTTGTGATTGCCACTGCTTCACCGCTTTCACCAACACCGCGCTGGGACGAGCATGGAGGCCATGGGGATTGCGGAGCGTAAAGGTTGCATCCTCATCGAAGACCGGCGGTGGCTCAACGAAATCTCCTTCCGCAGGGGTAATCTCTCCGGCGAGAATATTCAGCACCGCCTGCGCATTCTCGGCGCGGGAGAGCGCTTCAGGAACACGATCGTCTCCTAGCGCATGGGTGAGTTGGCGCAGAATAACCAGATGTTCGTTGTCCTGTGCCGCAATGCCGACAATCAGATAGGCTGTCTGCGCTTCTCCCCAATCGACACCCTGTGGGCAGGCCAGAACTTTCACCCCGGTTTTCAGTACCGCGTCGCGGCTTTGTGGCGTGCCATGGGGGATAGCAATGCCGTTCCCCAGGTAGGTACTGATTTGCTCCTCCCGATCGCGCATCCCTTGCAGGTACGCAGGTCGGGTATGTCCGGCGTCGGTGAGTACGCCGACAATATGGGCGAGTGCATCCTCTTTCGTTTTTATCTGATGATCGAAATGGATATCGGCAAGGGTTAGTTGCATAGCGCTTTCCTTATTTGATTGCGTTGGCCAGCGCCATCGCTTCCTGAGAACGTTTTTGCCACAGCCGCCAGCATCCCAGCATGACCGCGCCGCAGACGGAACCGGCCAGAATGCACAGCACCCAGGTCAACGGTTTGTTCACCAGAGGCAGGATCAAGAACCCGCCATGCGGTGCTGGGACTTCAATATGCAGGCTGTAGCTGAGCACCGCTGAGATGGAGGAGGCAATCATCATCATTGGGATGACGCGTAGCGGATCTTTCGCGGCAAATGGAATTGCCCCTTCGGTGATATGCGTACAGCCGAGGATGTAGTTCACCATGCCCGCGGCACGCTCTTCCTCACTAAAGCCTTTCGGGAAAAAGGTGGTAGCTAAAGCGATTACCAGCGGTGGTGTGATGCAGGCGGCAGAAACGCCGGCCATAAAAAAGAAGTTTCCCTGGCCCAGCAGCAGCGTACCGGTTACGTAGGCAGCCTTATTGACTGGTCCACCAAAGTCGAAGGAGCACATCGCTCCGACAACAATACCGAGCAGAATAGGGTTAGCTTGCTGTAATGAGCTTAACCAACTCATCATGCCGTTATTGATGGCCGCAACCGGTTTACCGAGCAATACCATCAACACACCAATGACCAGCACACCAACCAACGGCATGATAAAGATGGATTTCAGCCCCTCGTACTGACGTGGCAGCCCATTGAGCAGGTTGCGAATTAGCAGCATAAAATAGCCTGCGGCAAACCCGGCTATGATCCCGCCGAGGAAACCCGCGCCGGTGGCGTTTGCCAGTAAACCGCCGACGAAACCGGCAACCATGCCGGGGCGACCTGAAATCGACCAGGCGATATAAGCGGTAAAGACGGGCACCATAATGGAAAAGGCCTGTTGACCGACTTTCATCAGTGTGGCGGCAATAACGTTATATTGTGGCGAATTCGGGTCGGCAGAATAGATTCCCCATAAGAAGGAGAGCGCAATCAGGATCCCGCCTGCGACCACAAAAGGCAGCATATTGGATACGCCGCTCATAAGATGTTTATAAATCTGGCGGCCAAACGACTCCTGTTCATATTGATCTGCTGATTCGGAAGATGGGGTGGTGCCTTGACGCCTTATTGCCAGACCGCTAACAACTTTATTAATTAAATCGGCGGGGTGATGAATTGCTTCTTTTACTGGAACTTCAATGACCGGGAGACCATTAAAACGCTCGGCATTAACATCTTTATCTGCGGCAATAATAACACCGTAAATATTTTTAAGGTCGTCCGGTGTTATGGGGTTTTCGACACCTGAGGCGCCATTAGTTTCGACTTTAATTTCAATATTTAATTTTTTTGCTGCGGTCTTTAAGGCTTCTTCAGCCATAAATGTATGGGCAATACCTGTAGGGCAGCCGGTAACGGCAATAATTTTTTTCATAATCGGGCCTTTATAATTGGACGATTTGAACCTGCTGTTGTAATTCTTTCGTGCGATTGAGTTTTCCAAGACCTGCGGAGCTGGCAACGTCTGCGCCGGTTGCGCTGGCAAGCGCAAGCGCACGAGTGACGTCGTCATGGTTGAGCCATTTGCTTAAGAATGCGCCTAGCGCTGCATCGCCTGCGCAAGCGGAGCTTACGAGTTCGACCTTGGGTGCAGAGCAGAACCATAGTGCTGCGCCATTGGAGAAATAGAGCCCTTTTCCCCCTAGCGTTAGCAGGACGTTGCGAGCGCCGAGTTGGTGCAACGTCAACATGGCTTCACGCACCTGTTGCGTGCTACCGACGTCGAGATCAAATATCTCCTTCAATTCATCGTCGTTGGGTTTGATAAGCAATGGGTGAAATTCGAGAAGCTGTCGTAGTGACGTGTGGCTGATATCCAGAATGACTTCGCAGCCCTTGTTCTGACACAGCGTCATAATTTCCGCATAAAAACGACTTTCAATACCGGGCGGTAAGCTTCCGCTAATAACTAAATAATCACCGGAAGTGACACAATCTAAGTGATGAATGATTTGCTGTTTGCAATCATCATCAATACGAGCTCCGGGATTGACTAGTTTATATTCATCGATGCCATCATTAATAAATATATTAATACGGGTTGGTTCTGAAACCCACGCGGGAGTCACCTTTATCGACTGCTTGCGTAACTCCTCAACAATATAGCGACCAGTAAAACCACCAAATATTCCCATCACATGTGTGGGTTGTTTAAAATGATGAAGCACCAGAGAAACGTTAACGCCTTTGCCATTGGGGCAATACTCTGTGTGCTGTGTCCGATTAACCGCCGAAGGCTGAAGTGAACTGCAAAAAATATTCATATCAATGGCGGTGTTTAACGTCAGGGTATGGATCACGACGGAGCTCCTTGTTCGGGATCTTTACAGTTGCCCTTCGCAACCGCAGACGTGAATAACCTTACGGACAACCTCTTTCATCGCCTCTTTTGCGGGCTTCATGTAGTGGCGAGGATCGTTAGCGTCAGGCTTATCAATAAAGTACTGTTTAAGCGCATCGGAGAAGGCAATTTTCAGTTCGGTAGCCACGTTAACTTTGCAAATACCCAATGAAATTGCCCGACGGATATCACTGTCCGGCAAGCCTGAAGCACCATGCAGCACCAGCGGAACCTCAACACGGTCACGAATTGCCGCCAGTCGCTCAAAGTCGAGTTTTGGTTCGGCTGCATACATCCCATGCGCGGTACCGATAGCAACGGCCAACGAGTCGATTCCGGTACGGGCGACGAATTCGCGTGCCTGCTCCGGGTTGGTATAAAGGGCATCTTTTGCGTCTACCACCAGATCATCTTCCACGCCGCCCAGACGGCCTAATTCAGCTTCGACGCTGGCATCGTAGCGATGGCTTAGCTCAACGACGCTTTTCACCAGGGCAATATTTTCTTCGAACGGGGAGTGGGAGCCATCGATCATTACTGAGCGAATCCCAGCCTGGACCTTGCGGGTGATATTGGCGAGATCTTCATGGTGATCGAGATGCAGCGCTAGCGGGAGATCCCACAGTTTCGCTAGATCGCGGGCGATCGCTACAACGTTTCCAGTGCCAGCATAGCTGTAGGTGCCTGGCGTGCCAGCCAGGATCAGCGGTGAGCGGAGCTCAGCCGCCGTTTCTACAACGACCTGCATGGTTTCCAGATTGTGGATGTTAAAAGCGGGAACTGCGTAGCCTTTGCGTTGAGCTTTTAACAGCATGTTTTTACTAGATATGATGTACATATTCGACCTTTTTTCAAAATTAAAGTGAAAATTGCATTAAAACCTTCGTTTTGAAAGTAATGTAGCGATCGTTCGGCGAATACGTTGTGATCAAACGCACACAACGATGAATTTATTTTAAAAATGAAAGTTAATTGTGATAAATGACTTTCGTTTGTAAATGTTTATTTTAATAACCGACGATTCTCAATTAATTGAAATATATGAATTTTAATTTTTTATCGGCGCAATGAGACCTCGAGTGATTTGACAAGGGAGGATGAAAATTTAAAAATGAAAGTTATTCCTTGAGATGAAAATAGGGCATAACAACGTGGCAAAACCGTCAACCAGCCTGCTGAAAAGACGCTTAGATATTGCAGAGATCGTCCGTAAGAACGGAGAGATTAAGGTAGACGATCTGGCTGAGATGCTTGCCGTTTCTGGAGTCACTATCCGTAATGACCTGAACTATCTCGAACAGCAAGGCTACCTGAAACGCTCATTTGGTGGTGCAATTTATACCGCGCAGCAGGGCACGCCGACCGCTCAGATAAGGGAGCCTGTCGCTGCCGTTGTTGATAAAGCGCTGGAAACTGAAATCGCACGTCAGGTTGCTTCGCTCATTGATGACGGTGAGACGATTTTTTTAGGCCCCGGATCGACCCTACGTAAGGTGATTCCTTTCCTTGCTGGCAATGAAGATCTTTGTCTGCTCATGAACGATCTGGCTCATGTGCCTTTTGCGCAAGAGTTTCTCAATGGTGAAAGCGTACTGCTCGGCGGTGTTATTAGCCGTGAAGGCAACGAGATCGAAGGCGAAATGGCGATAAACGCATTCCGCCATTACCGTCCTTCCCGAACGTTGATTGTCGTCGATCATATTGCTGAAGACGGCACGCTGAGCGTCAGGCATGAAACACGCGCGCGGCTGCTTCATGAAGCCGTCGCGCAAAGTGAACGTGTGATTGTAGTTGTAGCCGGACGGCCCGTTTACGGTGAGAAACGCTATACCGTGGGGGCGTTACAGCAGGTCAGCGGCATCGTGACACCACAGGTTGTGGCTGCTGAATATCATGCCCGCTTTCTCACGGCAGGGCTGACCAATAGCTATACCAACAATGAGTGCCTGACATGGCTCAACCCGGCGTTGCAAAAAACGAAGTGAAGGAGCGGTGATGAACGTGACCATTTGTACCATCGGCGAGCTGTTGGTGGAGTTCCTCGCCAAGAAAGAAAACCAGGGTTTCTCGCAACCGGGTGAATTTTGGGGACCCTATCCGAGCGGTGCGCCGGCCATTTTTGCCGATCAGGTGGCGAAGTTAGGCTGTGGCTCTGTATTGTTTAGCTGCGTGGGAAGCGATGCCTTTGGCGAAATGAATATTGCCCGGCTGGAAAAGGACGGCGTCAACGTGAGCGGGATAGCGATGCTGCAGAAGGCGACGACCGGAAGCGCCTTTGTGAGCTACCGCAACCAGGCACAGCGTGATTTTATCTTCAATATGCCCAATAGCGCTTGTGGACTACTGACGGCAGACCACATAGACGAAACGTTATTAAACCAGTGCAACCATTTTCACATTATGGGATCGTCGCTGTTCTCCTTTCGCATCATCGATGCCATGCGTAAAGCAATTGAGAATATAAAATCGCGTAACGGCACGGTGTCATTCGATCCGAATATTCGCAAAGAGATGCTCAATATTCCGGAGATGTCGCAGGCCTTTGAATACATTCTTGATTACACAGATATCTTTTTACCCAGCGACGGCGAATTAGATTATTTTGGCCTTAACCGCGGGCGTGATGAGCAGGTGTTAGTCGACAAGTTGCTAAAACGCGGCGTAAAGCATGTGGTGATTAAACGAGGCCCGCGTGGCGCCAGCTATTTCAGTGCGAAGGAAACTCATCATGTTGCGGGCTTTAATGTCCCGGTGATTGACCCAACCGGTGCAGGAGATTGTTTTGGTGCGACTTTTGTGAGCTTATTCCTGTCTGGCGTTCAGGCACCAGAAGCGCTGAAGTGGGCTAATGCGAGTGGCTCACTGGCGATAGCACAGCGTGGCCCGATGGAAGGGACGTCAACGCGCGCACAAATTGAAGCTTTCCTCGCGCAACATCGCGGCGCATAAAAAAATGCGGAAGGTATGATGACCTCCCGCAGAACGTAATTTTACTATTGCGTTGTATCAAGTCACCGGTGCCGGGTTAAATACCGCCAGCTGGTTGTGCAATCCCCACTGATCCGAGAAGGTTTTCTTACGCCCGCTCGCCACATCAAGAATGAAGTGGAACAGCTTGGTGCCCACGTCTTCAATGGTCTCTTCACCGGTGGCGATGGTGCCGGCATTGATATCCATTAAGTCATACCAACGGTTAGCCAGCTCGGTGCGGGTGGCCATCTTGATGACCGGTACCGCCATCAGACCATACGGCGTGCCACGGCCAGTGGTAAATACCTGCACGGTAATGCCGGAGGCCACCTGTTGAGTGCCGCAGACGAAGTCGCTGGCCGGGGTAGCGGCGTAAATCAGTCCGCGTTTGGTCGGACGCTGGCCTGGCGACAAGACTTCCACGATGGCGCTTTTACCGGATTTGGCGATCGAACCCAGCGCTTTTTCCACCACGTTGGCGAGGCCGCCCTTTTTGTTGCCCGGCGAAGGGTTGGCGCTGCGGTCGGTTTTGCCCATATCAAGATAGTTATCGTACCAGGCCATCTCTTCAAGCAGACGCTTGCCCACTTCTTCATTGATGGCGCGCGGCGTTAACAGATGAATGGCGTCGCGAACTTCCGTGACTTCCGAGAACATCACGGTTGCGCCGCAGCGCACCAGCAGGTCAGAGGCGTAGCCGACAGCGGGGTTAGCGGTCACGCCGGAAAAAGCGTCGCTGCCACCGCACTGCATACCCACCACCAGCTCGGAGGCCGGGCAGGTGACGCGCTGGCGCTGGTTGAGTTTTTCCAGATGGCGCACGGCAACCTGCAGAATATCGTCGACCATCGATTTAAAGCCCACGTGCTGCTCGTCCTGTAGGCGTACGATGCTGGCGCTGTCGACCGGGATGCTCTGCACATCTTCTGTGCCTTCCAGCAGGCGCTCTGGCTGTAGCTTTTCGCAGCCGAGGCCCACCACCATCACTTCGCCACCGAAGTTTGGGTTCAGCGCAATATTATGGATGGTCCGAATCGGCACTACGGCGGCCGGTGCGTTAATCGCTACGCCGCAGCCGTAGAGGTGGTTCAGGCCGACCACGCCGTCGACGTTTGGATATTTCGGCAGCAGGTCGCGTTCGATAATTTTAACCACGTAGTCCACAACGCCTGCCACGCAGTGCACGCTGGTGGTAATGCCCAACAGGTTTTTGGTGCCCACGCTGCCGTCGGCGTTGCGGTAACCTTCAAAGGTGTAACCCTCCAGCGGCGGCAGCGGCTCCGGCACTTTGGTCGCCAGCGGCAGGGTGTTAAGCGGCGGCGCTTTTGGCAGCGTGACCGTGGATTCGTCGATCCAGCTGCCCTTGGCGACATCGCGTACCGCGTAACCGATAACTTCGCCGTAGCGAATGATTTCACCATTTTGAGGAATATCCACCAGCGCAACTTTATGCCCCTGGGGAATATGTTCAATTAATTCCAGACCGTCAGGAAAACGTGTTCCCGCTTTTAATCCATTATCATTGACAATAATCGCAACATTATCGGTGGGGTGTACTTTGATATAAAATGCAGTCGGCGATTCTTGTCTGATTTCAATGTTAGCCATTGTCCAGCATTCTCCAGCCAGGGGGTAAAATGAATTAAGTATATAAGTGTTTCTTTTCAGATAATGAAAAATAAAAGCACTTAAGTAATGGAATAAAGAATGTCAGGAGTTTGAATATAAAAATGTGATGTAGATCACTCATCCTCCTCATCCCTCATGGGGCAAGGGTATCAATGCGTGAAATTGTGCATCAGCGCCCAGTGCCGTGTGCACATGAACAATAAATTCAGTTTTAAAAGCAATTAACCTGGTGATTTGCACAATGCGTGGCGAAGGTATCCTGATTATACTGATTCACGATTTCATGGTGTCTGATTATTTATTGGGATTACCCGTCACTAGTTAAATAATCAGCGAAATTCGCTTTAATAAAAATAAGAAGATTAAAGCATCCTGTACCCGAGGATAATAAAATGATACACGATACTGCTGACGCTGTTGAAGCAAAAAAGGGAATGCATACCCGTTATTTAATTCTGTTAATTATTTTTATTGTTACGGCCGTTAACTACGCTGACCGCGCAACGCTCTCCATCGCCGGTACCTCCGTGGCGAAAGAGTTGCAGCTGAGCGCGGTGTCCATGGGATATATCTTCTCGGCATTTGGCTGGGCCTATCTGCTGATGCAGATTCCGGGAGGGTGGCTACTGGATAAATTTGGTTCCAAAAAGGTGTATACCTATAGCCTGTTCTTCTGGTCGCTGTTTACCTTCTTACAAGGCTTTGTTGGTTTCTTCCCGCTGGCGTGGGCCGGCGTCTCCATGTTCTTCATGCGCTTTATGCTCGGCTTTTCTGAAGCGCCGTCCTTCCCGGCGAACGCGCGTATTGTCGCGGCCTGGTTCCCCACTAAAGAGCGCGGTACCGCGTCGGCTATCTTTAACTCCGCGCAGTACTTCTCGCTGGCGTTGTTCTCGCCGCTGCTGGGCTGGCTGACCTTTGCCTGGGGCTGGGAGCACGTCTTTACCGTGATGGGGGTGATTGGCTTCCTGTTGACCGGGATGTGGGTGAAGTTCGTGCATAACCCGACCGACCATCCGCGGATGTCTAAAGAAGAGCTGAAGTTCATTGCCGACAATGGCGCGGTAGTCGATATGGACCACAAAAAGCCGGGTAGCGACGCGGTGAAAGGTCCGAAGCTGGATTACATCAAACAGCTGCTCAGCAGTCGTATGATGTTAGGTATCTTCTTCGGCCAGTATTTCTTAAACACCATCACCTGGTTCTTCCTCACCTGGTTCCCGATTTATCTGGTGCAGGATAAAGGCATGTCGATTCTGAAAGTGGGTCTGGTAGCGTCCATCCCTGCGCTGTGCGGCTTTGCCGGCGGCGTGCTGGGCGGGTTGTTCTCTGACTACCTGATTCGCCGTGGCTGTACGCTGACTTTTGCGCGTAAGCTGCCTATCGTGCTGGGCATGCTGTTGGCTTCGACGATTATTCTGTGCAACTACACCGACAACACCGCGCTGGTGGTCACGCTGATGGCATTAGCGTTCTTCGGAAAAGGCTTTGGCGCACTCGGCTGGCCGGTTATCTCCGACGTTGCGCCGAAAGAAATTGTTGGCCTGTGCGGCGGTCTGTTTAACGTGTTTGGCAACGTGGCCTCCATCGTCACGCCGCTGGTGATTGGTTATATCGTGAGTGAACTGCACTCCTTTAATGGCGCACTGATTTTTGTTGGCTGTTCCGCACTGATGATGATGGTTTGCTACCTGTTCGTGGTGGGCGACATCAAACGTCTCGAACTGCGGAAGTAAGCTGCGACTAACTTAAGGTAATGAACATGGATAACGCGATTTTTCCTAACAAATTCAAAGCAGCGCTGGCTGCGCAACAGGTTCAGATTGGCTGCTGGTCCGCACTTTCCAGCCCAATCAGTACCGAAGTGTTAGGCCTGGCCGGGTTCGACTGGCTGGTACTGGACGGTGAACATGCGCCGAACGATGTAACGACATTAATCCCGCAGCTGATGGCGCTTAAGGGCAGCCAGAGCGCGCCGGTGGTGCGCGTGCCGACCAACGAGCCGGTGATCATCAAACGTATGCTGGACATCGGTTTCTACAACTTCCTGATTCCGTTCGTGGAAACCCAGGAACAGGCGGCGCAGGCGGTTTCCTCCACGCGTTACCCGCCGGAAGGCATTCGCGGCGTATCCGTTTCGCATCGCGGCAATATGTTTGGCACCGTAGCGGACTACTTCGCGCAGTCCAACAAGAACATCACCGTCCTGGTACAGATTGAAAGCCAACTGGGTGTCGATAACGTCGATGCGATTGCCGCCACCGACGGTGTCGATGGGATCTTCGTTGGCCCAAGCGATCTGGCCGCCGCGCTGGGGCATCTCGGCAACGCCTCGCATCCGGAAGTACAGCAGGCTATCCAGCATATTTTTGCCCGAGCGAAGGCGCACGGGAAACCCAGCGGCATTCTGGCTCCGGTGGAAGCCGATGCGCGCCGCTATCTGGAGTGGGGCGCCACCTTTGTGGCCGTGGGCAGCGATCTGGGCGTGTTCCGCGCCGGAACGCAGAAGCTGGCAGATGCTTTCAAAAAGTAACCGCTACCGAATTAACGCAAAATTGGGGAAATGACGATGAAAGTTGGTTTTATTGGTCTGGGTATCATGGGCAAACCGATGAGCAAAAACCTGCTGAAAGCGGGCTACTCACTGGTGGTTTCTGATCGTAATCCTGAAACGATTGCCGAAGTGATTGCGGCGGGCGCGGAAACCGCGACCACGCCAAAAGCGATTGCCGAGCAGTGTGACGTGATCATCACCATGCTGCCAAACTCGCCGCACGTCAAAGAAGTGGCGCTGGGTGAAAACGGCATTATCGAAGGCGCGAAGCCGGGCACCGTATTGATTGATATGAGTTCTATTGCGCCGCTGGCAAGCCGTGAAATCAGCAATGCGCTGAAGGCGAAGGGGATTGATATGTTGGATGCGCCGGTCAGCGGCGGCGAGCCGAAGGCGATTGATGGCACGCTGTCGGTGATGGTGGGCGGTGATAAAGCGATTTTCGACAAGTACTACGACCTGATGAAAGCGATGGCGGGTTCAGTGGTTCACACCGGTGAAATCGGAGCGGGCAACGTCACCAAGCTGGCAAACCAGGTGATTGTCGCGCTGAATATCGCGGCGATGTCGGAAGCGCTGACGCTGGCGACCAAAGCGGGCGTGAACCCGGATCTGG
Source organism: Kluyvera georgiana ATCC 51603 (assembly GCF_001654985.1). Classification (GTDB taxonomy): domain Bacteria; phylum Pseudomonadota; class Gammaproteobacteria; order Enterobacterales; family Enterobacteriaceae; genus Kluyvera; species Kluyvera georgiana. Next base: position 92,225 of record NZ_LXEU01000015.1, read on the forward strand.
TCTATCAGGCGATTCGCGGCGGCCTGGCGGGTAGCACCGTGCTGGATGCCAAAGCGCCGATGGTCATGGACAGAAACTTCAAACCGGGTTTCCGTATCGACCTGCACATTAAAGATCTGGCCAACGCGCTGGATACCTCCCACGGCGTGGGCGCGCAGCTCCCGCTAACGGCCGCGGTGATGGAAATGATGCAGGCGCTGCGTGCCGATGGTCTGGGTACTGCCGACCATAGCGCGCTGGCCTGCTACTACGAAAAACTGGCGAAAGTGGAAGTGACTCGCTAAGGACGTTGAGCCCGGCGCTGCCGGGCTCACAAGGTAGGCCGGAACGGTGATGCGTCATCCGGCGTCGCGCGCTAATAGGCTCAGATATGAAAATCGTAATCGCCCCAGACTCTTATAAAGAAAGCCTTTCTGCCACCGAGGTAGCACTGGCGATAGAAAAAGGATTTCGGGAAATCTTTCCGGAAGCGCAGTTTGTGTCCGTCCCGGTCGCCGACGGTGGAGAAGGAACGGTTGAGGCGATGATTGCGGCGACGCAGGGGCGCGCGATGACATCGACCGTCACCGGCCCGCTGGGCGATGCCGTTACGGCACAGTGGGGAATTTCGGGCGACGGCGGTACGGCGTTTATCGAAATGGCTGCTGCCAGCGGCCTCGCGCTGGTGCCCGCGGAACGACGCAACCCTTTGATTACCACCTCTTACGGTACCGGGGAGCTGATTCTCCAGGCGTTGGAAAGCGGGGTGAAGAACATCATTATCGGCATTGGCGGCAGCGCGACCAACGACGGCGGCGCCGGCATGGTTCAGGCGCTGGGAGCAAAGCTGTGCGATGCCAACGGGAAGGCGATAGGCTTTGGCGGCGGCAGTCTGATGAGCCTCAATCATATTGATATTGCCGGGCTGGATGCGCGTCTACAGACCTGCACAATCCGCGTGGCCTGCGATGTGACTAACCCGCTGACCGGGCCGTTTGGCGCGTCCTGCATTTTTGGGCCGCAGAAAGGGGCAACGGCAGAAATGATTGCCGAACTGGACCGTAACCTGGCGCACTTCGCCGAGGTGATTCAAAAATCGCTACGCGTTGATGTGAAAGACGTGCCTGGCTCCGGGGCCGCAGGCGGCATGGGCGCGGCGCTGATGGCATTTCTTGGCGCGGAGTTGCGCAGCGGAATTGAGATCGTCACCCAGGCGCTGAATCTGGAAGAACATATTCATGACTGCACGCTGGTGGTGACCGGCGAAGGGCGACTCGATAGTCAGAGCATTCACGGCAAAGTGCCGGTGGGCGTTGCCAGCGTGGCAAAAAAATACCATAAGCCGGTGATTGGTATTGCCGGTAGCCTGACTCGCGACGTTGGCGTGGTGCATCAGTACGGCATTGATTCGGTCTTCAGCGTACTGAACCGCATTGGCTCGCTGGAAGAGGCGTTCCGCGATGCGGCTGACAATATTTATCTCACCTCTCGTAACATTGCCGCCACCCTACAGGTGGGAATGCTGACGGAAAGGTGACATCAGCGCGCAAACCCTCTATACTGCGCGCCGAAGCTGACCAGACAGTCGCCGCTTCGTCGTCGTCCTCTTCGGGGGAGACGGGCGGAGGGGAGGAAAGTCCGGGCTCCATAGGGCAAGGTGCCAGGTAACGCCTGGGGGGTGTCACAGCCCACGACCAGTGCAACAGAGAGCAAACCGCCGATGGCCCGCGCAAGCGGGATCAGGTAAGGGTGAAAGGGTGCGGTAAGAGCGCACCGCGCGGCTGGTAACAGTCCGTGGCACGGTAAACTCCACCCGGAGCAAGGCCAAATAGGGGTTCATAAGGTACGGCCCGTACTGAACCCGGGTAGGCTGCTTGAGCCAGTGAGCGATTGCTGGCCTAGATGAATGACTGTCCACGACAGAACCCGGCTTATCGGTCAGTTTCACCTCTTAAAAAACCCCGCCTCGGCGGGGTTTTTGCTTTCTGGTCCCACTCAATCTCTCCTGTAAGTGTCCCCGTTTTGTTAGCGAAATCCTCTGTTTATTTACTATATCCATACAAATAATAGAGTTATTGACTGAAACAGCGTGATGTTGTGATAGACCTCATTTTTCGTCGTAATTTCTCATCACATTTCATTAACATTGTTTGTTGTCCGAGTTCACAAAATCCCTTGACGTGGTTTCGCTAAATAAATAGATAATTCTAAAAATAACATTTAAAAACAATATGTTATAAAATTCTGCAGCGTAGTGAAATATGTTTTCTCCTCCATTTTTCGTAAAAAGAGAAATAATGTGGCTGATTTCTCGCTATTCATGGCATGAATTTCTCCATATCGCTTTTTGCTGGGCAAAGAGTTGCAAGTTTTTTCTCCTTAACCCGCGCTATGATCTTCACACTCCAGGAAAAAGCAGTGAATAAGCCTGTGATGATTTGTTTTTTTGAAATATCAATCTGTATCAGAACAATAAACCCTACACACCAAGAGTGAGAATTTGTTATGGAAACAATCTCAGTTTCACCGACGCACACCTCGGCGGCGGCCGCACGAGCGGGCATGTCAGAAAGTGAATGGCAGGCGGCAATAAAGTTTGATAGTACCGATGTGGGTTGGGTCATTATGAGCATCGGGATGGCTATCGGCGCGGGTATCGTCTTTTTACCCGTGCAGGTAGGGCTGATGGGGCTGTGGGTCTTCCTGCTCTCCTCCATCGTCGGCTATCCGGCCATGTACCTGTTTCAGCGCCTGTTTATCAACACCCTGGCCGAGTCGCCAGAGTGTAAAGACTACCCGAGCGTGATCAGCGGCTACCTGGGGAAAAACTGGGGGATTTTACTCGGCGCGCTCTACTTCATTATGTTGGTGATCTGGATGTTTGTTTACTCCACGGCCATCACCAACGACAGCGCCTCTTATCTGCATACCTTCGGGGTCACCGATGGTCTGCTGTCAGAAAACCCGTTCTATGGTCTGGTGCTGATTTGCGTGCTGGTCGCAATCTCTTCGCGCGGTGAGAAGCTGCTGTTTAAAGTCTCCAGCTTTATGGTGCTGACCAAGCTGTTGGTGGTGGCGGCGCTGGGCGTGTCGATGGTGGGGATGTGGCACCTGTACAACGCCGGTTCGCTACCGCCGATGGGTCTGCTGGTGAAAAACGCGATCATCACGCTGCCGTTTACGCTGACATCTATCCTGTTTATTCAGACGCTCAGCCCGATGGTTATCTCTTACCGCTCGAAGGAAAAATCCCGCGAAGTGGCGCGTCATAAAGCGCTGCGGGCGATGAATATTGCCTTCGGCATTCTGTTTGTCGTGGTCTTTTTCTATGCCGTTTCCTTCACGCTGGCAATGGGACACGACGAAGCGGTTAAAGCCTACGAGCAAAATATCTCCGCGCTGGCGATTGCCGCGCAGTTCATCAACGGCAGCACCGGTGCCTGGGTCACCGTGGTGAGCGTGATCCTCAATATTTTTGCGGTGATGACCGCGTTCTTCGGTGTTTACCTCGGCTTTCGCGAGGCGACGCAAGGGATCGTGATTAACCTGCTGCGTCGCAAAATGCCGATGGAAAAGATCAATGAGAAGCTGGTACAGCGTGGGATCATGATCTTCGCCATCCTGCTAGCCTGGAGCGCGATCGTACTGAATGCGCCAGTGCTGAGCTTCACTTCTATTTGCAGCCCTATCTTCGGCATGGTGGGTTGTTTGATTCCGGCCTGGCTGGTTTACAAGGTTCCGGCGCTGCATAAATACAAAGGCGCCTCGCTGGCGATCATTATCATCACTGGCCTGCTGCTCTGCGTCTCTCCGTTCCTGGCATTCTCCTGATTTTGGATGGTTAAGATGGTTGAAGTAACGATGAATCCGCTGTGGGATACCCTGATTCAAGCGGTTAAACAAAATGTGAAGCCTGCGATGGGCTGTACCGAGCCGGTGTCGCTGGCTCTGGCCAGCGCGATTGCCGCCTCGCATCTGGCGGGAAGGGTGAGTCATATTGACGCGAAAGTCTCTCCCAATCTGATGAAAAACGGCATGGGCGTTACCGTGCCGGGAACCGGCATGGTGGGGTTACCAATTGCTGCGGCGGTAGGCGCGTTAGGCGGCGATCCGCAGGCGGGGCTGGAGGTATTAAAAAGCGCCTCCGTTGAGGCCATCGCGGCCGGGAAGACGCTGCTGGCGAGCGGTAGGGTGTCGGTCTCGATTCAGGAACCGTGCGAAGATGTGCTGTATGCCAGCGCCACGGTGTATACCGACGCGGAGTCGGCTACGGTGACGATTGCAGGCGGTCATACTCGGGTGGTACGGATCGTGAAAAACGGCGTGACGCTGCTGGATGCCAGCGGCTGTGCCAGCGCCGGGGAAGAGGAGTCTACATCATCGCTGTCGGAGGTCACGCTGGCGCAGGTGGTTGAGTTTGCCGAGCAGGTCCCGTTTGAAAAAATCAGTTTTATTCTCGATGCGGCGCTGCTGAATAGCGCGCTCTCCCACGAAGGGCTACGTGCGCAGTATGGGCTACATATTGGCGCGACGCTCCAGCGCCAGCGCGAACGCGGCCTGCTGGCTAAGGATCTGCTGTCCGATATTATGATCCGCACGTCGGCGGCATCCGATGCGCGTATGGGCGGCGCCTGCTTGCCGGCCATGAGCAATTCAGGCTCCGGTAACCAGGGCATTGCCGCCACCATGCCGGTGGTCGTCGTTGCCGAACACCTGGGCTGCTCGCAGGAAAAAATGGCGCGCGGGCTGATTCTCTCGCACCTGACGGCTATCTACATCCACCATCAGCTGCCGATGTTGTCCGCGCTCTGCGCCGCGACGACGGCATCGATGGGCGCGGCGGCGGGGATTTGCTGGCTGATCGACGGCAGCTACCGCAGTATTTCGATGGCGATCAGCAGCATGATTGGCGATGTCAGCGGGATTATCTGCGACGGCGCGTCAAACAGCTGTGCAATGAAGGTATCGACCAGCGTATCGTCGGCGTGGAAAGCGGTGCTGATGGCGCTGGATGAAACCGCAGTCACCGGCAATGAGGGGATTGTGGCGCACGACGTCGAGCAGTCGATTTCCAACCTCTGCGCGCTGGCCTGTCAGTCGATGCAGCAAACCGATCGGCAGGTGATTCAGATTATGGCCAGCAAGCTGAACTAGCCGTTTGCCCCGGTTCAGGCCGGGGCATTTTCTCAGGCCGCTCGCTCTTCTGCCTGGCGGCTTTCCGCCTGGGCGACGATGGCTTCTAACTCGCTCAGCATCTCTTCAACGCCAAACTCTTTTGGCGCGCTAACCGGCTGAGACGTGACGACGGCTTTCACCGTTTGCTGCTTTTTGCTGTTTCTCTTACTCATTTGACTTCCGCTATCCTGAAAAAACTACACCGGTAAATCTATCAGCAAAGCGCGAAGAGGGGTATCGGCAACGAGTGTGATATTCGCCTCATCACGAATAAATGCGCCATCGCCGCAGGTTAACGCCTGTTTCTCCGCATCATGCGCCAGCGCATGTACCGTACCGTGAATCGACTGCAGATAGGCGCGCGGCCCGTGCAGTTGCAAATTCACCTGTTCGCCTTTTGCTAATTCGATATGGTGCAGCCACACCTGCTGACGCAGCTGTAAGCTGTGCTGACTGCCGTCAGGGGAGGCTAACAGCTGGTGCGTCGCCTCTTGCAACTTCAGTTTCTGCACTCGCGCATTTTCGCGTTCCGGGCAGGCGTCCAGCCAGATTTGCATCCGGGTCAACGACTTATCTTTACTCAGATTATGTTCGCTATAGCTCACGCCGGGCTGGGTGGCGATCAGCAGCGCTTCACCGGCTTTGGCCTGAATATGGTGGCCTTCGTTGTCGCGGTATTCGGCTTCGCCTTCCAGAATCAGGTTCAGAATATCGACTTTCGGATAGGTACGTGGCTGGAAGGCCGCGCCGGGGGCGAGCACTTCCTGATTCAGCACGCGCAAAGAGGCATAGCCCAGCAGTTTCGGATCGAAGTAGTGTCCAAAAGAGAAGGTATAGCGGGCCTGTAGCCAACCGAAGTCTGCTTGTCCGCACTGTTTCGCTGTTCTTGTGGTAATCATCTTCTTGACCCTCCTTTACACTAAATCAATGGTAAAGGTATGGACGCTGCATTGTTAGCCAGATATTCTGCCCGGTATGTTCAAATTTCCTGAATGAGCACGCCATGGCTAAAGAAAGAGCACTGACGCTGGAAGCATTACGAGTAATGGACGCCATCGACCGGCGTGGCAGCTTTGCTGCCGCGGCAGACGAGCTGGGCCGCGTGCCTTCGGCATTAAGCTACACCATGCAAAAGCTGGAAGAAGAGCTGGACGTGGTGTTATTTGACCGTTCAGGTCATCGAACAAAATTCACCAACGTTGGGCGCATGTTGCTGGAACGCGGCCGCGTGCTGCTGGAAGCGGCGGATAAGCTGACCACCGATGCCGAAGCGCTGGCGCGCGGCTGGGAAACGCACCTCACCATTGTGGCGGAAGCGTTGATCCCTACGCCAACGCTGTTCCCGCTGGTGGAGAAACTGGCGACCAAGTCGAATACCCAGCTGTCGATAATCACCGAAGTGCTGGCAGGCGCCTGGGAGCGTCTGGAGCAGGGAAGGGCGGATATTGTCATCGCGCCGGATATGCACTTCCGCTCTTCGACGGAGATCAACTCGCGCAAGCTTTATTCGGTGATGAACGTTTACGTTGCCGCGCCGGACCATCCGATTCATCATGAGGCCGAGCCGCTGTCTGAGGTGACGCGCGTGAAGTATCGCGGCGTCGCGATTGCCGATACCGCGCGCGAGCGCCCGGTGCTGACGGTACAGCTGCTGGATAAGCAGCCGCGTCTGACGGTGACCTCGATGGAAGAAAAACGTCAGGCGTTGCTTGCCGGGCTGGGCGTCGCGACCATGCCGTATCCGCTGGTTGAACAGGATATTGCCGAAGGGCGTTTGCGCGTGGTTAGCCCGGAGTACACCAGCGAGATTGACATTATTATGGCCTGGCGGCGCGACAGCATGGGCGAAGCGAAGTCCTGGTGCCTGCGTGAGATCCAAAAGCTGCTCACCGCGAAATAGCGTTGTAGGCCGGATAAGGCGTTTACGCCGCCATCCGGCGATCGACGCCGAATAGCCTGATGGCGCTGCGCTTATCAGGCCTACAAAACCCCGAATTATGCCTGGCCGGGATCAGGAGAAGCGTTTCGGATCCGGTCCAAAGCGGTTGTCGCCAGGCGTCCCGTTCTGACAGTTGAAGATCAGAATGACGATCCAGCCGATTACCGGAATGATCAGCAGTAACAGCCACCACGCCGAACGATCGGTATCATGCAGACGACGGAACTGTACTGCCCACCAGGGCAGGAAGACCAGAACACCATAAATGGTGGTGAGGATCCCTTCACCGCCAGCACGCTGCCAGCCAAGCATCTTATCCACCACGCCCAACACCAGCGTGAAAATGACGTTCACCAGCACGAACATCCAATACTCTTTGCGGCGGGCGCGGCCGCCAAACCCAATGTAATTACGTAGAACCTTGAGATACCAATCCATTTTTTTGCCTCAGTTGACCATTAATCACTTGTTTTTAAAGCGATCAAGCTAAGGATAGACGTGAATGAAAATCTGGTAAATATTGATGTCGTGAATTAATTGGGCATCGAGGACCGATGCCCGGTGTGCTTAACGGAAACGCTCGTCGCGGCCGTGCGGTTCATCCAGATCCTGCCATGGGCCTACCGAAATAATACCGGTCGGGTTGATGGTTTTGTGACTACGGAAATAGTGGTTGCGAATATGGGCAAAATCCACGGTTTCCGCGATGCCCGGCATCTGATAGATGTCACGCAGGAAACCGTGCAGGTTCAGATAATCGCTGATGCGGTGTTTGTCGCACTTGAAGTGGGTGACGTACACCGGATCGAAGCGGATAAGCGTGGTCCACAGACGGATATCGGCTTCGGTGAGCTGGTTGCCTGTCAGGTAGCGCTGCTGGCCGAGGATTTTCTCCAGACGGTCGAGCGAAACAAACACTTTTTCTACGGCTTCGTCATAGGCCGCCTGGCTGGTAGCAAAACCGGCTTTATAGACGCCGTTATTCACGGTGTCGTAGATCCAACCGTTCAACTCATCGATTTGCTCACGCAGCGCGGGCGGATAATAGTCGCCGGCTTTTGCGCCGAGCGCATCGAACGCCGTATTAAACATGCGGATGATTTCAGCGGATTCATTGCTGACGATGGTCTGGTTTTTCTTGTCCCACAGAACGGGAACGGTCACGCGGCCGGAATAGGCCGGATCGGCATGCTGATAGAGCTGGTACAGAAATTGGTGCTGATAGAGCGTATCGCCGGTTGCCGCCGGAAAATCGGCGTCGAAAGTCCAGCCGTTTTCGAGCATCAGCGGGTTCACCACCGACACCGAGATAAACGGCTCCAGCCCTTTCAGTTTACGCAGAATCAGCGTGCGGTGCGCCCACGGACAGGCGAGAGAAACGTACAGATGATAGCGATCTTTTTCGGCTGCAAAGCCGCCGCTGCCGGTCGGGCCCGGTTCGCCGTCGGCGGTTAGCCAGTTGCGAAAGGCGGAGACTGAACGCTGGAAACGCCCGCCGGTGGATTTGGTGTCATACCAGGTATCCTGCCAGACGCCGTCGATTAATTGTCCCATCATGTTCTCCTTCAGATAGCAAAAGCGAGGAGATATCTCCTCGCTTTTTTGTTCATTCAGTATAGTGCGCTTACCACTTTTTATTCAGAACACGGTCGATGCTGAATGCGCCCGGACCGGTGATACCCAGCAGCAGGTAGCCGCCAGCGATGGTCAGGTTTTTCATAAACATCAGCGAGTTCATGCCTTCAGCAAAGTTGCTGTGGAAGATGAACGCGGTCAGCAGGGTGAAGCCTGCGGTGAACAGCGCGGTGGTACGGGTCAGGAAACCGAACAGGATTGCCAGACCGCCGCCAAACTCAAGCAGGATGGTCAGCGGCAGCAGGAACCCTGGGACGCCCATCGCTTCCATGTACTGCTGCGTACCCGCATACCCGGTGATTTTGCCCCAGCCAGCTGTGATAAACAGAATTGGCATCAGAATACGAGCAACCAGGAAACCGATATCTTCTAATTTTTTCATCTTTCTCTCCAGAGAACCTTGCGGGTAGTTAAACCAATTTATTCAGCATTTACACGTCGATAGCGCGTTGTTGCTGTCGATGGAGAGAAATATAACTGCGACGTATGGCAATTGTTAGCAAGGAAAACTGTTGAACTTCTTCAAAGAATCTGAGCAATGAGGTAGGGACGTGGAGGCGGTGGCGGACTGAGGTGCGAGGTAATGGGGGTTTTATGGCGGTAAACTCTGATGGGACCGACGGTTTGAACAGCAGAAAAAGCCCGTATCAGCGCGCTGTCTACGGGGCTTTATGTTGAGCAGGCGCTGCTCGCCAGCAAAGGGAAATCAGCCTGCTTTGCGCAGCAGGCTCTTTGCCATTCGCCAGGTGCTCCACACGCCAATGCCGCGTCGCGCCCAGCGTACCAGAAAGCGCGGATGGCGCAGCGACACCACGGCCATGGCGCTGCTGGCGACCATCACCCACGAACGCAGACTGACGAGACGGCTCCAGCCGCGATCGTAAACCTGAGTGACATCCAGCCAGTCGCGGCGACCTGCGCTTAAATCCAGCCGCTGCTGCTGAATCTGGCGCAGCAGAAACGCTTTGCGCTGTTCCCGTTCCTGACGTGGGCTCATCATGGCTCTTCATCCTCAAGAAGGGCGCGGTCGTTGGCCAGCTCGTGGCGCGTATGCCGCAGTAACGTCGTACGTCGGGCCTTGCGAAGGGTCCAGATGCCGCCAATCAGCGCCAGCAGCAGCAGCGTGCCGGTGGTGGCAATCATCACGTGTAAACGATACTGCGGGTCGACCGCCCATATAATCAACACCAGCAGGCTCATCAGGCCGAAAGCGGTAAACAGCAGGGTAAGCCCTGCCATTAACAGCAGTTGGATGAGGTTGGCTTTCTCCTCTTCCAGCTCGACGACCACCAGTCGGAGTCGCGTTTCAACCATCTGAACCAGCAAGGTGAGAATGCGCTGACCAATGCCGAGGACGTTTTTCCCGGGGCCCTGCGCGTGCTGAGAATCACTCATGCTTAACGGCGCGTCAGCAGTACGCCCAGCACCAGGCCGACGGCGGCGCCAATGCCAACACCGGTCCACGGATTTTCGCGGACGTAGCCGTCGGCTTTCGCAGCGGCTTCGCGGGTCTGCTTCGCAATGGCATCACCCGTTTCACCCAGACGGTCGCGGCTCTCTTTCAGCGCGCTTTCCGCTTTGCTGCGCAGTTTGCTCAACTCTTCTTTGGATTTATCGGTGGAAGCATTCAGGACTTCTTCCAGAGTATCTGACAGGGCTTTCAGCTCTGCACGTAACTGATCTGAGGTTGAATCTTTAGCCATCGTCTCTCTCCTGTTGGGGTTCCACTCACTCAATACGCGCGTGATTCCAGCGCGTTAAGTTCTTTTTTGGCGTCCTGCAGCTTATGCTCGCGTTTAGCCACTTTTTCCGCATCGCCGCTCTGCTTTGCTTCCCGCAGATCCTGCTCGCGCTCGCGAATTTCGTCCTTCTGCTCAGCGATCTTTTCCTGGTGATCGGCGCGAAGCTTGCTATCAGTACAGTTGGCTTTCACCTCGCTCAACGCCTTTTTAAGGCCGTTGATACGGTTCTGATTGTTATGCTTCTCGGCATAACCAATCTCACGCTGAATGTCCTGCTCTTTTTCCTGGCAGAGTGATGTTGCTGCCGCGCTCGCGCTAAGACAAGCGAGAGTGAGCGCAAGTACGATGCGGTATTTCATGTATTCATCTTCCATTTTGCACAGTACATCTGGAATGTACTTTTCCCAGTAGGTGAGTACCGAGACGGCACCCACATTACTAAGCATAGTAAGTAAAAGACTAAATCACCAAAGTAAGTGAAATTATTCAGATTCCTGGAAGTTTTTAGCCAAATCGATGTGAGGTATCACGCAGTCGTGACAGCCAGCTTTCGGGATCGTTATCTTCATCCTGGAGAGCGACAACGTAGACGTGCGGCAGGGTGCTATCCAGCACGCGCTTCGCCGCCGCGCTTTGCTCGCTGGATTCAAAGGTAATCAACAAAGAGTCATTCTGCGGGGTAATGCTTTTAAAACGAATACCGTTGGCATCAAGGTGGTGCGAAATGGAGAAACCATCAGGCATGCTGGCCTGGTTAATCGGGCGAATCGCGAGGGTGGACTCTTCACGCTGCAGTGCGGCCCACATCCAGAGCAGCATGCATAACATCAGCATGATGCTCAGGCTCAATGCAAACCGGCGAAGATGAATGCGGTTCGACGCCATGATTACCCTCGATTACCGTATTTTTTCTTCCACATCACGATTAACGAACCGCACAGTCCAAAGACCAGCAGCACTACCGGTAGCAGCATCAGACAGGACATCAGCGCATCTTCATATTTCTGGAAGACCGGCGTTTTACCGAGCAGGAAACCCAGCGAGACCAGAATCAATACCCACAGCAGACCGCTCATCCAGTTAAAGAACTGGAAGCGCGCGTTGTTGAGCCCGGACAGGCCGGCGATGGTCGGCAGCAGGGTGCGGACAAAAGCGATAAAGCGGCCAACCAGCAGGGCAGACAGACCATGCTTATGGAACAGGTGGTGCGCGCGCTGGTGATAATGGGCGGGAAGATGCGATAGCCAGTTCTGGACGATACGCGTGTTGCCCAGCCAGTTGCCCTGGATATAGCCAATCCAGCTGCCGAGGCTGGCGGCGACCGTCAGGAGAAATATCGTTTGCGGGAAGCCCATTGCGCCTTTGGCAATGAGCACGCCAACCAGCACCAGCAGGCTATCGCCCGGCAGGAAGGCGGCAGGCAGCAGCCCGTTCTCCAGAAACAGGATCATAAACAAGACGAAATAGAGCATGCCGATCATCGAGGGATTTGCGAGCGTCTCGAAATCCTGACTCCATAAGGCATTTAACAGTTGGGTTAGTAGTTCCATTCATGATTCCTGGTACATCAATTAACGTAATGCCTGAACGCGCTGCGACGTCTTCTCTATTTTTATTCTAATAGCATCGCGGTAAATACGCGCTGAACAGTCCCTGTTTTGGCGAAATAAACTTTTACTCAATGTCGAAACGACAAAATGCATGCAATTGTAACAAACGGCGTGGTTTCACGTCATAGAAATTGCAATTTGTTGCAGATTGATTTTGCGGTTTCGTGCGGGGAGAGGCTAGGGGATTTACAAAGGCTTACCCACACAGAAAGTCGGGCAAGCCTTGTCGAAAAAAAGAACGGTTTATTTACCGCCGATGGCGACGGTATCGAGGTGAACGACCGGGTTTTCGGCGAACAGGTAACGGTCGGCGTTGAACTCGAAATCATCGCTGGTTTCGTTGAACAGCATCAGCTTGGTGTTTTCCAGATGCTGCCACATGGCAATCTTCGCCGCGTGTGGATCCTTGCGGATGAGCGCCTTGAGGATTTGGTCATGGTCATCGCACCAGTTATCGACGGTTCGGGCGTCGATATGGTCGTGGAGTTTTTTCCAGTACGGGTTATGTACGCGCTGGGTCCACATTTTTTCAACGATGGCGGCCAGCGCGGTGTTCTGCGTCGCCAGGGCGACCTGCACGTGGAACTGGAGATCCCACTCGGAGTCGCGGAAGCATTTCTCTTTGCGCGCTTTTTCCTGGATCTCCATCAGCTTCATGATGTCCTGCTTGGTGACCTGGGTGGCGGCAAATTCAGCGATGTTGCTCTCAATAAGCTGGCGCGCTTGCAGCAGCTCAAACGGCCCGTAGTTGGCGAACTCCAGGTTTTCGTCCGGCGTCTGATGGTACTTCGGCTGATTGGAGATAACGTGGATGCCGGAACCTTTGCGAACTTCAACGTACCCTTCCACTTCGAGCATAATGATGGCCTCGCGCACCACGGTGCGGCTGACGCTTTTTTCATCGGCAATAAAGCGCTCAGCGGGCAGTTTATCGCCCACAAGGTAAACGCCTTGCTCAATGCGTTCTTTCAGCTCAGCGGCAAGTTGCTGATATAAGCGACGTGCGTCGGCGATTTCCATATACTCTCCAGGCAGGGTACGGCAGATTGAATTTGTTATACCACTTTTGCGAGCCACTCACCACAATTTGGCATGAAAAAAGCCGCCTGGATCAAGGCGGCTTGAGCGAAAACAAACTTCTGTCGCAGATTAGTTTTGCGTGGCCTGCTGGGCCGGACGATTCTGGCCGGATTGGCCATCGTCAGCCTGCTTGTTCTGCAGGACGGTCCAGATAACCAGCGCGCCTAACAGGTCAAAGATAGCCAGTACGGCGAACAGCGGGCTGAAGCCGATGGTATCAGCCAGCGCACCCACCACCAGCGCAAACATGGTGCTTGCCATCCACGCCGCCATACCGGTCAGACCGTTTGCGGTCGCCACTTCGTTACGGCCAAAGACGTCAGAAGAGAGCGTAATCAGCGCGCCGGACAGGGACTGGTGAGCGAAGCCGCCGAGGCACAGCAGGGCGATAGCGATATACGGGCTGGTGAACAGGCCGATCATGCCAGGGCCAATCATCAGCAGCGCGCCCATGGTAACCACCATTTTACGGGACACAATCAGGTTCACGCCGAACCAGCGCTGGAACAGCGGCGGCAGGTAACCACCGATAACGCAGCCGAGGTCAGCAAACAGCATCGGCATCCACGCAAACATGGCGATTTCTTTCAGGTCGAAGCCGTACACTTTAAACATGAACAGCGGGATCCAGGCGTTGAAGGTACCCCATGCTGGTTCAGCCAGGAAACGCGGCAGGGCGATACCCCAGAAGCGACGGGTCTGAATGATCTGCCACGGAGACATTTTCTTCGCGTTGTTGGTCTGGTGTGCCGCTTCCTGACCGCCAATGATGTACTCGCGCTCTTCATCAGTTAATTTTTTCTGATCGCGCGGGTGTTTGTAGAACACCAGCCAGCACATGGCCCAGATGAAGCTCAGCGCACCGGAGATAATGAACGCCATCTGCCAGCTGTGCATCACGATAGCCCATACCACCAGCGGCGGAGCAATCATGCCGCCGATAGAAGAACCGACGTTGAAATAGCCAACTGCAATAGAGCGCTCTTTCGCCGGGAACCACTCAGAGCTGGCCTTCAGGCCCGCAGGAATCATGGCTGCTTCTGCGGCACCGACCGCGCCACGCGCCACGGCCAGACCGCCCCAGCTACCTGCCAGCGCGGTTGCGCCACAAAAGATAGCCCATGCGACGGCGAAGAAGGCGTAACCGATTTTGGTACCCAGGATGTCCAGAACATAGCCGGCAACCGGCTGCATCACGGTGTAAGCTGCGGAGTAAGCAGCGATGATGTATGAATATTGTTGTGTGGAAATGTGCAGCTCAGCCATCAGCGTTGGCGCAGCTGCCGCCACGGTATTACGTGTCAGGTAACCCAGCACGGTGCCCATCGTCACCAGTGCAATCATGTACCAACGTAACCCTTTAATTTTACGCATGTAAACCTCATCGTGTTGTTATAAATGCGAGTCCTACAGCCATCTTCCCGTTATGCCGGGGGATGTCATTCTCGAAGGGCTTACCGTGGAAGTGCTTCCCGGTACGGCCCGAACTTGCCAGTAAGTACGTGTGCTGAATTCGGTATCCGTACCGCTCAATCAGGTGTCAGTATCGACCATCGCAAATACATTCCGTCGTTCAATGTGTTTCGACGGGGGGCAAGATAACTTGTCATACAACTTTAAAAGGTGAATACCGTCACAAAAGAGGTATTTTCCATAGAGTTTAAGGGGTAGATAGGCCAGGCCAGGCGTGGTGCGGCTTGCAGGGGCGTTTTCGCGATTTTTCTGTCATTTTTTGTCAAGGTTTATTGATCTAACTCACGAAAAAATCTTCGGTTCGGCGAAATTGGTGTGATAACTTTGTTGGCATTACAGATAAACATCTGACCCACTCGTTGAGAGGAAGACGATAATGACCCCGTTTATGACTGAAGATTTCCTGTTAGACACCGAATTTGCTCGCCGTCTGTACCATGACTACGCAAAAGACCAGCCGATTTTCGACTATCACTGCCACCTGCCGCCGCAGCAGGTTGCGGAAGATTACCGTTTTAAAAACCTGTATGACATCTGGCTGAAAGGCGACCACTACAAGTGGCGCGCGATGCGTACCAACGGCGTCGCGGAACGACTGTGCACCGGCGACGCGTCCGATCGCGAGAAGTTTGACGCGTGGGCGGCGACCGTACCGCACACTATCGGGAATCCGTTATACCACTGGACCCACCTGGAACTGCGCCGCCCGTTCGGTATTACGGGTAAACTGCTGTCTCCGACTACCGCAGATGAAATCTGGGATCAGTGCAATGAGCTGCTGGCGCAGGATAAATTCTCCGCGCGCGGCATCATGAAGCAGATGAACGTGAAAATGGCCGGCACCACCGATGATCCGATCGATTCTCTCGAACATCACGCCACCATTGCGAAAGACGGTTCTTTCGACGTGAAGGTACTGCCGAGCTGGCGCCCGGATAAAGCCTTCAACATTGAGCAGGCCACTTTCGCTGACTATATGGCTAAACTGGGCGAAGTGTCTGACACTGAAATCCGTCGTTTCGCCGACCTGCAAACCGCGCTGACCAAGCGTCTGGAACACTTCGCCGCGCACGGCTGTAAAGTGTCTGACCACGCGCTGGACGTTGTCCTGTTTGCGGAATCCAACGAAGCGGAGCTGGACAGCATCCTGGCGCGTCGCCTGGCGGGTGAAACCCTCAGCGAGCACGAAGTTGCGCAGTTCAAAACCGCCGTGCTGGTGTTCCTCGGCGCTGAATACGCACGTCGCGAATGGGTACAGCAGTACCACATCGGCGCGCTGCGTAATAACAACTTGCGTCAGTTCAAACTGCTGGGCGCGGATGTCGGCTTCGACTCCATCAACGACCGTCCGATGGCGGAAGAGCTCTCCAAACTGCTGAGCAAGCAGAACGAACAGAATCTGCTGCCGAAAACCATCCTGTACTGCCTGAACCCGCGCGATAACGAAGTGTTGGGCACCATGATCGGTAACTTCCAGGGCGAAGGTATGCCGGGCAAGATGCAGTTCGGTTCCGGCTGGTGGTTCAACGATCAGAAAGACGGCATGGAACGTCAGATGACTCAACTGGCACAGCTGGGCCTGCTGAGCCGCTTCGTCGGTATGCTGACCGACAGCCGTAGCTTCCTGTCTTACACCCGTCACGAATACTTCCGCCGTATTCTGTGCCAGATGATTGGCCGTTGGGTTGCCGCGGGCGAAGCGCCTGCCGACATCCAGCTGCTGGGTGAGATGGTGAAAAATATTTGCTTTAACAATGCGCGTGACTACTTCGGCATTGAACTGAACTAAGGTCTGGGTGAAGGTATGCAATACATCAAGATCCATGCGCTGGATAACGTCGCGGTAGCGCTCGCTGATTTGGCTGAAGGAACCGAAGTCACCGTTGATGGGCAGACAGTAACCCTGCGCCAGGCGGTCTCTCGTGGCCATAAATTCGCTTTACGCGATATCGCGAAAGGTGAAAACGTCATTAAATACGGTTTGCCAATCGGTCATACGCTGGTGGACGTGGCGGCGGGTGAGCATATTCACGCTCACAACACGCGCACGAATCTGAGCGACCTGGACACGTATAGCTACCACCCTGATTTCCAGGCGGAAGTTGCCCAGGCGGCCGATCGCGACGTGCAGATTTATCGCCGCGCGAACGGTGATGTAGGGGTGCGTAACGAACTGTGGATCCTGCCGACCGTTGGCTGCGTCAACGCGATGGCACGCCAGATGCAGAATCGTTTTCTGAAAGAGACGAATGACGCCGAAGGTATCGACGGCGTGCATCTCTTCAGTCACACCTACGGCTGCTCACAGCTCGGCGATGACCACATCAACACCCGCACCATGCTGCAAAACATGGTGCGCCATCCGAATGCGGGTGCCGTGCTGGTGGTGGGCCTGGGCTGCGAAAACAACCAGGTTGATGCGTTCCGCGAAACCCTTGGCGAGTTCGATCCTGAACGCGTTCACTTTATGGTCTGCCAACACCAGGAAGACGAAGTGGAAGCGGGGATCGAACATCTCCATCAGCTGTACAACGTGATGCGTAACGACAAACGTGAGCCGGGCAAACTGAGCGAGCTGAAGTTTGGTCTGGAGTGCGGCGGGTCCGATGGCCTCTCCGGCATTACCGCCAACCCGATGCTGGGACGTTTCTCCGACTACGTGATTGCCAACGGCGGTACCACGGTACTGACCGAGGTGCCGGAAATGTTTGGCGCGGAGCAATTGCTGATGGATCACTGCCGCGATGAAGAAACGTTCGGCAAGCTGGTGACCATGGTCAATGACTTCAAGCAGTACTTCATTGCCCACGACCAGCCGATCTACGAGAACCCATCGCCGGGCAACAAAGCGGGCGGTATTACCACGCTGGAAGACAAATCGCTCGGCTGTACTCAGAAAGCGGGTTCCAGCAAGGTGGTTGATGTTCTGCGTTACGGCGAACGCCTGAAAACGCCGGGTCTGAACCTGCTGAGCGCGCCGGGTAACGACGCGGTGGCGACCAGTGCCTTAGCGGGCGCGGGCTGTCATATGGTGCTGTTCAGTACCGGTCGCGGTACGCCTTACGGTGGTTTTGTGCCGACGGTGAAAATTGCCACTAACAGCGAACTGGCGGAGAAGAAGAAACACTGGATCGACTTCAACGCGGGCCAACTGATTCACGGTAAAGCGATGCCGCAGCTGCTGGAAGAGTTTGTTGATGTCATCGTCGACTTCGCTAACGGCAAGCAGACCTGCAACGAGCGCAATGACTTCCGCGAACTGGCTATCTTTAAGAGCGGCGTCACGTTGTAATAAAAATGTGATCTGATACGATAAAACGGCGTTTCATCTTCTGAAACGCCGTTTTTTTATGCATGCTTAACAGGGATCCCCTTCCATGACTGCGTATTGGCTTGCCCAGGGCGTGGGCGTTCTGGCGTTTTTGATCGGTATCACCACCTTTATCAACCGCGACGAACGACGCTTCAAGTTTCAGCTTTCACTCTACAGTGCCACCATCGGCGTGCACTTCTTTCTGATGGGCGCGTTTCCCGCGGGGATGAGCGCTGAACTCAACGTCATCCGTACCCTTATTTCGGTTTATACGCGCCGTATTTGGGTGATGTTTGTGTTTATCGCGCTGACGCTCATCCTCGGCCTTAGCAAACTGCAGCACGCCATGGAGCTGCTGCCGATTGCCGGGACCGTCGCCAGTACCTGGGCGCTGTTTCGCTGTAAAGGGCTGACGGTACGCTGCGTGATGTGGTGTTCAACCGCCTGCTGGGTGATTCACAACTTCTGGCTTGGCTCGATTGGCGGTACGTTGATTGAGGGGAGTTTTCTGGTCATGAACGGCCTGAATATCATTCGTTTCTGGTGCATGCAGCGTAAAGGTATTGACCCGTTCAAGGTGGAAAAGAAAGTACAGGAAGAAACCCCCTCCACCTGACGGCGGAGGGGAGATGGGATTAGCTACGGAGCGCGTTTTTCTCGAGGCGAGCATCTTCTGCCTGGCAGGCCGCCGCGGTGAACAGAACGTCGGTCGACGAGTTCAGCGCGGTTTCGCAGGAGTCCTGCAGCACGCCGATGATAAAGCCGACGGCCACAACCTGCATGGCGACATCGTTAGAGATCCCGAACATGTTACAGGCCAGCGGGATCAGCAGCAGAGAGCCCCCCGCCACGCCGGAAGCGCCGCAGGCACACAGGGAGGCCACCACGCTCAACAGCAGCGCGGTCAATAAATCAACCGGCACCCCCAGCGTATGCACGGCGGCCAGCGTCAGTACGGTGATGGTGATCGCCGCGCCGGCCATGTTGATGGTCGCACCCAGCGGAATAGAGACCGAGTAGGTATCTTTGTCCAGATTCAGTTTTTCACACAGCGCCATGTTCACCGGAATATTGGCCGCAGAGCTGCGGGTAAAGAAGGCGTAGACGCCGCTTTCACGCAGGCAGGCCATCACCAGCGGGTACGGGTTACGGCGAATTTTCCAGTAGACCAGCAGCGGGTTGATCACCAGCGCCACCAGCAGCATGCAGCCGACCAGCACCAGCAGCAGCTGCGCATAGCCCCACAGGGTGCTAAAGCCGGTGGTCGCCAGCGTGGAAGAGACCAGGCCGAAGATACCCAGCGGCGCGAAGCGGATCACCAGTTTCACCATAAAGGTCACGGCATTAGAGATGTCGTTGATCAGATTCTTAGTGGTCTCATTGCCGTGGCGCAGCGCGAAGCCCAGACCAACTGCCCACACCAGAATACCGATATAGTTGGCGTTAAGCAGCGCATTAATCGGGTTGGAGACCATGCTCATCAGCAGGCTGCGCATAACTTCAACGATACCCGACGGCGGCGCGATATCTTCCGCTGCCGCGCTCAGGTGCAGCGTAGACGGGAAGATGAAGCTGAACAGTACGGCGGTTAACGCCGCGGCGAAGGTCCCCAGCAGGTAGAGGAAGAGAATAGGGCGAATATTGGTTTTTTGCCCCTGCTGGTGGTTGGCGATGGAGGACATCACCAGCATCAGAACCAGTACCGGTGCGACGGCTTTCAGCGCCCCGACAAACAGCGTTCCCAGCAGCCCAACGGCGATGGCCGCGGGTTTAGAAACGATGGCCAGCAGTATCCCCAGTATCAAACCGACCAGGATTTGCTTCACCAGGCTGCCTGCCATAAGGATGCGCAAAAATCCGGGTAACGTGGATTTCGTTGTCATTGTTGTATTCCTTAAAGTGATGAGTTGTGTCTTTCCAGTGACGTATTATTTGTTACGTTTATGTCTGGATGTAAAAAGATGTTTGCTCGATCGAGTATAAGGAAAGTCTGCGTTTGGGGAAGCATAAAATGCTGGAATTTACGCCACACGTCATATTATTTAACCAATAATTTACAACGTGTGACGACAATCAAAAGATGGAGAGGCCCGGGTAAGGCGTTTACGCCAGCCCCCCGGGCGATGAGGCGAGATTCCCGGCGTGGTTTTTCTCAGCCGGGAAAAAATTTTACATTTTCTTTTCTTTCATATCGTTACGGTGATTAACCCAGGCGTTGATGAGCAGCGTCAATGCCAGAATCCCACCGACAACGCCCAGCGATACCGAGATAGGGATATGGTAGAAATCGACGATCAGCATCTTAATGCCGATAAACACCAGGATCACCGACAGGCCGTATTTCAGCATCGAGAAGCGCTCCGCCACGCCTGCCAGCAGGAAGTACATCGCGCGCAGGCCGAGGATGGCGAACAGGTTAGACGTCAGCACGATAAACGGATCGGTAGTGACCGCAAAGATCGCCGGAATGCTGTCGACCGCGAAGATCACATCGCTTAGCTCAACCAGAATCAGCACCAGCAGCAGCGGCGTGGCGAACAGTACGCCGTTTTTACGCGTGAAGAAGTGCTCGTTCTCGATCTTGTCGGTCATGCGTAGGTGGCTGCGCAGCCAGCGTACCAGCGGTTTATCGCCGATCCCGCCTTCATCTTCTTTCGCCAGCGCCATCTTGATGCCGGTAAACAGCAGAAACGCGCCGAAAACGTACAGCAGCCATTCGAACTGAGAAATCAACCAGCTACCGGCGAAGATCATGATCGTACGCAGCACGATCGCGCCCAGAACGCCGTACACCAGCACTCGACGCTGCAGCGCGGCGGGCACCGAGAAGTAGCTGAACAGCATCAGCCAGACGAAGACGTTATCTACCGCCAGCGATTTCTCGATCAGATAGCCGGTGAGAAACGCCAGCGCCTGAGGGTCGGCCACCGCGCGGCCCTGGGTCTGCACCAGATACCACCAGAATGCAGCGTTAAACAGTAATGAGAGGGTGACCCAGACCAGCGACCAGCTTGCTGCCTGCTTCATGGACATGGTGTGAGCGCCGCGCCGCCCCTGTAAAAACAGGTCGATGGCCAGCATGATAACCACGACGACAGCGAATCCGCCCCAGAGCAACGGTGTGCCGACAGTATTCATAGAAATTTCCTTACGCATAAAAAAACGGCTAACGTCAGAAGACGATAGCCGTTGCTTTTTATGCATAGACCTCGCCTTCCGGCAAGGTCTCACTTACAACAAAAAAGAATGCGCTGACGCATTCCTTTTTCGTTGCCCGGCGACCGGATACGTTTTCACGTATCGTAATGACGATCCACCGACAAGGAAGTTACTCCCCTTTGCAGGTAACAAAATATGACAGGCCATTGATTTCGTCAATGGCCGACAATATCCGTTTACGTTGCTTTACGCATCCGCCGGGAAGACGACGCCGGTCTGGCGACGAATCTCGGTCTGAACTTTGGCGGTAATGCGGCTGACTTCCAGCCCCGGGTGGTCAACTTCGTTGTTTTCGACCAGGCGCGCAAACTCTTCGGCTTCATACAGCATAGTATTAATATGCTGCGGCTGGCTGAGATCCTGCGCTTTACTGCCGCGCGGCACGAAGGAGACTTTCTGGCATTCGGAGATTTTCTCAATCACCAGCGCGCCCGCCTCACCCTGAATTTCGCTTGGCAGGGTAGAGTCGCTGACTTTCGAGTGTTGCAGCGTCACGCTGAAGTCGCCGTAGTCCAGCATCACCACGCCGTGGGCATCCACGCCGCTCTCCAGCAGGCTGGCCGAAGCCTGAATCTGCTGCGGTTCTCCCCACAGCGCGATGGCGGAGGCCAGACAGTAAAAACCGATATCCATAATCGAACCGTTGGAGAAGGCCGGGTTAAAGGTATTTGGATTTTCGCCGTCGAGATAGCGCTGGTAGCGCGAAGAGTACTGGCAGTAATTGATAAACGCCTTACGAATCTGCCCAAGTTTCGGCAGCGCCTGCTGGAGCTGCTGGAAGTTCGGCAGGCTGGCGGTTTTAAACGCTTCGAACAGCACCACCTGATTTTCGCGGGCCGCGGCGATCACCCGCTCGGCTTCGTCAATATTGGAAGCCAGCGGCTTCTCGCAGATGACGTGCTTTTTATGGCGCAAGAACAGCTCGGTTTGCGGGGCGTGCAGCGAGTTTGGGCTGGCAATATACACCGCATCAATATCTTCGCTTTGCGCCATCGCCTCTAACGAGGTGAAGAGGTGCTCAACAAGATAATCATTAGCGAAGCTTTGCGCCTGTTCAAGGCTACGGGAATAGACGGCGGTCAACTTGAACTTGCCGGTCTCATGGGCGGCATCGACAAACTGACGGGTGATCCAGTTTGTTCCAATCACAGCGAAACGTATCATAAACGCCTTCAGGCTCCATAAAGGGATTCTGCCGTCAATGTAACACGCCTTTATGACATTGCCAGTGCCCGACTACGCAGTTTCCTTTAACGAAAGATGCGTCAGCCAAAGACGGGTATCAAACTCCAGTTGGTGGTACTGCGGCTCCATATGGCAGCACAGCTGGTAGAACGCTTTGTTGTGATCTTTTTCTTTCAGATGCGCCAGCTCATGCACCACGATCATCTTCAGAAAGGGTTCCGGCGCAGTACGGAAAACGGTCGCGACGCGAATTTCCGCTTTGGCTTTCAGCTTGCCGCCCTGTACGCGCGACACCGCGGTGTGTAGCCCCAGCGCGTTTTTCAATACGTGGATCTTGTTGTCGTACATCACTTTATTGATCGGCGGCGCGTTGCGCAGATACTGGCTTTTCAGATCCTGGGTGTACTGCCAGAGCGCTTTATCGGTGGCGAAATCGTGCGCGCCCGGATAGCGTTTTTCCAGCACTGCCCCCAGACGCTGTTCAGCAATCAGCGTTCTCACCTGAGAAAGCAGGTGTTCCGGGTAGCCCTGGAGGTAAGTTAGTTGGTTCATCTTCACCCATGCCAATCATAAAAAGTGTATACTCACGCACCCTTTTCAGGGATAAGCCGAAATTTTACCATTCAGGAGGGCCGATGAGCCACACAGACAACGGTTTCCGTTCACTGACACTTAAACGTTTCCCGGAGACGGACGACGTTAACCCACTGCTGGCGTGGGAAGCAGCCGATGAATATCTGCTGCAACAGCTGGACGATACTGAGATTCGCGGCCCG
This sequence comes from Kluyvera georgiana ATCC 51603, assembly GCF_001654985.1. Lineage (GTDB taxonomy): Bacteria > Pseudomonadota > Gammaproteobacteria > Enterobacterales > Enterobacteriaceae > Kluyvera > Kluyvera georgiana. The sequence continues at coordinate 115,351 of NZ_LXEU01000015.1, forward strand.
GTGCTTATCCTGAATGATACCTTCGGCGCGCTGGCCTGCGCACTGGCGGAGCATACGCCGTACAGCATCGGCGACTCCTACTTAAGCGAGTTGGCGACCCGAGAAAACCTGCGCCATAACGATATCGCCGAATCGAGCGTGAAATTTCTCGATAGCACTGCGGAATACCCGCAGGCGCCCGGCGTCGTGCTGATTAAAATCCCTAAAACCATGGCGCTGCTGGAGCAGCAGCTGCGCGCGCTGCGTGAAGTGGTTACGCCAGAAACGCGTATTATCGCCGGGGCGAAAGCACGCGACATTCACACCTCGACGCTGGAACTGTTCGAGAAGGTTCTGGGCCCAACCACCACCACGCTGGCATGGAAAAAGGCGCGTCTGATTAACGGCACCTTTACCAAACCGGCGCTGGCCGACACCGCCCAGACCCTGAGCTGGAAGCTGGAAGGCACCGGCTGGACCATCCACAACCATGCTAACGTCTTCTCCCGTACCGGGCTGGATATCGGCGCGCGTTTCTTTATGCAGTACCTGCCGGAAAACCTGGAAGGGGAGATTGTGGACCTCGGCTGTGGCAACGGCGTACTGGGCATGACCCTGCTGGCGAAAAACCCGCAGGCGCAGGTGGTGTTCGTGGATGAATCGCCGATGGCTGTGGCCTCCAGCCGCCTGAACGTCGAGACCAACCTGCCGGATGCGCTGGACCGCAGCGAGTTTATGATTAACAACGCGCTCTCCGGCGTCGAGCCGTTCCGCTTCAACGCGGTGTTCTGCAACCCGCCGTTCCACCAGAAGCACGCGCTGACCGATAACATCGCCTGGGAGATGTTCCACCACGCCCGCCGCTGCCTGAAGATCAACGGCGAGCTGTATATCGTGGCCAACCGTCACCTCGACTACTTCCACAAGCTGAAGAAGATTTTTGGTAACTGCGAGACTATCGCGACGAATCATAAGTTTGTGATTCTGAAAGCGGTGAAGTTAGGTCGTCGTCGTTAATACGGTTAACGGCATAAAATGCCGAATAGTGGCGTAGCCGCTTTATCCGGCATTCTGTTGGAATCGAGCTCCCAAATCATACATTTCCCCCTCTCTAAATAGGCTTCCCCCATTGTGCCTGGTGGTTTTTGACGTAATGTCGTTGCCACTCACTAAGGCAGATAATGTTGCCAAAATGGCAACTCCTGCTATGATATTGCCAATTTGTCAACGGACCTGATGAAGAATGCACCTCATAACACTGAAAGCACTGAAAGATGCGGGGGATAAATTTCCGCAACATAAAACGGAACTCGTGGCTCTGGGAAATGTGTTAGCAAAAGGGTATTTCAGAACACCCACAGCACTAAAAGCGGTGTTTCCCTCTCTGGATAATTTTAAATATCTGGATAAACACTATGTCATTAACATTGGGCGAAACCAACTGCGTGTGGTCGCAATGCTCTTTTTTGAAACGCAAAAATGCTACATACGCCATGTGTTTACCCATAAGGAATATGACATCTTCACGGCGGCGCATCGAACTAAGGGGAAAAAATGATGGTGATTGCAGATATCCTGAAAGCGGGTGAAAAGTTAACGGCAGTTGCGCCTTTTTTGGCGGGTATTCAGAATGATGAGCAGTACGCAGAGGCGCTGGCGTTTGTCGATCATCTGCTGTTAAACGATCCTGATAATCCCTTACTGGATTTGGTTTGTGCCAAAATCAGCGCATGGGAGAACGCGTCACCAGAGTTTGCGGAGTTTAATGCGCAACGTAATGCCATGCCGGCAGGGCTCTCTGTGATCCGTACTCTTATGGATCAATACGGGCTTACACTGTCTGATTTGCCAGAGATTGGCAGCAAGTCGATGGTGTCGCGCGTGTTAAATGGGCAACGCAAACTTACGCTGGATCATGCCAAAAAGTTGGCTGCCCGATTTGGTATTTCACCAGCGTTATTTATTGATTAATAATGAAAGGCATTAAATTTCCAGCGCCAGCTTCGTCCCTTGCGCAATCGCCCGTCGGGCATCCAGTTCGCCCGCTACGTCACTGCCGCCAATTAAGTGCACCGTCTTGCCCGCCGCCAGCAGGGGTCCTTGCAGCGTGCGGTTTGGCTCCTGACCGGCGCAGATAATCACGTTATCGACCGCCAGCAGCTGCGGCTCGCCGCCGATCTCAACATGCAGCCCCGCATCGTCGATCTTCTGATAGCTGACCGCCGGGATCATCTTCACGCCGCGAGAAAGTAGGGTAGTGCGATGGATCCAGCCGGTGGTTTTACCTAACCCTTCGCCCGGCTTGCTGGCCTTACGTTGCAGCATCACAATCTGCCGCGGGCTGCGGGCCAGATGCGGACCCTCAGGGCGCAGGCCGCCTGCCTGCTGCAGGCTGGTATCGATGCCCCATTCCACGCAGAACTCGGCAATATTCTGGCTGGTTGGGTTACCGGGCTGGCTGAGATACATCGCCGTATCAAAGCCGATGCCGCCGCAGCCGATAATCGCCACACGTTGCCCGACTGGCGCTTTATCGCGTAGTACGTCCAGATAGGTCAGCACTTTTGAGTGATCAATGCCTTCAATAGGCGGTGTACGCGGGGTGATCCCGGTGGCGAGGATCGTTTCATCAAAGTTGAGCAGATCGTCTGCGGTGACGCGATGATTCAACCTCAACGTCACACCGGTGACGTCGATCATCCGGCGGTAATAGCGCAGCGTTTCGTAAAACTCTTCTTTGCCGGGGATCTGTTTGGCGACATTAAATTGCCCGCCGATCTCTGCGCTACCGTCGAACAGCGTTACCTGATGACCGCGCGCGGCGGCGTTGATGGCAAACGCCAGCCCCGCAGGGCCAGCGCCGACAACCGCCAGGTTTTTACGCGTAGTCGCCGGAAGGATCGGCATTTTGGTTTCGTGACAAGCGCGAGGGTTAACCAGGCAAGATGTCACCTTGCCGACAAAGATCTGATCGAGGCAGGCCTGGTTGCAGCCAATGCAGGTGTTGATCTCATCGGCGCGACCCGACTGCGCTTTGGAGAGCAGCTCGGCATCGGCGAGGAACGGACGGGCCATCGACACCATATCGGCATCGCCGCGCGCCAGAATATCGTCGGCGACCTGCGGATCGTTAATTCGGTTGGTGGTAACCAGTGGAATCGTCACATGGCCTTTGAGCTTGCGGGTGACCCAGCTAAAGGCGCCGCGCGGTACCGGCGTAGCAATGGTCGGGATCCGCGCTTCGTGCCAGCCGATCCCGGTGTTGATTATCGTCGCGCCCGCGGCTTCGATCGCCTGGGCGAGGCGCACGGTTTCATCAAAGGTGCCGCCGTTGTCGACTAGGTCGAGCATCGACAGACGGTAGATGATAATAAAGTCGTTTCCAACACGCTGGCGTACGGCGCGCACCACTTCGACGGCAAAGCGCATGCGGTTGTCGTAGTTACCGCCCCATTCATCGTCGCGCAGGTTGGTGCGCGCGGCGAGAAATTCGTTAATCAGATAGCCTTCTGAGCCCATCACTTCCACACCGTCATAGCCCGCCTCCCGCGCCAGCTGGGCGCAGCGTGCGAAGTCGTCGATCAGCCCCAGAATACCCTCATGCGTCAGTTCGCGCGGCGTAAAGCGATTGATCGGCGCCTGAAGCGCCGAAGGGGCGACGAGGTTTGGTTGATAGCTGTAGCGGCCAGTGTGCAGAATTTGCAGCGCAATTTTGCCACCTTCCTGATGCACGGCATCGGTAATTGTGCGGTGGTGCGGCAGTTGGCTGACGTCATTCAGCATCGCGCCGCCCGCCATCCCCACACCGGTGGGATCCGGCGCTATCCCGCCGCTGACGATCAGCGCCACGCCATGACGTGCGCGTTCGGCGTAGAAGACCGCCAGTCGCTCAGCGCCGTCAGGGTACTCCTCCAGCCCGGTATGCATCGAACCCATCAGCACACGGTTTTTCAGCTGGGTAAAACCCAGATCGAGCGGGGCGAACAGCGACGGATAGCTCATAAGGATGTCCAGTATGTGAAATTATTGTTATGTGGTCGGATGAGTTACTAATTTAGCCGTCGGCGCCAAAAAGGGAAAAGGGGAATGCAATGATTGTGATGGGATTCAAAGAACGCCCCCGCAGCGCGAGGGCGCCATTCAGGCAAAAGTGACGCGTTTTCCAATGGAATCAAACAGGTGAAGATTTGATTCCTGTACCGTTAGGGTTAGCGGGCTTTGTGCCGGGAAACTCAATTGCTGGAACGATTTCAGACACATTGAATGTCCGCCGACATCGAGCCATACCAGCGTGGAGTCGCCCTGCAGTTCGCACAACCGGGTTCGCCCACTCAGGCTGAAATCGCCTGGCTGCTGGTACTGCATATGCTCCGGACGAATGGCGACGAACATCTTGTCGTTTTCACGAACGCCGAGCGGCTGACGGGAGAGCGGAAAGATGATGTCATCGGCTATGTGCAGAGCACCCTGATGCCAGACGGCAGGCAGAACGTTAATCTTTGGCGTGCCGATAAATTCGGCGACAAACAGGTTTGCCGGCGTGTTGTACAGTTCGAGAGGCGTGCCAACCTGCTCAATTTTGCCCTTATACAGCACCACGATACGATCGGCGAGCGTCATCGCTTCCACCTGATCGTGAGTGACATAAATCATGGTGTTTTTCAGCGTATTATGCAGCTGTTGAATTTCCTGGCGCATCTCCACGCGCAGGGCGGCGTCAAGGTTTGACAGCGGTTCGTCAAACAAAAACAGGTCCGGCTGCTGAACGATAGAGCGGCCAATCGCTACGCGCTGGCGCTGGCCGCCAGAGAGGTTTTGCGGCAGTCGGTCAAGCATCTCATCCAGCTTTAGCATCGATGCGGCGTGAGCAATACGCCGCGTGATTTCCGCTGGCGGGGTATGAATATTGCGTAGGCCAAAAGAGAGGTTCTCCCGCACCGTCATATGTGGATAGAGCGCATAGGACTGGAACACCATCGATAGGCTGCGCTTCCCGGCGGGCAGATGGGTGACCTCTTTCTCACCCATCATCAGTTTGCCGCCATCGGGCATTTCCAACCCGGCAATCATGCGCAACAGCGTTGATTTACCACAACCGGAGGGCCCAACCAGCACGATAAATTCACCAGAGGCGATTTCCAGCGAGAGGTTCTCAATGATGGTGGATTTGTCATATTGCTTATGAATATTGCTGAGTGAAAGGGCTGTCATAGCGTCTCCTTCGCGCTGCGTTGGGCGGCAATAAGCGTTAATAGTTCATCGGTTTTTTCGGCGAGCAGAGTGGCATCGCCACGGGTTTCTACATTCAACCGCAACAGCGGTTCGGTGTTGGAGGCGCGAAGATTAAAGCGCCAGTCGGCGAAAGCCAGGCTTATGCCATCGCAATCATCACGCAGCGGCGATGCTGGTTGATAGTGTTCAGCCATGCGCTCTAAGATGGCGGCAGGATCCTCGACGGATAAATTGATTTCGCCGGAGACCGGATAGCGAGCCTGGGCATGGGCAATACGCTGTGAAAGCGGCAGACTACCGTTGCTAATAATTTGCAGCATCAAGACCAGTGGAATCATCCCGCTATCGCAGTAGCCAAAATCGCGAAAATAGTGATGGCCGCTCATTTCACCGCCGTAAATGGCATCCTCTTTACGCATGCGTGCTTTGATAAATGCATGGCCGGTTTTACTGATGATCGGGATTCCTCCGCCGCGAGCCACAACGTCCAGCGTATTCCATGTCAGACGCGGGTCCAGAATGATGCGACTGCCAGCGGATCGCCGCAGGAAGTGTTCGGCAAACAGGCCAACCAGGTAGTAGCTCTCAATAAAGCAGCCACATTCATCGAAGAAAAAGCAGCGGTCGAAATCGCCGTCCCAGGCGATGCCGAAATCGGCCTTATTATCGATAACCGCCTGCTGGGTGACGAGGCGGTTTTCCGTCAGCATCGGGTTGGGGACTCCCGCGGGAAAACGGCCGTCTGGCTCATGGTACAGGCGAATAAGTTCAATCTGTACGCCCGCACGCGCTAGCCCGTCGGCGAGCGCGTCAAGCGCAGGCCCCGCGTTACCATGCCCGGCATTGGTCACAATGCGTAGGGGGCGCGTGAGCGGGTGCTTAAGAAAACGCAGCAGGCAGTTTACCCAGGCCGGTCGATTATCAAACGACAGAAGGTGACCGCGATGAACGACGGGAGGAAAGTTGTTTTTTTCGGCCAGCGATTTTATCTCCAGCAGGCCATTGTCATTACTGATGGGGCGAGCCTCTTCGCGCACCAGTTTCATACCGTTGTACTGGGCGGGATTATGGCTGGCGGTGACCTGGATACCGCCGTCTGCCCGCAGCTCACGGGTGGCGAAATAGATCTCTTCGGTGCCGCACAGACCGATATCAATGACGTCAACGCCGCTGGCGATAAGCCCTTCCGACAGCGCTGTTTTCAGCGCTTCTGAACTCAGACGAACGTCGGCGCCGACAACTACGCGCCTGGGGTGCAGCCACGCAGCGTAAGCGCGACCAATGCGACAGGCGATGTCCGGCGTGAGAGAGACGCCGACTTCACCGCGAATGTCGTAGGCTTTAAAACAGGTTAGTTCATCCATAATCCACTCTTCTGTTAAGCAATGTGCGTTCAGGCGCTCTCCCGCGCGATGAGCTGGTATTCCAGCGCATGGTGGGTAACAGGCCCGTTAGTGAGGAGTAATTCCACGGCAATTTCGCCTTTGCGTTCCGCATCCTGCGCAATGGTGGTGAGGCCAATACCGTTCACTTCGGGGATGATATTGTCGAAGCCGGTAATCGCCACCCGCTGTGGGATAGCAAGGCGGTGGCGCTGGCAGTAGTTCACCGCGCCGAGCGCAAAGCGGTCTGAGAGGCAAATTAGCGCGCTAATTTCCGGGTGTGCGGTGAGCAGCGCTTCTGCAGCCAGCTCGCCGTGTTGCTCATCGTGCTGCGTTTCGTACAGCCAGCAGTCGGAGAGCGGAATGGCATGCTGGCGAAAGACCTCGCGGCAGGCGTTAACGCGTGTCAGCATCAGCGTGTTATCGCCTGAAATGGCGTGTTCAAGATGCCGAATTCCCTGTGCGCCGGGGTGTGAAGAGAAGGCGATGATGCCGAAGCGCTGATGCCCTTTGTTGAGTAAATAGGCGGCGATATCGCGCATCGCGCTGGCGTTATCGATCGATACGCTGCTGTACTGCGGAAGCTGGAAGTCGAGTGTGACAACCGGAAGGCGACGTGCGAGCGTTTGCTGAATCACCGCGGCGCTATTATGCGTGGCGTTGAGAATATAGCCGTCAACCAGCGTGGTCAGCGACGGCGTTTTGTGGGAAGCGCCTTTACGCAGAGGGATGAGTACCAGATTGATATTTTGCGCTTCACAGCGTACGGCGATTCCGCGCATCAGCTTAATATCATGTGGGTCGATAAACACATAGCTCATCGAATCATTGAAAATTACGCCGATGGTGTCTGATTTTCCTGTCCTCAACGCTCGCGCCAGCTTATCCGGCCCCTGAAATCCGACTTCCTGCGCATAACGTAAAATGCGCTCACGTAATTCAATAGACAGTTTTTCGGGATTATTCCATGCATTTGAGATGGTGGTATGGGATATACCCATTTCTTTGGCCAATGATTTTATTGTTATTGCCGCTGTTTTTTCTTTTTTATATTTGTCTGTTGCCGTCTTTTTATTTTTTGTATTCATATTGTGTATGTGTCTGGTTTTTTACCTCTGAATGTTGATGGCAGAGTTTATCGTTAAACAAAAATAGTTTTGTGATTTGTTTAACGTTAAACATAAATAAGGGGTGTTAGCTTACGCACCATTCAAAGCAGGGTAGCGGTAAACCAATAACACTTATTGAGAGTTAGGGAGAAATATCGTGAAAGTTGCAGCGGTTGCTAAATTAACGGCGTCAATATTACTTAGCTTATGTATTTCCGGTTGTGGTCCTGATGATAAAAAGGACGAGCAAGCCGATGCCAAAACCCCCATTAAAATGTGGGTGGCGCCGAATGAAAATGAAGAAGCCTTCTGGAATAAAATGGTTACGGAGTGGAATAAAGACCCTGCCCATACTCCCGTCGAGTTTACCACGATTCCTGCGGCGAATAGTTCCGAAGAAGCAATCATGAATGCCCTCGCCTCCGGAACGGAACCTGATATTTCCAGTAATATATTTATTGGCTTTGCCAGTCAGTTGGTCGACGTAGGGCAAATTGAAGATTTGTCGAAAATGCCCGGCTTTAATGAACTGGTTAAAACGCGCCAGATGTCGACGATTCTTCCGGCCTGGAAGCTAAACGGCCAGCAAAACGTACTGCCTATCTATGTGAATCCGATCGTCTGGTGGTGGCGCGGCGACCTGCTAAAGAAATACGGATTTGACCATGTACCGACAACCTATAACGAACTGTATCAACTGGCGGAGCGTCGTGCGGCGGACAATCACGGTTACGTAATGCAGCTAACGGCGGGGAAAAACTGGTGGGAGCGTTGGTTCGACTTCATCCCGCTGTACTATGCGCAGAGCGGCGGTAAATCCTACATCGCGGATAAAAAAGCCGACTTCGGCAATCCAGCGGGTCAGGCGGTGTTGACGTTTATGGGGAAAGTGTTTAACAGCAAGTGGAGCAGCTACGACTTCACCTCCGCAGACGATCCGTTAGCAACTGGCCAGGTGCTGGCTTCCGCGCGCGGCCCGTGGGACCTTGCCCGCTATCGTAAGCAGTATCCTGATGTGTTGAAAACTATCCAGATCGGCCCGATGCTGACTGAAAACGGTGACGCTCATCCGCACACCTTTGGCGACAGTAAAGGGATGGTGATGTTCAGCTCCAGCAAACACAAAACGCAGGCCTGGGCCTTTATGCAGTGGGTGTTCAGCAGCGCCGAGCATGACCGTGCCTGGCTTGAGCTGACCGGAATGCCGCCAGCGCGCGCGGATCTGATGACTAACCCTCTGTTTACCGACTATTTCGCTAACCATCCTTTAGAGAAAGACATTGCCTCTTACGTCGACGTCGCGCTGCCGCCGGTCGCTACGACGCAAACGACAGAAATTCAGCGCAGCATGACGCAGATGCTGGAGCGGGTCATTTTCAACAATGAGGCCCCGACAAAAGCGCTTGAACAGTCTCAGCAGGAAATCAACACCCTGCTGGCGAAATAAGGGGGAATAATGGCTGGATATGATTCCCGCACCGGAGGCCTGTTGGCCTCCACCTGGATCGGTTATTCCTTGTTGTTCTGGTTTTATCCGCTGGCCTGGTTGATTGTACTTAGCGTGACGCAGTGGCAGTTTATCGGTATGCCCCGGTTTTCGGGGCTACAAATCTGCTTGGCGTCGTTAACGATGCTCTATTCTGGACCTCAATGTGGAATATCTGTCGCTTTTTGATGTGGTATATTCCGATTGTTTTTATCGCCTCGCTGCTGTTTGCCGCCGGGCTGCGGCGAATTAAATACGGTAAAAGCTTTATTGCGCTGAGTTTCTTATTAGCCAATATCTCTTCCGGAGTGGCCTATTCCATCGTTTTTTCTAAGTTGTTTAGCGAATATGGCCCGGTAAATCAGTTTTTACGGGAAAGTATCGGCGTATCGGTTCCCTGGTTTACGAATCCGGACTGTGCGATGTTATCTATTGCGCTGATTGTGACATGGAAATTTGTCGGCTATTACGGGCTTATTCTTTTTTCCGGGATGCAGGCTATTCCCAATGATATTTACAGCGCGGCCATGCTGGATAAAACCGGGCGGTTTAAACAGGGGTGGGCTATTACGCTGCCGATGATGAATCCGCAAATCGTCATGGTGATGGTGCTGGCGATAACTGTCGCATTCAGTATTTTCACTGAGCCTTATTTAATTACGGGCGGTGGTCCCCTGAATAGCACCACGAGTCCGATGGTGGTGATGTATGAAGCGGCGTTCCAGAATATGAAACCGACCTGGGCGGCAACGATGTCGATTATTGTGGCGGGCTGCAGTTTCCTGGCTATCTGGGTCTTCCGCAAACTGTTTGAAAAAATATCGAGATTGTGTGAATGAAAAAACTCACTCCCCTGAGCCTGTTAGTTCATGTCGTGATGTTTTTACTGGCGCTGAGCTGGCTGTATCCCTTTATCTGGATGACGATCTCTTCGTTGAAGCCGACGGCGGAGATCTATACCACGAGCCTGTTTTCCGGCCATCTGACGCTGGAAAACTACACGTTCCTGTTTGATAACAGCAATCGTGCGGACAAACCTTTTCTGCGCACGTTATTTAACTCACTGTTTGTCTCGATAACCATAACATTGTGCGTCACCGTGACGTCGATGCTGGTGGGGTACGCGCTGGCGAAAGCCGAGTTTCGTGGTAAAAATGCCTTCCGCAACTTACTGATTGTACAGATGGTTTTTCCGGTATTTATGTTCATCATTCCACAGTTTGTGCTGATGCGCGAGCTGGGGCTGGTGAACGGTTATAGTGCGATGATCCTGCCCTACGCCATGAGCGCATGGGGGATCTTTATGGTATCGCAGAGCTTCAAGGGAACGCCGAACGACTATCTTTACGCCGCGCGTCTCGATCACGCCAGCCTGTGGGGGATCCTGCGCCATGTGATGATGCCGCTGAACAAATCGATTCTGGCCATCGTCGCGTTATTTACCTTCTCCAGCTCGTGGGACAACTTCCTCTGGCCCCTGATTGTCATGCGTGACGTCGACAAAATGCCGTTCTCGGTACTGCTGGCGACGTTCAGTAAATCTTACGGCGTCTATCTTGGCCCGGTGATGGCGGGCGCGGTGGTGCAGATGTTGCCGGTAGTGGTGCTGTTTATCCTCTTCCGCAAATATTTCCTGCAGGGCATGTCGTTATCACTGAAATAAGGAATTGCGCGGTGAGCAACCAACCCTGGTGGCAGGTATGCACCTGCTACCAAATTTATCTGCCTTCGTTTTGCGATGGCAACGGCGATGGGCTGGGCGATTTTCCCGGTCTGCTATCGAAGGTGGACTATCTGCATGAACTGGGCGTCGGCGCTATCTGGATAACGCCGTTTTACCCGTCGCCGCTGGTGGATAACGGCTATGACATCAGTGACTACTGCGCCGTTGACGCGCGTTTTGGCACGCTGGAAGACTTTCGCGAGGTGGTTGAGCGCTGTCATGCGTGCGGCATCCGGGTGATTATTGACCTGGTGGTGAACCACGTCTCCTCGGCGCACTCCTGGTTTCGCGACGCCTGGAATAATCCCGCCAGCCGCTACCGGGACTATTTCCTGTTTAGCCGTCAGCCGAACAACTGGCAGTCGTTTTTCTCCGGCAGCGCCTGGAGTGCAGAGCCGGATACCGGCGAGTACTACTATCACAAATTTGCCCCCGAGCAGGTCGATCTCAACTGGGCTAACCCCGAGGTGGAGCAGGAGATCTACCGGGTGGTTGATTTCTGGAAGGCGCTGGGCGTCGATGGCTTCCGCTTTGACGTGATCAACTTTCTGACCACCAACGGTATTGGCCCGGACAACCCGCAAGAGAACGGCGAGCAGCGCCATGAGTTTGATATCAACCAGCCGGGCATTATCGCCACGCTAAACCGGCTGTGTCGCTACGTGCGCCAGCAGGGTGAGGCGTTTCTGATTGGCGAAATCGGCAGCGAAGAGCTGGATATTCTGGCGCGTTATCAGAGCCCTGAGCTGATGGATGTGGTGTTTAATTTCAATATCGGCAGCCAGAAACGCTTCGATATTGCGCGCCTGAGCCAGGCGATTAACGCCACCCAGGCGCGGCAGTCAGGCCTGCCAACGCTGTTTTTCTCCAGTCACGATATGCCACGCATGATTAGCCGTTTCGGCGAGAGCCCGTGCGATACCGAGCGCGCGCTGGCGGTGCTGGCTCTGCAACTGACCGTTCGCGGCGTGCCGTTTATTTATCAGGGCGAAGAGTTGGGGATGCCGAGCTATTGCCCGCAGACCGTGGCGCAGGTCTTCGACATTCAGGGCAAGACCCATTATCAAACGGCGTTACGGAAGGGCGCCGATGAAAGCGAGGCGCTGGCGCTGGCGATTGCGCATTCCCGTGATGCTTCGCGGGCGCCGCTGCTGTGGACCGATGCGGCGAACGCAGGCTTTTCGCCCGTCTCGCCCTGGATGCCCGTTTGCGCGGACTACCGTCAGCTTAATGCGCAATATCAACAGAGCACGCCAGGGTCCCTTTGGCGACAGTACCAAACCCTTATCGCGCTTCGTTCCGCGACGTCCGCGCTGCGCGAGGGCGACGGTAGCTCGTTATCGCTGACAAATGAATGCGTGTGGTTTATACGCGAGACGGTCACCGAGCGCGTCTGGATCGCGATTAACTTTGGCTCGCCGGTGCTGAACCCCTGGCGGGATATTTCCGCCGACGTTCTGTATGGCGAAGACGCCCAATGGCTGGGCAAAAATCAAATTCTGATGAAAAGGAGCGTTCATGAACAGACACCGCAGTAACCCGCTAATCACCCCAAAAGACGTGTCGCCCTCATTGCCGGGGCGCAAAGTAGAGTGCGTGTTCAATACCGGCGTGACCGAGTGCAACGGCGAGATCGTGCTGCTGCTGCGCGTGGCGGAAAGCGTGATTAACGATAACCCGCGACAGATCGTCGTGCCGCTGCTGCAACAGCAGGAAAGCGGCTGGCAACAAGCCACGAAAACCTTCGACCGTGACGATGAGCGTTTTGATTTTAGCGATCCGCGTACCATCGTGCTAAAAAGCGATCCCGCGCAGGTCTGGCTGACCTCGATGTCCCATCTGCGCCTGGCACGCAGCAAGGACGGCGTGCATTACACCATCGATTCACAGCCCTTTATCATCGCCGATAGCCGCTATGAAGAGTTCGGTTGCGAAGATGCGCGTATCACCCGGATCGACGATCTCTTTTATATCAACTACTCCGCCGTTTCGTCGTTGGGGATCACCACCGCGCTGGCGACCACTCGCGACTTTGTCACGGTAGAAAAACAGGGGCTGATCCTGTGTCCGGATAATCGCGATGTCTGCTTCTTCCCGGAAAAGGTCGGCGGTCGCTATATGGCGCTAACCCGACCCGCGCCTTGCCACTTTGGCCACCCGGAGATCTGGATCTGCGAGTCTCCTGATATGCTGCACTGGGGTAACCATCGCCATCTGCTGGGCCGATCGGGCGATGAATGGGATTCGCGTAAATCCGGCGGAGGCGCGCCATTGATCAAAACCGATCGCGGCTGGCTGGAGATCTACCACGGCGTCGATGCCGATCAGCGCTACTGTCTGGGCGCGCTGCTGCTCGATCTCCACGATCCGCTGAAAATTCTCGCCAAATCGCCGGTACCGCTGCTGGAGCCGACGGCGCAGTACGAACGCGAAGGCTTCTTTGGCAACGTGGTCTTTACCTGCGGCGCGCTGGTGCGTGATGACGTGCTGCACGTCTGGTACGGCGCGGCGGATGAGTGTACCGCTCTGGCGACGCTGCCGATGGATCAGCTCTGGCAGCATCTGGGGCTGGTGTAATGCGCGACGACGTTGAGGCGCTTTATCAGCGTTATCGCTCGCGGCCGCAAAATGGCAGCCGTGGAAAAATCATCTTCCGCGGCGTCGACGGGCTGGACGTTTACAACCCAACCGCACCCTTTATGGATGAAGGACGGTGGTGTATTGCCGCCCGCGTTGAGAGGCGCGATAGCGAAGATTCCCGGGTGCGTTTTTTCCTTTGGGATGGCGACTGCCACGCTGAACTGCTGGACGGAATGCCGGATTTCGCGCTACAGGATCCGTTCGTCAGCCAGGTTAGCGGGCAGCTGTTGTTTGGCGGCGTTGAAGTCGACTTCTCAACGAAAAGGGGAGCGGTTCGCTGGCGTACGCAATTTTTTGCCGGGCCGTCGGTTTCCGCGCTGCGTCCCCTGACGACCGGTCCATGGGGAATGAAGGATATTCGTCTGGTCGAGCTACCCGATAAGCGTATCCTCGTGTTTACCCGTCCACAGGGGGAACCCGGCGGACACGGCACCATCGGCTGGACGATCGTTTCCCGGCTTGCCGATCTCAACGAGGAGTCGATCGCCAGCGCCACGCTGCTCTCCCATGTGGAGGAGCAGTACTGGTGTGGCGTGAACGAAGCGTGTGTGCTCTCTCCGGGGCTGGTAGGAGTGCTGGCGCACGTCGCGCGGTTCGATGAGTTTGGAAACCGGCACTATCATGCTGCTCGTTTTCTTTTCGACTATCAGCGCGGTATCAGCAGCCCGATGGCGATCATCGCCTGCCGGGAGGATTTTCTCGCTGGAGAGAGCAAACGTAGCGATTTACAGGATGTCGTTTTTCCCGCCGGGCTTCTGGCAGGTAAAAGCGGTAGGCGGTTGTTTTGCGGCACCAGTGATTGCGAAGTGCAGTGGCTGGATATCGCGGATCCGTTTACCGAAGAAGCGTAAGAACGCCCCCCCACGAAACCGTAGGGGGCGTGAGTTTACTGCTCGGTTGCCACCTGATTCTGGCTAACGCGCAGGGCTGCCAGTGCTTTACGCGCGGCTTTCAGCACCTGATCGCACTGTTCCATCGTCAGCGTTAACGGCGGTTCGATGCGGATGGTTTTCGCGTTGTTCAGCGTGCCGGCCACCAGCACGTGCTGGCGGAACATTTCGCTGGCAAAGCTATAGCCAATTTCGTTATCGACAAACTCGATAGCCATCAGCATACCTCTGCCGCGCGCTTCGCGGACCAGATCCGGATATTCGCGCGCCATACAGCGGAAGCCGTCCAGCAACATATCGCCTTTCTGCTCCGCCTGAGCGGGCAGATTCTCGGTCAGCAAGACGTTGATGGTGGCCAGCGCCGCTGCACAGGCCAGCGGGTTGCCGCCAAAAGTGGTGGTGTGCAGGAACGGGTTGTCAAACAGCACCGAAAACACCTCTTCGGTGGCAATCGTCGCGCCAATCGGCATCACGCCGCCGCCCAGCGCTTTCGCCAGACACAAAATGTCCGGCTGCACGTTTTCATGCTCGCAGGCGAACATTTTGCCGGTGCGGCCCATGCCGGTTTGCACTTCGTCGAAGATCAGCAGCGCGCCGAACTCATCGCACAGCTTACGCACGGCGGGCAGGTAGCCCTGCGGAGGCAGAATCACACCGCCTTCACCCTGAATCGGTTCGAGGATCACAGCCGCCACATCGTCGCCGGTTTTCTGGCACTCGCTCAGCATCGTGCGCATGGCGTCGATATTGCCGAACGGCACGTGGCGGAAGCCCGGCAGCAGCGGCATAAACGGCTTACGGAAGGTCGATTTCGCGGTTGCGGACAGCGCACCAAGCGATTTACCGTGGAAGGCCCCGCTGGTGGCGATAAAGGTAAATTTGCCGCGCGATGATTGATACGCTTTCGCCAGCTTCAGCGCCGCTTCCACCGACTCGGTTCCGCTGTTGCTAAAGAAGCTGTATTTCAGCTTGCCCGGCGCCAGTGCGGCCAGCGTTTTGGCAAGCATGGCGCGCAGAGGATCAAGTAATTCCTGGCTGTGAAGGGGTTGTTTGGCGAGCTGATTCTGTACGGCGGAAACCACCACTGGATTACGGTGCCCCACGTTGAAAATACCAAAACCGCCCAGGCAATCCAGAAACTCCTGACCCTGGGTGTCGACAAGCGTATTTAACCCTCCCGCCTGCCACTCTACGGCTCCGTAATCCCCACCGGCAGTTACAGATTTTCGATACTCTAAAAACCCGGGATTCACATGCTCTTTAAAGTATTCCCTGACCTCCTGGTTAAGTGCTTTCATCTCCTCATGGTCAAGCGTTCGCTTTTCAATGAGATTCAGTGCGTGCGCGCTGCAGGCCAAAGCCGAGGCGCTGGAAGGTAACCTGTTCAAAATGTGCTCCTGGGGGTCACGTATCACACGATACTGAATTAAGTATTGCAGGGATTACGCCACTTCAGTGGCAACGCAGAAAATCGGGATAAATGCCAGGAGAAACCGGTTGTGTACAATATTTAATCGTCCAGCGGCTCAGGGATGGGGTTGAGGGGAGAAGCGCAAGAGGGCAGGTTGCGCCAGGATGGGGCAGGTTTTGCGCCACCATCGCGCAGCCGGGCGTGGCATAAAAAAAGTAGGGCTTTTGTCCATTTTGCGATCTAACGCAAAATTAACAATTAAGGTTAATTAAAATCCCTCCGATATAACAATTGTAATACATTTTCTTTCTGCACCTGAAAAGGATGTCTGTATGTCTACCCTGTCCGACCCAAACCCGTCCACATCATCGCTGGACGAGCGTACTACGCTGATGTCCACCACCGACCTCGATAGCTACATCACCCATGTTAATGATGCCTTTGTGAAAGTGAGCGGCTATGGCCGCGAAGAGATGCTTGGCAAACCGCACAATCTGGTGCGTCATCCCGATATGCCAAAAGCGGCGTTTGCTGATATGTGGCGTACGCTCAAGCAGGGAGAACCGTGGAGCGGGATCGTCAAAAACCAGCCTAAAACTGGCGGCCATTACTGGGTGCGCGCAAACGCCATCCCGCAGGTGCGTAATGGCAAAACGATAGGCTATATGTCTATCCGCACGATGGCTTCGGCTGAAGAGATTGCCGCCGTCGAGCCGCTATATCAGGCGCTGCGGGAAAATCGCAGCAACAAGCGCCTGCATAAAGGTCTTGTCGTCAGCAAGCGATGGTGGGGCAAACTGGCGACCATACCGCTGCGCTGGCGTATGCGTAGCGTCACGCTGGGATGTTACCTGCTGCTGGCCGCAAGTCTGCTGACGCTGGGGGCACCCACGACGGCAGTACTGGCATCAGCGCTGATCGTGTTGCTGGCCACCGCAGTGCTGGAGTGGCAGATTATTCGCCCTATTGAGAACGTCGCCCGTCAGGCGTTGAGCGTGGCGACCGGCGAGCGCAACAGCGTAGAGCATTTAAAACGCGGTGATGAGCTGGGATTGATGCTGCGCTCCGTCGGCCAGTTGGGCCTGATGTGCCGTTGGCTGATTAACGATGTCTCAAGCCAGGTAAACAGCGTTAGCGACGGCAGCGATGTGCTGGCGTGCGGTAACGAAGAGCTGAACCTGCGCACCCAGGAAACGGTGGTCAACGTCCAGCAAACCGTCGCTACCATGAGTCAGATGGCGGTTTCCGTACAGAATAATTCCCAAACCGCCGCCGAGGCCGACAAGCTGTCGCTGGCCGCCAGCGGTGCGGCATCGCAGGGAGGTCAGGCAATGCACCGGGTTGTGCAGACGATGGAAGAGATTGCCGACAGCACACAGCGCATTGGCTCGATTACCACATTGATTAACGATATTGCCTTCCAGACCAATATTCTGGCGCTGAATGCGGCGGTTGAGGCGGCGAGGGCGGGCGAACAGGGGAAAGGGTTTGCGGTGGTGGCGGGAGAGGTGCGCCATTTAGCCAGTCGAAGCGCGACGGCGGCGAATGAAATTCGCCAGTTGATTGAGGCCAGCGCCAGCAAGGTGCGATCCGGTTCTGAGCAGGTGCACGCCGCGGGGCGCACGATGGATGACATTGTCTCGCAGGTACAGAATGTCACTGAGTTGATTGCGCAGATTAGCCAATCGACGTCTGAACAGGCTACCGGGCTGTCTGATGTCACTCGGGCCGTGGCAAAACTCGATGAGATCACCCAGATGAATGCCGGGCTGGTGGCGGAAAGCGCCAACGTGTCGGCGATGGTCAAGCGCCGCGCCAGCCGGCTTCAGGATGCCGTCACCGTACTGCATTAATCCAGCTGTGAGATCTCCAGCGCCGCGCGGTCGATAACGCCAATAATCTGTTTCAGCTGCGCGTCGTTGACTTCCCCCTGGTTGACCTTCAGGTCCAGCACGGCCTTAAAGTTATCGATCGCCCGTTTCATCTGCGGATTTTTGCGCAGCTCATGCCCTACCATTCTGGCCTTTATCCGCGCCTGGATCTGTTCCAACTGCTCCCGGTTCTCTTCCAGCGTGCGTGCGCCGTCGACGGTGATAGCGATTTTTTTGCGCCCACCGTCCTCTTCCTGAACCGTAATCAGGCCCTGGTCCTGGAGCAGATCAAGCGACGGGTAGATCACTCCGGGGCTTGGGGTGTAGTTCCCCAGCGTCAGAGCTTCAACGGCTTTAATCAATTCATAACCGTGGCTGGCGTTGTCTTTCAGAATGTTGAGGAGCACCAGACGCAATTCGCCGTGGCCAAAGAAACGCTGACGGCGTCCGCCATGATGACCACGTCCGCGATGTTCGGTATCAGAAAGAGAGCTCATTGTTCACGCCTTACCAATATTTAGATATATCTAATTTATATCTAAATCTATGTCTTTATCAATATGGAAGTGATTGTTTTTTGTATGCTGTTGATTTTAATTGGTTTAATTTGGTGTTGTCATTTTTATTGCTCATTTTTACCTATATCATAAAAATTGCTTGCTTTCTTCTTAATTGGCAATCATTATCATTTGCAAAATGTTTAGATATATCTATTTGCCAGAGAGACGCTCAATGAAAGAGAAAAAGTACCCACAGCGCGTGCGCAATGAACTTCGTTTTCGTGAACTGACCGTACTGCGCGTTGAGCGCATCGGCGAGGCTTTTCAGCGCGTAGTGCTGGGCGGCGAGGCGCTGGAAGGCTTTAGTTCGCGTGGATTTGACGATCACACCAAATTATTCTTCCCACAAGCAGGGAGCAAAATCACGCCGCCAACGGTAACCGATGACGGTATCGTCTGGGCTGAGGGTGTCCGTCCACAATCGCGTGACTATACCCCGCTGTATAATGCTGAACGCCATGAGCTGGCCTATGACTTCTTCATTCACGATGGCGGTGTTGCAAGCCAATGGGCGATGGAGGCTAAAGCGGGTGATACGCTGACGATCGGTGGTCCGCGCGGTTCGCTGGTGGTACCGGAAGATTATGCCTGGCAGCTTTATGTCTGCGATGAAACCGGTATGCCGGCGCTACGTCGTCGCCTGGAGGCGTTACGCACGCTGGCGCAGCGTCCGCAGGTTACCGCGCTGGTGATGGTGCGTGACGTGGCGGATAAAGCCTATCTGGCCGGTTTTGATGAGTTCAATATTGAATGTGTTAGCGAGTATGACGCCGCCGCCGTTGCCGCGCGTCTGGCGCAGCTCACGGTGCCGCCGTCCGATTACTTTATCTGGCTGACCGGTGAAGGGAAGGTGGTTAAAAACCTGACCGATGGATTTGTGACCGATGCCATTGACCCGCAGCTGGTCCGTTCCAGCGCCTACTGGCACGCCAAATAACGTGATTCCGCCGCAGTTTCTCCTGCGGCCAGGATGACTTCCTGTGGCGCTTGTCTGCGCCATTATCTCTTTTCTCCCCGCCGCCGCTACGCCTCGGCCATGTTTATTGCCGCTTGCCGTAAACAATCGTCTGAAGGACGTCTTTTCCCTACTTTTTATACTTTTATTTTGCGTCTTTCTGGCGTGAGTTATCTGTTGTTTTATTTTTATAATTTATTGTTTTTAATGGTTAATTTACGAATATCTGTATGATGTTGTGATGTCAATCACCTTATGGCTTTTGCCAATACAAAATCTATAAAACTAGATGTTTGTCGAGTTTTCATCTAAAAATAGCGGTGAAGGGACTAGACACGACCATCTTATGGTTATCAAATGGTTAAAAACTCAGAGTCGAATGTAAAAAGTCGACAAAATTAGAAAATGGTTAACCTGCTTACACGATTTACCTGCGTTACGACGCACCTTCTCTGGAGAAACTATGCATTCCACTGTTAATAAAAACGAAAGCCGAACCTTTTTCGGTCACCCTTATCCGTTGGGGTCGCTGTTCTTTACCGAAATGTGGGAGCGCTTCTCGTTTTACGGCATTCGCCCGTTACTGATCCTGTTTATGGCCGCTACCGTCTATGACGGCGGTATGGGATTAGCGCGTGAAAACGCGTCGGCGATTGTTGGTATCTTCGCGGGCACCATGTACCTGGCTGCGCTGCCGGGCGGTTGGCTGGCGGATAACTGGCTCGGCCAGCAAAAAGCGGTGTGGTACGGTTCCATTCTGATTGCGTTGGGGCACCTGTCTATCGCGCTGTCTGCGTTTCTGGGCGACAACCTGTTCTTTATCGGCCTGATGTTTATCGTACTGGGGTCGGGTCTGTTTAAAACCTGTATTTCGGTGATGGTCGGCACACTGTATAAAAAAGGCGATGCCCGTCGCGATGGCGGCTTCTCCCTGTTTTATATGGGTATCAACATGGGGTCGTTTATCGCGCCGCTGATTTCCGGCTGGCTGATTAAATCACACGGCTGGCACTGGGGCTTTGGTATCGGTGGTATCGGGATGCTGGTCGCGCTGGTTATCTTCCGCGTGTTCGCCGTACCGGCGATGAAGCGCTACGACAGCGAAGTAGGGCTGGACTCCACCTGGAACAGCCCGGTGGTGAAAAAGAACGGCGTTGGCGCGTGGCTGCTGGCGCTGGCGGTGGGCGTCGCGGTGATTATCACCCTGATTGCTCAGGGCGTGATCGTGATTAACCCGGTGGCCGTGGCGAGCGTGTTGGTGTACGTGATTGCGGCATCGGTAGCGCTGTACTTTATTTATCTGTTTGCCTTTGCGGGCCTGAGCCGTAAAGAACGCGCGCGCCTGCTGGTGTGCTTTATTCTGCTGGTTTCCGCCGCGTTCTTCTGGTCCGCCTTTGAGCAGAAACCCACTTCCTTCAACCTGTTCGCCAACGACTACACCAACCGCATGATCGGTGATTTTGAGATCCCGGCGGTGTGGTTCCAGTCAATTAACGCCCTGTTTATTATCCTGCTCGCTCCGGTCTTTAGCTGGGCGTGGCCTGCGCTGGCGCGTAAGAACGTGCGCCCGGGCAGTATCACCAAGTTCGTGACCGGTATTCTGTGCGCGGCAGCAGGCTTTGGCCTGATGATGATGGCGGCGCAGAACGTGCTGAGCAACGGCGGCGCGGGCGTTTCGCCAATGTGGCTGGTGGGGAGCATTCTGATGCTGACGCTCGGCGAGCTGTGTCTGAGCCCGATTGGGCTGGCGACCATGACGCTGCTGGCGCCGGAAAGAATGCGCGGCCAGATGATGGGGCTGTGGTTCTGTGCCAGCGCGTTGGGTAACCTGGCCGCTGGCCTGATTGGCGGCCACGTGAAGGCCGACCAGTTGGATATGCTGCCGGATCTGTTCGCCCGCTGTTCTATCGCGCTGCTGATCTGTGCGGCCGTATTGTGCGTGCTGATTGTTCCGGTACGCCGGATGCTGGAAAACAGCAAATCCAGCGCGGAGCAGAACCCGACGGCCAACGCCTGATAGCCGTTACAACATAACCAGCCGGTGCCGATGCACCGGCTTTTTTTTGCGCAAACGGCGGCCAAAAGAGTGACAGCTCACGAAAAAATGCAAGAACGTGAGCGGTTTCTTTGAAATCCCGCTCGATTCCAGTCCATAGTATAGACTTGTTTACTACGTGGTTAATTTAAGGACAAGAATATGCCAGCAGTCATTGATAAAGCGTTGGATTTTATTGGTGGTATGAATACGTCTGAGCCGGTGCCACAGTCTATGGACGAAAGTACAGCGAAGGGAATTCTGAAATATTTGAAAGAGCTGGGCGTACCCGCGAGTGCGGCCGACATTACGGCGCGCGGTGACCGCGAAGGCTGGAATGCCGGATTCACTCAGAAGGTTGCTGGCTGGGCCGACAAGGTTAACTCCGGTGAACACATGCTGATTAAAAACCCGGAATACTTCTCCGATTATATGCGCGAAGAGCTTCGTGCGCTGGTATAAACCCTAAGTCGGCGCTCTCGCTTTGACGGTGGGAGCGCAAAGTCTGTTGTTTATCTACATATTTTCTCTCAATAAGCGATTTCGGCCTGGTTGCAATTAATCTGAAAACCGTTGGCCTGCCTTGAGCCATCATCTTCCCGCTTTTATAATTCCGCTAAGAAAGACCGAATTCAATAAAAATGTAATTAAAAACATCATCATATGAATGATGCTTTTAGATTTTACTCCCCTGCATCCAGAGATAAATATGAACTCAACCGTTAAATATCGTGCCGATATCGATGGGCTGCGCGCGCTCGCCGTACTTCTTGTGGTGCTCTTTCACTTTGGGCTGGGATTCCCCGGTGGATTTGTGGGCGTCGATGTTTTCTTTGTCATTTCAGGATATCTGATTGGCGGCCATATTTATCAAAGTAAGCTTGCGGGCCATTTCTCGTGGGGGCAGTTTTATGTTCGCCGCATAAAGCGAATTCTTCCCGCGCTGATTGCCGTCGTGATTGCGGTCTGGCTGGTGATGTTTTTTATCTCGACGCCCGCCGATTTCAGGAAATTAGGCCGCGATGCCGCGGCGACGCTGCTGTCGGTATCTAACGTTACGCTCTGGAATTCCATCGACTATTTCAGCCCCAGCGCCGAGCATAATCCTTTATTGATGACCTGGTCATTGGGCGTGGAAGAACAGTTCTATTTTCTCGCGCCGCTGCTGATTCTTGTTTTGACGCGTTTTGATAAAAAACTCTCTTTTTTACTGATGGGCAGCGTCACGCTGCTCTGTTTTGCCATTGCCGCCGCCGGAACCCTGCAGATTCCGCATAGCGCATGGTTTTTGACACCGTTTCGCGCCTGGGAGCTGTTTGCCGGGGCGCTACTGGGAATGGCCCATACCCACTTTCCCGCGGCATTCTCGACAAAGGTTGATAACCTGAAATCTGCCGTGGGTGTTTTACTCATTGCCTGGTGTGCGCTTTTTTACGACGCGCAGACCTCTTTCCCTGGGCTGGGGGCGCTGCCGGTGGTGATGGGGGCCGTGTTGCTGCTGGACGGGCAAACGGCGCTTATCAACCGCCGTGTGTTGACCTTGAAACCGCTGCGTTTTATTGGGCTCATATCCTATTCACTCTACCTGTGGCATTGGCCGGTTATCAGCCTTTATCACTATCTGTGTGAAGCGGAGCCGGGGAACGGGATGCGCGTATTGCTGATTGCGCTTTCTTTCCTGTTGGCGACGATAAGCTACTACCTCATCGAGAAACCTTTTCGGGCGGCGCAGCTGCCGCCATCCCGCGTATTCTGGCGCTACGGGATGGCGATGGGGCTGCTGACGCTGGTCTTTGCCACCACCTGGCTGCAAAACGGTTTTCCCGCCCGTTGGCCTGAGGACTTTGCCCGGATGCAGTCGGAGATAGAAGAGGCGGAAGATAGTTGCATGACCTCATACGGCAATATTCTGCTGACCGGAACCCCGCGCTGCACCGGTGGCGAGGCGCAGGAGAAAATTGCGCTGATTGGCGATAGCCATGCCGGGGCGCTGGCCGCGGCGTTTCGTCAACTGGCGCACGACCGTCATCTGACGCCGGTCATTTTCGCGAAATCATCCTGTGCGCCTCTGTTCGGCGTGTATCGCCTTGCCGACGGCTGGCCGCTGCATGACGCGCAGTGTCGGGCATTCAAGCTCGATGTCGACAACTATCTGGCGCAGGATAAACAGATATCGACGGTGATTCTTACGGGGTTCTGGCAGTCCGGTTTGATGGCGGGAAAAGCCCCCTGGCAGTCTGAAACGACGCCGTCATTAGGCCCAGCTCAGGCGCTGCAACAGGGGCTAACCGAGACCATCACGCGTTTGCAGAATATGGGTAAGCGGGTCATTGTGTTGGGCGATGTGCCGATGATGAGTTTTTCCCCACCCAAACGCGTGATGCGCTGCTTTAGCCGGGCGTTTGCCTATGCGAACCCGCAGAGCGCCGGAATGTGCGAGGTGGTGGGGCACGATAGCGTTGAGCCTGATGCCAGCGCGGCGCTGATCGGTAAAGTGTCGACGAAGCTAAATGCTGAATTCGCCAGCCTGAAAGACGCGTTGTGTGACACGGCGAGCTGCCGTTTTGCGGAGAGTGCGCATATTTACTACAAAGACCCACAGCATCTGACGCGATACGGTGCGGATAAAGTGCTGAAAAGCGTGGTGATGCCGATGATTGCGCGTTAAGGCGCGTGCTGAGATTATAAAAAAGAGGCCGATGAATCATCATTGGCCTCTTTTTCTTTGCCGGTCTTTTAGGGCGGCCTCATTGATACATTTTCGCTAACTGTCCGCCGCGTGCGGGTTTTTATGCCCTCAGCAAAATGGCGGTAAAAAACCACCGCCATTCTATTGCCACTCGAAAACGAGACAACAAAAAGGCCACTCGCGAGAGTGGCCTAACTGTATGTATTTGCTGCTTAAATTTGGTGGCCCCTGTTGGGTTTGAACCAACGACCAAGCGATTATGAGTTAGAATGCAACTTCTTACCTGAAAATACTTATCTATAATTTTCAGTAACTTAATAAATTTAAAACCACTGTATAAATAACCAGAAATACTCTAAAATACTCCTTTGCGGTATCCTATAGGTATCCTAGAGCAAAACAAGCGATTTGCAGGATACCCCGATCGCTTGGTATGGAGTGTTTGTGGAAACATTCAAATTTACGAAAACAAAGCTCGAAAACCTCCCACCAGCCGAACGTGGACAGGTTGAGTACGGCGATACCATTGTTAATGGCCTGCGCATCCGTATTGGCACCAGTGGTGTGAAAAGCTTCTGTATCTCACGTAAGAGAAACGGAAAATTCATCCGCGCCACGCTGGGCCGTTTCCCGGATCTTACTATTGATAATGCCAGGGCAAAGGCACTCGAAATGCTGGGCGACGTAGCGACCACCGGGAGAAATCCTAATGTGGAAAAACGTGTCAATGAGAAGGCTTCTGTCACGCTTGCCGATGCGCTGGATGCCTATATTAAGAACCGTGGCCACCGCCTGAAACCCACAACCGAAAAGCAATATCGCGCTATCTTGCAAAATTACTCCGGCGACTGGATGAAACAGTCCCTCGCTACTATTTCACGTGAACGTGTTGAGCATCGTCACAAAGCAGTAACTGATGGTTCAGTCTGGTTTGGCGCTGATAAAGAAACGCTTCGGGCTGGGGTAGGAAGCGGCAGCAAAGCCCAGGCTGACCTGTGGGCCAGAGCTTTACGCGCCGTTTATCGTTTCGCACATGATCATTATCGTGATGAAGAAGGGATAACGCTGTTACCTGACCCGCCAACACTGGTGCTCAGCACTAAACGTCAGTGGCATGGCACGGTCAGAAAGACAGAGCGCATCCGTACCCATGATTTTGCTCGTTGGTTAAATGCCGTCGATGTGGTTCGTCATAAGGCCGAAGAGGGACGGGACGATGTAGCTGCAGCAATATGTGATGCTGTAGAAATGTCGATGTTCACCGGGCTACGTAAATCTGAAATATTCGAGTTATCTTGGGATCGGGTGAATATTGGCGGTCGCTATTTCTGGATAGACACTACCAAGAACGGCGATCCGCTCGAGCTGCCAATCACTGAAACTCTTCTGAATTTGTTTCGTCGCCGGCTGAAAATGAAAACCGGGAGCGAGGTTTTAGTGTTTCCTGGCGCTAAAGGAATCATTAAAGAATATCGTCATGTTATTGAGCGTATCAGTGCCGCCACGGTTCCTTACCCAAATCCTGATATGCTCCAGCCTATTCCTTTCAAATGGCATGATGCCCGGCGTACTTTCGGTACGGTTGCCGAGCTGGTGGGCGTTGGTAGCTATATTCTCAAGCGACTAATGAACCACCGAACGATGCGAAGTGCAGATGTTACTCAGGGCTATCTTCATTTTGGTGCTGATGAACTACTCGAGCCAGCTACCCGAATTGAACGGGCCATCCTGGAACATGCTGGGTTTGTGGAAAGCAAGAAAGCCATTGATGCACAATTATTGTCTGCGTTAGGCAATTTGACTGATGAAGAGAAGCGTAAGATGCTTTTTGAAATACTAAGCCAAAATCATATGCAGGTTAAGAAATGAGTTATTTAAAACGAGTGGATGCCGAGCATGTGGCAAGAATGTATGCCTTTCAGCAATTGGTAAAAAGTTACTCTTCGGAAAACGCTGATGAGCATGTGAATCGTATTGAAAAAGAAATAGCTGGGAAAACTATTAAAGAAAAGAAATGGATAGCGAATAGCCTCACCGAAATGCAAATGGTAGAGAAAAACAGGCCGTTATCGGATGATGAAAATGTGTTGGTTAAAGCTGTGAACGTACTAACAGTTCTTGGATATACAGATCTAGCCAAGGAGTTAGGCGCTTTGGCAGACAGAGTTGGGCGATGTGTGACGTTATCAGATGTTTATATGAATCACATTATTGACGGTGCGGTCAAAAAAAATAGAAGTGACGCAGCCTCAGGACACCGACATCATTTGCATGATGAAATTGTGGCAATTATCAAAGCCACCTGGGAGAAAAACCCTGCTTTATCTAAAAAGAAAATGATAGCAAAGTTGATGAATCGTTATGAGGGGAGAGTGGATGAAGGAACGGTGGATAGCTGGATAAAAAAAGAAAAGTTATTACCGCCTAAGCCAAAGAAATACATAATGTCTGATTTGGTCGTCCCGAACCCCTATACGTAGAGCAGTATCAGAAAACAGCAGGGGGGGTAGTAACTTCCCCTCCCCAATACCTGCTCGTCGTCCCGAATAGTTACTTCTCACCTTATTGACTTGAAATCAATATCTTAGATTGGCTTCGTTGTTAACCAATACTACACGGAGCTACTTATGCATTTGGTTGAATCGAATTATTCTAAAAGACTCACTCGTAATGAGGCCGCAGCTCATCTTGGCGTGAATCCCCAGACGTTGGCGAACTGGGCGCATACTGGCAAGGTAAAAATTCCCTTTCACAAGGTCGGTCGGAAGGTCATTTACTTCAAGTCTGATCTGGATGCTTATCTGGATTCCACCCGCAGAACGCAGACGGTTTAAGGGGCTGGATATGGCATATAAAACAAAGGCGGCCATGCCGGGCCGCTATTTATCTAAGATGTTCATTTCTATTTATAACATCTTATGCATCCATAATGAGATAGGCTCAATGATTTTTATGTATCCTCCATATGCCCAAACAAATGTGCCAAATATTGTTAAACCGACACCGATGACCTCTGCTTTTATTTCTTCTCGTACTTCAATGCGAGCTTTTGAAATATTTTCTTCTCTCATTCTCTTAGATTCTTCAGGACTTAGCGGAGGACCTGTAACCCCACTACGTGAGTTAATTTCAGCTTCGCGGTTAGATAGTTTTTTTAAAGTTGTGAATTTTATTGTATACAGTAATCCGAATACTGAAATGATCGCTCCAGAGCTTGCAAATAAATTCATGTCATTAAGATATTGCCCAAATAAAAAACTTGCACCGCAGAATACAATTAATAGGATTAGTGATGTTTTTGCACCAAGTATCTTGAAAAAGATGGTTCTGAATTTTTTCATTGCTAATTATCTCAATATTATAAGCGTGATTCAATTTTTTGGCTCAATACCACGTCTCCGTAACTCCGCTCTACCTAACTCCTTTAGCCAGTTACTGGTACTGGTGTTTTCAGCTTGCGCTAGCTCATCAAATTGTTTGCGTAGTTCAGCAGGAATGCGGATTGGTAGCATTGGTGACTTGCCGCCACCCTTAGGTTGTTTATCTCGAGATATTGACATGTATATGCCTATTGGTTTATGGTTAACTCAAATAGGCATATACAATAACATGTGTGAGTCTATAAAAACAACGCCCCGTAGTGCTCGCAACACATACAGGGCGTCTAACCAAACCGTTAGTTGAGGTAACAGTTATGGCTGATCAACAGCATACCCAAACTCACCCCAAATTTACATGGTTGTTCCTGGCAACCCCGAAACGTCATGCGGACGTTTGTCCGGTAGTTGTCCGTTTTAATGCGGATACGGAAGAAAATGCCCGTGGCGCGTTCCCTGGTTGGAATCTTGTTTTCGCTGCGAAGATCCGCTCTGAGTGCCCGCTATATCAATATGCCAACGGGATATTTGAGTTGAATATTGCTGGTCTGGAGGTGCGACATGCATAGCCAGCCACAAGATTTGGAAATTTTTGATGTGGTTCGTCGGTCTGATGGGATGGTTATGAACCACATCTATCCCGGTAATCGGTATATGGCTTATACGCAAAACGGGTTGGTATCGGTTAGGCCATTAATGGCTGATGAAATTGTCGGTACTCCTAAGCTCTTTGAGCAGATGCTTGAACGCGCTGGTTATGACCTAACGCCACTCCAAAAGGACTAATGCCATGAAAAAGAAAAATAGCGGCTTAGCTGTCGCGGACCAAACTCAGCCTGAAATCCTTCCTGGTGATATTTTCAAGGATCGTCGGGGTGAGCTGATCGTTATTGAAACGGTAACACCCGTTCGTGTTTCGTTTAAACGACAGGGTTATTATGCTGAATGCACTTGCTCTCCGGGGAGGCTACTCCGTGAATTTACGCCAGTAAAACGACAGTCTTTCAGTGAGTGGTGTATAGCCAATAATACAGCAGAGAAAATCAAGAATCTGAGAGCGTTGATCGCGGCAAAGAGGCTGCAAAAATGAAAAACGCGCCTAATCTGAAACACCTGCCAAAGGAAAAATTCACAGAGGCGGTTATTTTTGCCGGTGCTGATGCCTATGCCCACGCTAAGGGATGGGAAGAAGGGCTGGGTAAGAAAATTGCAGAAGATACAACGCCACCTATCTATCTGGGGCCAAAGCAGCTGGCAGATCTGGATAACCTGCAAATTATCGACAAAGGGCGCCGTAGTGCCCG
The DNA here is from genome assembly GCF_001654985.1 of Kluyvera georgiana ATCC 51603. Classification (GTDB taxonomy): domain Bacteria; phylum Pseudomonadota; class Gammaproteobacteria; order Enterobacterales; family Enterobacteriaceae; genus Kluyvera; species Kluyvera georgiana. The sequence continues at coordinate 143,994 of NZ_LXEU01000015.1, forward strand.
TGTCTATCTGGCCGGGGACATCGAGCCGATACTGATTAACGCTATTGGTGAGAAGCTGGCGCGGGCTGGAGTGCAGGATGCCAAGCTATATAAGGGCATTCCCGACCGACAGCCAGAGGACTGGCACGATTATCTGGAAAGACTCCGTACGGATAATGTCGTTGTCGATCTTCCTGTCACAAAACGCGAATCTGCCAATGGTGGTGTGGCTCCAGCATTGAATCAGATGGGGGCCAGCCAGCGCGGTGAGGTGTTACTGGCCCACTATGATGGTGATCTGGCTATTCATGCCGACTCTGACACGGTTCATCACTATAACGGCGTGGTGTGGAACCCATTGCCGGATAAAGAGCTGCAGCGTGAAATGGCACAGATTTATATCGATGCTGAGGTGGCCTATTCGCAGAATGCCATTAAATCAGCAGTGGAAACCATGAAACTAAGCCTGCCGGTGATGGGCGTGACAGCCCGAAACTTGGTTGGGTTTAGCAATGGGGTATTTGATACCCGAACGGGGCAATTCCGGAAGCACAGCAAAACCGATTGGCTGCTGATTGCCAGTGAGCTGCCTTTCAGCCCACCAGCCGAAGGGGAAACACTAGCCAGCCATGCGCCGAACTTCTGGAAATGGCTACGCCGTTCCGTGGCCAACAATGACCGCAAGACAGATCGTGTGTTGGCGGCTCTGTTTATGGTGCTGGCAAACCGGTACGACTGGCAGTTATTCCTAGAGGTTACTGGGCCGGGTGGTAGTGGTAAGAGCGTGATGGCGGAAATCTGCACCATGCTGGCGGGCAAGGCCAATACAGTGTCGGCCAGTATGAAGGCGCTGGAGGATGCGAGAGACAGGGCGCTGGTGGTTGGCTACTCGCTGATCATCATGCCGGATATGACCCGCTACGCTGGCGACGGTGCCGGGATAAAGGCCATTACCGGCGGTGATAAGGTTTCTATCGACCCCAAACACAAAGCGCCGTATTCAACCCGGATACAGGCTGTCGTGCTGGCCGTCAATAACAACGCCATGACGTTCAGCGACCGCAGCGGCGGTATCTCGCGCCGGCGGGTGATATTCAACTTCACCGAGGTGGTGCCAGAAAATGAACGCGACACACTGTTGGCCGAGAAGATAGAGGGTGAACTGGCTGTGGTGATTCGCCACCTGCTGACACGTTTTGCGGATCAGGATGATGCCAGGCGTTTACTGCACGAACAGCAGAAGTCAGAGGAAGCGCTGGCGATTAAGCGTGAAGGTGATTCGCTGGTGGACTTCTGCGGTTATTTAATGGCGATGGTTGAATGTGAGGGCATGATTGTTGGCAATGCTGAAATGGTACCGTTTAGCCCGCGGCGTTATCTGTATCACTCGTATTTGGCTTATATGTCTGCACATGGACTAGGGCGACCCGTGTCGTTGACCCGCTTCGGTACGGATATGCCTGGCGCAATGTCAGAGTACGGTAAGGAATACAAGCGTAAGCAGTGCACCCGGGGGCCGGATAAAGGCCGCACTATTTCGAATGTGCTGTTAGGTGATGATGCCGATGGGTGGTTGCCAGCGGCAACAGGTAATCCTGATAACGAATAGGGTAGAGTTTAAAAATTAACGATGAAGTGTCTACCGTGTCTACTTGTGAATATATTTCTATATATAACATATGGTTGTCATAGTAGACACTTGGTAGAGAGTCTTATTTAAAGTGTCTACCGTGTCTACTATTAGTATGTTTTTTACACCAAAGTAGAGAGTCTGGTAGACAGTAGTAGATACTTAAACACACAACTCTCTACCGCTTAATTCACTGAATGTATTAAATAAATTTTGAAAAGTAGACAGGTAGACAGTCTGAGGCATAAATTTTAATTTTATAACTTTAGCTGCGAGTGAAGAGGAAAGTATGAAAGATTTGATGAAAGATTTCGGTAAAGTCGTGGAAGGCAGTTCAGGGGCATTATCATTTGGGGTAATTCAATGCCTGGCAATGGCCGCGGCTGTTACGAATCTTTCCAGAAAGACTGGGGTTGAGTACTTTGGGGTGCTACTTGCAGCCGTGATAGCTACAGTAGGTTTTTTTATGTGTATTTTCAGTGTTGGACAGGTAATTCATGAAGTATCGGGAGGACATAAGGTAAAAAAATTACTGCTGTTTTTCCTTTTATATCCTGCCGTCATAGGTGTTTTTCTTTCAGTGAAAATAAGCCTTGTATCCATCAGCAGTTGATTTAAACATCCGGGCCTTTCGTTGGGGTAATGAGGGTGGTAGGGCGTGGCGGTGTTGAATGGAAAGTAAAAAAAAGCGGGCTGCAACCAGACCCGCTTGGGAAAACATGGATTTTTAACGAACGATGTTATTTGGAGGAAATAACAGTGAGGACGATAACAGATATTTAGTGGGCCATATCACCGGGGATTAACTTTATACATTATTGCACTCTATTGCACATGGTTGCATTCAATCATTCTTTGTTTTTCAGTGATACCATTATTTCTGTGATGAACTTTGTATTCATTTTAATGAGGTAATATATGCCAGATTTATATCCATCTGCGGCGTTGGTTCGGGTTGTTAGTGCTGAGGATATTCAGAAGCAACTAAAAACCCTGTTCACTGATTTATTCTTTACCCGTGCGGTAACGTTCGAAACCCGCGATATCATCCTGGACACTATCGACGATCCAAATATTCCAATCGCGGCATTCTGTTCGCCAATGGTTGGCAGTAAGGTGGCGCGTGATGAGGGCTATGAGTCCAAGTCTATCCGTCCTGGCTACATGAAACCAAAGAGCAGCATTGACCCTAACAAGCTAGCGGTTCGTCCGGCGGGTGTTACTCCTGAACAATACAGCACGCTTGATACCCGCAATATCAAGGTAAAACAGTCCATCCTCAAACAGTCTATTGCTATTCGTGCGCGTATTGAATGGCTGGCTGTTCAGGCTGTCACTACCGGGAAAAATATTATTGAGGGGGAAGGGATCGAGCGTTATGAGCTGGACTGGAATATCAAATCCCAGAATATAATCACTCAGGCTGGTGGTGCTGCCTGGTCAGGTAAAGATAAAACGACGTTTGATCCAAATGACGATATTGAAACCTATTCAGAGCTGAGTGAAGGCGTAACCAATATCATCATTATGGGCGGGAACGTCTGGAAAAAATATCGTTCTTTCAAAGCGATTAAAGATGTTCTCGACACGCGCCGCGGCTCCAATGCACAGCTTGAAACAGCGCTTAAAGATCTAGGTGATTCTGTGAGCTTTAAGGGCTATATGGGCGACGTTGCTATTGTGGTTTATAGCGGTCGCTATACCGACGAAGATGGCACAGAAAAACACTTCCTCGATCCTGATTTGATGGTGCTGGGTAACACGGCACTACAGGGCATTGTGGCTTACGGCGGCATTCAGGATCCTGAGCTTATCCGTATGGGGATCACCAAAGCGGAACTGGCACCAAAGAACTACATTGTGCCGGGCGACCCGGCCATTGAGTATGTTCAGACCCACTCCGCACCGCAGCCAATCCCGGCTCGTATCAACCGTTTTGTCACCGTCCGTGTGGCCTAAGGAGCAATCATGACGACGCATTACACTGAGCTGGTGGCCGGTACCGAGGCGCTGGTGTCAACTCTGGGTATCTTCGCGGGCGGGAAAGGCGTTATTCCAGCGCTGACCCCACTGATGCAGGATGCGACCAATGGGGCTCTGGTGGTCTGGGATGGAGCGCATACAGGGCAGGCTGTCTATGTATCGTGCTTTGCCGTTGATACAGCAAGCCAGACACAGGCCCAGGTCTACAAGACTGGAGTGCTGAATGTTGATGCTCTCAATTGGCCGGAGGATGTGACCACACTTTCTGCAAAAGTGGCCGCGTTCGTGGGTTCTGGTATTTCTGTTCAGCCGCTGGCGCTGGTGTAAGGAGACCGCAATGCAAGATAAAGATAACAGCCTCATGGCTATGGCAGACGCTCTCTGGCCTGATGCTGAGGCCAAGGCGCTGCTGGAACTGGCAGACAAGATGAACGTGAGTGAGCGCCTGGTGGATATGAATCAGGTTATTGAGCTCACTACGCTGAGCCGCCGTACGTTGCTGAATCTTGAAGCCCGTGGAGAGTTTCCCGTACGCGTCCAGGTCACAGAAGGGCGCAAGGCGTGGTATCTGAGTGAAGTTATTGAATGGATCAATAACATTCCCCGGACCTCTGAAACCTGCCAGGTTCCTGTACCTGCTAAGCCTGATGCATCTCTTTGCCTTAAGGCCGAGCGTGTGCGCCAGCAGGCTCGCGGCGGGAAAAGCACGTTGATTGGCTGACAGGGAGGCCCGATTGACCCGGCGGATCGGCGCGGGTCCTTTCGGGCAATTCGGCCTGCTACGGGGCGGCGACCTCGCAGATTCTCGCTATTTATGAGAATTTTTCTATTTTAGCCGTTTCTGTTCTTCTCCGTTGTAACTGTATGTTTTTAATAAGAACACCCCCTAAAAAGAAAGGAAATGGAAAGCATCATTTTGGCCTAAAAATGGCATAACCGTTTCCTTTCTCCTGAAACTGGCTGCGTTGGCCACTTACTCTACTGTAGGAACACAGAATGCAGAACACTGAAGTAATGACGACTATTAAGCTGAGCGGCTCTTTGGCTAAAACATTTGGTAGGGAACACCAACGCTTGATTACTACGACGCAGGAGGCTATTCGGGCTTTATGCGCAACTATCCCCGGATTCGAAAAGTACCTCAATACGAGTAAATCCCGCGGGCTGACCTTTAGTATATTTCGTGCAAAACAGAATATTGGGGAAGATGATCTGGCATTCCCAAACTGTGGTCGGGAAATTCGGATTGTACCTGTCATCATCGGCAGTAAACGAGCTGGCTTACTGCAGACGATACTAGGTGCGGTCATCATCGCGGCTTCAGCTGTCGGGAGTTATTTCGCACCCGGTAATCCATTTTCAGCATTTGGATATAAGGCTGGTGCAGCAATGATGTTAGGTGGTGTCGTTCAGATGTTGTCGCCGCAACCAGCCGGATTAGCAAGTAAACAGGATGCGGATAACAAGGCATCCTACGCCTTTGGCGGCGTGACCAACACGACAGCCCAGGGCAATCCTGTCCCTCTGGGATATGGGCGACGCAGAATTGGTGGCGCGATTATTTCTGCGGGTATCTACGTCGAAGATAAGCAGTAAGTAATGCATGATGAAACACGAAACTATCGAGGCGGTGCTTACAGAAATGGCCCGTCTGCAGGGACATGAACTGAAATGTCATGACAGGTTAAATCCTCTAACAAGATAAACCCCGGCTGTACCCGCGCTGATGGCGTTCGTCACCTTCCAGGCTGAGCACGAGGATTTTGCTTTCGATATGAGCGACAGCCACAAGTAGCGGCTTGCCGAATTTACTGGTATATAAGGTTTCCTATGAAACAGTATTAGATAGCCGAAACACTGGCCAGAACCGTTGCTTTCCTGATGCTGCTCGGTACGTCTCCACTGAATACGAAGAGTTCGCTTGGACTGCTAGCGTGCAACATAAGGCATAGCTTAATGACTTTTATGAGATTTAGAGTTAAAAACGTATTTGTGACTTGATTTAATCTATTGAGGGGGTCGTTAGTGAATAAAATTAGTTCAATAATTATTAATGATGAAGATAAAACAGATGAGCTTAATGAGTTTGTAAGATTCCTACGTATACCGGAGGAGATTCTACCTAGATGTAGTCTTTTACTAATTCTCCAGTTGTATCACTTCACTATACTTGAAAGAACTTTAAACCCCGCAAAGGTTGTGGACGAGATTTTAGGCATGGAAGGTCTCAAGAAATCTATTACAAAAGAGGGTGCTCTATTTAAAAAAGAGCCACTTAAGGGGTTGTGGCATAAGCATTATTTTGCAGATGGTTTAAATGTAATGAGTATAAATATTCGAAATGCCCTCGATAAATATGGAATTCCTTGGTTTAGCCAAAAGATAAAAGAGGTTAAGGAGTCAGGTGAAGAAAGATATGTGAGCCAAGAGGATATAGCTAAAATCGTAGATGAGGTTGTTAGTGGTAATTGGGAGCGAAAAGTTGCTGATGGGGGAATTACAGGTGAATGGCTAATTTATGCAAAACACGAAGATAAGCCTTACTATTTATGTATAGCCAAGCATGATAGTGGCGATATAAATATACGTAAACTAATTGACGATTTTTGCTTGGTTGAATTTCCTTTTTTGAATGATATTCTTTGTCTCCATGAGTCGCAGCGACAATAATATCGTAAGATAAAAATCAATTACTAAAACTGGTTAATCGTGCACCCGTTGTTGTAGCTCAATTGATCATGAGTTTAACGGGTAGAAAAGATTGCAGATTAGTAATGATTTTCTGCAACGCCAGCCGCCAAAGAAAGGCATCGCCAGCGTATGAGTGGCGGTGACTCTAAGTGGAAGAAAAAAATACGCTCAAAAGAGAGTAGCCTTTTTGATAGCTGCTAGCCAAGCTAATACCTACTTATACTCTGTTGCGGTATCCTATAGGTATCCTAGAAAAACAAAAGGACTCACGTTGTTATCGTAAGTCCTTGTTTTGTTTGGTGGCCCCTGTTGGGTTTGAACCAACGACCAAGCGATTATGAGTCGCCTGCTCTAACCACTGAGCTAAGGGGCCAATTAGCCGACGATTATAATGTAACAACGGCCGCCAATCCAGCGCTAAGCGCGCACATGCTGTTTTTATAAACAACGCATTTTCAATTCGTTATACTCGTCTCACGATGTATAGGTCGAGGATATTATGGTTAAGGACATTATCGATTCAGAGCTGCGGGTATTGTTTTGTGGTATTAACCCGGGGCTGTCGTCGTCTTCACTGGGCTATCCTTTTGCCCATCCAGCAAATCGCTTCTGGAAGGTGCTGCATCTGGCGGGGTTTACCGATCGCCAGCTGAAGCCGGAAGAGGCGGCGCAGATGCTGACATTTCGCTGCGGCGTGACCAAGCTGGTTGAGCGCCCGACGGTACAGGCCACGGAGGTGACGTTGCAGGAGCTGCGTAGCGGCGGCCAGGCGCTGATTGATAAGGTTGAACACTATAAACCTGCCGCGCTGGCGGTACTGGGCAAGCAAGCCTTTGAGCGCGGTTTAGGGCAGCGCGGGGCGACGTGGGGAAAGCAGACGTACAGGATTGGTGAGACAGAGGTATGGGTGTTACCGAACCCGAGTGGATTGAGCCGGATTACGTTGGATAAGCTGGTGGAAGCGTATCAGGAGCTGGACGTGGCGCTGAAGGCGCGAGGCCTGTAGGCCGGATAAACATAGCGCCATCCGGCAGACCCCGTGCAGATTGCCGGATGGCGGCGTAAACGCCTTATCCGGCCTACCGTTCCGGCGCGGGGAACAGGCAAAAAAAAGCTCCCAAAAGGGAGCTTTTTACGTTTTTACCGGGGCGATTAATCGTCCAGGAAGCTACGCAGCACTTCAGAGCGGCTCGGGTGGCGCAGTTTACGCAGCGCCTTCGCTTCGATCTGACGGATACGTTCGCGGGTCACGTCGAACTGTTTACCCACTTCTTCCAGCGTGTGGTCGGTGTTCATATCGATACCGAAACGCATACGCAGCACTTTCGCTTCACGGGCGGTCAGGCCAGCCAGAACGTCGTGGGTGGCGGCGCGCAGGCTCTCGGTGGTGGCTGAGTCCAGCGGCAGCTCGAGGGTGGTATCCTCGATGAAATCACCCAGATGCGAATCTTCATCGTCGCCGATCGGCGTTTCCATGGAGATAGGCTCTTTGGCAATCTTCAGCACTTTACGGATCTTGTCTTCCGGCATCAGCATGCGTTCAGCCAGCTCTTCCGGCGTCGGCTCGCGGCCCATCTCTTGCAGCATCTGACGGGAAATACGGTTGAGCTTGTTGATGGTCTCAATCATATGCACCGGGATACGGATGGTACGCGCCTGGTCGGCGATAGAGCGGGTGATCGCCTGACGGATCCACCAGGTTGCGTAGGTGGAGAACTTGTAACCACGACGGTATTCAAACTTATCAACCGCTTTCATCAGACCGATGTTGCCTTCCTGAATCAGATCCAGGAACTGCAGACCACGGTTGGTGTATTTTTTGGCGATAGAGATAACCAGACGTAAGTTCGCTTCAACCATCTCTTTCTTCGCACGGCGGGCTTTCGCTTCGCCGATGGACATGCGACGGTTGATATCTTTAACCTGCTCGATGGTCAGGCCGGTTTCTTCTTCAATCTGCTGCAGTTTCTGCAGGCTGCGCTGTACATCTTCTGCCACGTCGTGGAGTTTTTCAGACCATGGCTTGTTCATCGCGATAGCCGCGTTGAACCAGGTTTCGCTGGTTTCGTTGCCGGTGAACAGGGTGATGAAGTTTTTCTTCGGCATTTTGCACTGTTCTACGCACATCTTCATGATGATACGTTCCTGGGTACGCACGCGATCCATCATCACACGCATGCTGTTCACCAGGTAGTCGAACTGTTTCGGTACCAGACGGAACTGTTTGAATACTTCAGACAGCTTCAGAATCTCTTCCTGAGCGGCAGCGTGGCTACGGCCTTTGGCTTTGATGGTGTCGCGAGTGACTTCGTACTGTGTACGCAGTTCGGCGAACTTCTCACGCGCCAGCTCTGGGTCGATGCTGTTGTCATCGTCGCTGCTGTCGTCGCTATCGTCGTCTTCGTCTTCATCGTCGTCATCCATCTCTTCCTGAGACAGTTCGGAACCAACGTGCGTGGCGGTTGGCGCCATATCTTCTTCGGCGTTTGGATCGACGAAACCGGTGATCAGGTCGGACAGACGGGCTTCTTCCGCTTCAACGCGATCGTATTGTTCCAGCAGATAGGTGATGGCTTCCGGGTATTCGGCAACGGAGCACTGTACCTGGTTAATCCCGTCTTCAATACGTTTGGCGATGTCGATTTCGCCTTCGCGGGTCAGCAGTTCTACGGTACCCATTTCGCGCATGTACATGCGCACCGGGTCGGTTGTACGCCCGATTTCAGATTCCACGCTGGACAGAACCTGTGCAGCCGCTTCTTCTGCGTCTTCATCAGTGTTGTTGGAGGTTTCAGCCAGCAACAGATCATCGGCATCCGGTGCTTCTTCCATCACCTGAATACCCATGTCGTTGATCATTTGGATGATGTCTTCGATCTGATCTGAATCGACGATATCTTCCGGCAGATGGTCATTGACCTCGGCATAGGTCAGATAGCCTTGCTCCTTACCACGTTGGACAAGAAGCTTGAGCTGTGACTGCGGGTTTTGCTCCATAAGACGGTATCCACACTTAATTCATTTGATTGGTGTCGGTCGGCGAACGAACCGCCGACATTTAAAGCGAGGGCGTACTTATATTAGTGCCGCTGCGCCTCGGGCGGCTGTCGGGGGCTTCCCGATAGGTATTCGGCAGTTAAGCCGTTAAATTCATTTTTTTTCCAGGGCCTGTCTGATTTCCCAGAATTCCCTGCGCTCTTCACTGCTCAAACCGTGCGTGCGATCGCGAGCTATCAACTCTTCCTGTCGCTGTTCAAGCATTGAATCAAAAATTCGGTTTAGCGTGTCGGTGAACATTTTTTCAACATTCTCATCCTTTATATCGTTCCAGGTTGAGAGTTTTTCAAGTGTTGAGTATTCACTTGCCCCGCGATAATTCTCTAACAGCTGGCCCGTTGTCAGGCCCGGTTGGGCAACACACAGGTTGACCAGTTCAGTGAACAGGTTGAGCCCGGGTAGCTTCGCCTGAGCCAGCCCATGCATAGGAGGTACGAGTGGCGCCAGATTTGGGTTTTGCACCAGTAGTCCTATCAGTATACGCATAGGCGTCTGTTTTATCTGCTGAGGCGGGCGTACTACGCCACTTTCTGCCTGTTTTGGCATTAAACGATCAAGCGCCGCATCGTCAAAGATGCCCAGCTTCAGCCCCAGCGTCTGGCGCAGTTGAATACGGTGCGCGTCGCCAGGCACCTGGTTTATCAGCGGCAGCGCCAGCGCGGCGAGCTGCGTACTGCCGTCTGGCGAACTTAAATCAACCTGCGGTAAGAGACTGTTAAATAAGAAGGCGGAGAGCGGTTGTGCGTGCTCCATCCGTGCTTCAAAGGCCTCTTTACCCTCTTTACGTACCAGCGTGTCCGGGTCTTCACCGTCGGGCAGGAACATAAAGCGTAGCTGACGACCGTCGGTCATGTATGGCATTGCGGTTTCCAGCGCACGCCATGCCGCGTCGCGGCCCGCGCGGTCGCCGTCGTAACAGCAAATCACGTTGTTTGTCGCACGGAATAACATATGGATGTGATCCGCCGTGGTCGACGTACCCAGCGAGGCAACGGCGTAGTGAATACCGTATTGCGCCAGCGCGACAACATCCATATACCCTTCGACAACCAGCAGACGCGGTGGTTCAGCGTTGTGCTGCTGGGCTTCATAAAGGCCATACAGCTGGCGACCTTTATGGAAAATATCGGTTTCCGGGGAGTTGAGGTATTTTGGCGTATCGTTACCGAGTACGCGGCCACCAAAACCAATCACCCGGCCTCGTTTATCGCGAATCGGGAACATCACGCGATTGCGGAAACGGTCGTAGGTTCTTCCCTGGTCATTATTGACCAGCATTCCGGCATCGAGCAGCAGCTTCCTGTTGTCGACATTTCCACCGAAACGTTTTAAGGCGTTATCCCAGCCCGGCGGCGCAAAACCAATAGCAAACTGCTGGACAATCTCGGCACTCAGGCCGCGTTGCTCCAGATACTGGCGTGCTGGCTCGGCGATGGGTTGGGTGAAGGATTGCTGATAAAAATCATTTAACCCTTCCATTAGCTGATAGAGATTCTGACGCTGGTGACGCTCTATCTGGCTAAGACCTGTTCCGGCTTCGTACGGCACTTCAAGGTTGTGCATGGCCGCCAGTTCTTCAACGGTTTCAACGAACTCGAGCTTGTCGTAGTTCATCAAAAAGTCGATGGCATTGCCGTGCGCGCCGCAGCCGAAGCAGTGGTAAAACTGCTTATCACCGTTCACGGTGAAAGAGGGGGTTTTCTCGTTATGGAACGGACAGCACGCATGGTAATTTTTGCCCTGCTTTTTCAGCTTCACCCGCGCATCGATCAGATCGATGATGTCGGTGCGTGCCAGCAGATCATTAATAAATACGCGTGGGATTCGTCCAGCCATAGGCCCCGTTTATTTACACTTCATCCTTCAAACTGTCTCTGCGTTGGCCGCGTTCGTTCACCCCTGTCACTGACTTATGTCAGCTCCGGGGACTCACTCACTTGCCGCGTTACTCGGCTTGCAGCCTCGCCCCTTCGGGGCCAGCGCTAGCGCTGTTCAAAACGCCAACGCGTTTTGTGATACAGCATGAATGATTTTGTGTAAATGCTGATTTATAAACGAAAACAAGCCGCGCATTCCTTTCGGAAGCACGGCCTTGCAACTACAACTCGGTCTGTAACCTGAGAGCCGATGCCCTCAAGAGATTAGTACAGACGAGTACGGCGTGCGTTTTCGCGAGCCAGTTTCTTCGCGTGACGTTTCACTGCAGAAGCTTTAGCGCGCTTACGTTCGGTAGTCGGTTTTTCATAGAACTCACGACGACGAACTTCCGCCAGAACACCCGCTTTTTCACAGGAACGCTTGAAGCGACGCAGTGCTACGTCGAACGGCTCGTTTTCACGTACTTTAATTACCGGCATGTAACTCTCACCTTTAATAAATTCGGTTTGCCGCTGGCATCAACGCCAGCTTATTTCAAAATGGTGCGGAATTTTACTGCAATTGCTGTTGCTTTGTAAAGCGCCGACGCGTTTTTGAACGGGACTTTTTAAGGGTGAGGAGTATACACGAGGCTGCCTGCTGGGGCGAACAATGTTTTACAAGCCGGGACAGAAAACCTACACTGCGCGGTATTGAAACGAGGTAAATCTAGCCATGCGTGTACTGGGTATTGAAACATCCTGCGATGAAACCGGCATCGCAATTTATGACGACGAAAAAGGTCTGTTAGCCAACCAGTTGTATAGTCAGGTGAAATTACACGCTGACTACGGCGGTGTGGTGCCTGAGCTGGCGTCGCGTGACCACGTGCGTAAAACGGTTCCCCTGATTCAGGCGGCCTTACAAGAAGCGAACCTGACGGCCAAAGATATCGACGCGGTGGCCTACACCGCCGGTCCAGGTCTGGTTGGCGCGCTGCTGGTCGGCGCAACCGTAGGACGCTCGCTGGCGTTTGCCTGGAATGTGCCGGCTATTCCGGTCCACCATATGGAAGGCCATCTGCTGGCGCCGATGCTGGAAGATAATCCGCCGGAATATCCGTTTGTGGCGCTGCTGGTATCCGGCGGCCATACGCAGCTGATTAGCGTCACCGGCATCGGTGAGTACACCCTGCTGGGCGAGTCAATTGACGATGCGGCGGGGGAAGCTTTTGATAAAACCGCCAAGCTGCTCGGTCTGGATTATCCCGGCGGCCCAATGCTGTCGAAGCTGGCTTCGCAGGGCACGGAAGGGCGCTTTGTGTTCCCGCGTCCGATGACCGATCGTCCGGGGCTGGATTTTAGCTTCTCCGGCCTGAAAACCTTTGCGGCGAATACTATCCGCAATAACGGCGATGATGATCAAACGCGTGCCGATATCGCCCGCGCCTTTGAAGATGCGGTGGTGGATACGCTGATGATCAAGTGCAAACGCGCGCTGGATCAAACCGGCTTTAAGCGTCTGGTGATGGCGGGCGGCGTAAGCGCTAACCGTACGCTGCGCGCGAAGCTGGCGACGATGATGCAAAAACGCGGCGGCGAAGTGTTCTACGCGCGTCCGGAGTTCTGCACCGATAACGGCGCGATGATTGCCTATGCGGGCATGGTGCGTCTGAAAACGGGCGTCAATGAATCGCTGGGCGTGACCGTGCGTCCACGCTGGCCGCTGGCGGAGCTGCCTGCCGCCTGATTCTCTGGCCGAGGCTCGTGATAAAAAGCCCTCCTGAAGAGGGCTTTTTTGTGCGTGTTATTCGGCGTCTTTGCGTTTGCGCTTTTTCAGGCGCGTCCAGATTTTCGTCTCCTGCCGTCGCCATAAACGCTGAATGTTGTCATGATGACGCAGCAGAATGAGGCACGACAGCATCGATACCGGGAAGGTGTACTGGGGCTTGAACCACCAGACGTAGAACGGCGCGACCAGCGCGCTGACGATGGCGCCCAGCGACGAATAGCCGCTCAGTAGAATCGTCAGAAGCCAGGTTCCGGCCATCACGCCGGTCAGATCCCAGCCGATAGGGGCAATTGCGCCGAACGCGGTCGCCACGCCTTTTCCTCCCTGAAAATGGAAGAAAACCGGCCAGATATGGCCCAGACAGGCGGCGATCGCGACCAGCCCAAGCCAGAAGGGGGTAAAGCCAAGGGCATAAGCACCCCAGACGGGCAGCATCCCTTTCAGGATGTCGAAAACCAGGACGGCTACGGCAGCACCCTTGCCGCCGATGCGTAAGACATTCGTAGCGCCGGGGTTACCGGAACCACTGGTGCGAGGGTCAGGCAACCCCGCGATGCGGCAGACCAGAATGGCGCTGGAAATTGAGCCGCAAAGGTAGGCAAGGAGGATCATTCCAGGCTCGATTGCACTCATAACGCTGTTCCATTTTGAAAATGTCGAAGTATTCTCTGCATCTGTGGATAATACGCATAATTCGCCGGAAGTGGTATCCGGTTTAGCCTAAAACCAAGCAGGTCGTGATGGATATTGTATTTATAGAGCAACTTTCGGTAATCACCACTATCGGTGTTTATGACTGGGAACAAACCATTGAGCAGAAGCTGGTGTTCGATATCGAATTAGGCTGGGACAACCGTAAAGCCGCCGCCAGCGACAACGTCGAGGACTGCCTGAGCTATGCGGATATCAGTGAAGCGGTGGTGGAGCACGTTGAAGGTAGCCGTTTCGCGCTGGTAGAGCGCGTCGCGGAAGAGATTGCCGACCTGCTGATGTCACGCTTTCACTCACCGTGGGTACGCATTAAGGTGAGTAAGCCGGGTGCCGTGGCGCGTGCCGCCAACGTGGGCGTGATCATTCAGCGTGGCCATAATCCTAATTAAACTCATTATTCGTCATATAACTTAAACCAAAATGATTTATACCGGTCTTAGTGCCGGGTTTATTTTATTGTTTACTTTTTAAGGGTTTATTTAATGAACGATATGCACTCGCTGCTGGTGGCGGCTATTCTGGGTGTGGTCGAGGGATTGACTGAGTTTCTGCCCGTCTCCAGCACAGGCCACATGATTATCGTCGGCCATCTGCTGGGCTTTGAAGGTGATACGGCGAAGACGTTTGAGGTGGTGATCCAACTGGGTTCGATCCTCGCGGTGGTAGTGATGTTCTGGCGTCGGCTGTTTGGCCTGATTGGCATTCACTTTGGCCGTCCTCCGGTACACGAAGGCGAAGGCTCGGGTCGTTTGTCGCTCATTCATATTCTGCTCGGGATGATCCCGGCGGTGGTGCTGGGGCTGGTGTTCCACGACGCCATCAAATCGTTATTTAACCCGATTAACGTGATGTATGCGCTGGTGGTCGGCGGTATCCTGCTGATTGCCGCGGAATGCCTGAAGCCGAAGGTGCCGCGCGCGGTTGGCGTGGATGATATGACGTATCGTCAGGCGTTTATGATTGGCTGCTTCCAGTGTCTGGCGCTGTGGCCGGGCTTCTCCCGCTCGGGGGCGACCATTTCCGGCGGTATGCTGGTCGGCGTGAGCCGCTATGCGGCGTCGGAGTTCTCTTTCCTGCTGGCGGTGCCGATGATGATGGGCGCGACGGTGCTGGATCTCTACAAGAGCTGGCACTTCCTGACCGTCGGGGATATCCCGATGTTTGCCGTCGGGTTTGTGATGGCCTTCCTGGTGGCGCTGGTGGCCATCAAAACCTTCCTGCAGCTGATTAAGCGTATTTCGTTTATTCCGTTCGCTATCTACCGCTTCATCGTCGCAGCTGCGGTCTACGTGGTCTTCTTCTGATGCTGTGCCCTCAGTCTTTTGGCTGGGGGCAACGTTTTTCCTTCCACTCCGCCACCGCCTGAATTCGGCGTCGCGTCAGCTCTTCACGAATTTCCGGGCCTTTAAATCCGGCCTCAATCACCTCTTTGTTGCCCACGCTTTTCGCCGCGATCCACGCTTCACGTAGCAGACGCCCCTGCGGGTAATCACAGGCTTCGAAGCGGGTACGTCCGCGCACATCGGCTTCGCTGGTGAGCGCAATCTGTTCTACACGCTGCGGCTTGCGCCAGGCGTCGATGGAGTCGAAAAGTTTCACCAGCGTTTTCGGCTGCAGGATGGGCAGGGTATGAATCAGGTCATGGAACTCCGCGACCAGTTTCGCCAGCTCGCGCATGTCGTTAGGCACTTTCAGGCGCTGACACAGTTGCTCGACCAGCTTGACGCCCGCCGGGCCGTGGCCGTGATGACGCGGCCAGAGCGCTTTGGGCGTCAGGCCTTTGCCTAAGTCGTGGCACAGCGTGGCAAAACGAACGTCAATGTCCGGGCTCAGCATCGCGGCCATCGATACGGTCATCAGCGTATGCACGCCGGTATCAATTTCCGGGTGCCATTTCTCCGGGGCTGGAACGCCAAACAGCGCGTCAATTTCCGGGAACAGCACCTTCAGCGCGCCGCAGTCGCGTAACGTCTGGAAGAAAACCTGTGGATTACGGGTGCCGAGTGCGCTTTCCGTCTCTTTCCAGACGCGCTCAGGCGTCAGGTGCGCCAGTTCGCCAGCGTCGGCCATTTCGCGCATGAGCGCCAGGGTTTCGTCGGCGATACGGAAACTGAGATGCGCGTAGCGCGCGGCAAAACGCGCGACGCGCAGCACGCGTAGCGGGTCTTCGGCGAAGGCGGGGGAGACGTGGCGCAGGATGCGCTGCTGAAGATCTTGCTGGCCGCCGTACGGGTCGATAATGGTGCCGTCGGCGTCTTCAGCAAGCGCGTTAACGGTGAGGTCGCGGCGCAGCAGATCTTGCTCCAGCGTGACGTCCGGCGCGGCATAGCAGGTAAAACCGGTATACCCGGAACCTGACTTCCGTTCGGTGCGCGCCAGGGCGTACTCTTCGTGGCTATCCGGGTGTAGGAACACCGGAAAATCGCGGCCTACCTGCTGGTAGCCCGCATCAAGCATTTGCTGCGGCGTGGCGCCGACCACTACCCAATCTTTATCTTTGATCGGTAGGCCCAATAGCCTGTCCCGAACTGCTCCGCCGACCAGATAACTCTTCACGCCACGCTTCTCCTCATCATTTTCTTTCTGATAATACGAAAGAAGTCGACTTAAGGCGAGTTGGCTTAGTTCATCCAGCGATCTTTGCGCTTGCGGCTTGGAATGATGTGCGGCAGAACCAGACCGAAGATCAGGCCGATACCGAGCACGCCGCCGCCGTACATAAACCACTGCATGATGATGGTGCGCTGCTTATCGTCGAGCTGCAGATTCGCGGCGTTCACTTTTTTCTGCGCCACGATAAGCTCGTTTTTCAGCTTCTGGTTCTCATTTTTCAAACCGTTGATCACCGTATCGCTCTCAGCAACCTTTTTCTGCATTTCTGCGGTGCGCTGGTTCCAGGTGGTGTCGATGTTGTTCAGCTTGTCGGTCAGGGTTTTGACCTGGTTTTCCAGATCCGGCACGCGGGTGCGCAGGCTTGGCGTGGCGGTCAGCTCTTTGAGCGGGATCCACGCGGTACGGCCATTGCTGTCACGTACCTGGCCGTATTGGGTGTTCTCGTTGGTCTGCAGCAGGGTGACTTCTTCACCCGCGTTGACGGTGCCTGCCAGGCGATAGTTATCGCCCGGGCCGCTGCGTACCCAGGTGTTCAGTTCATCAGAGACATAACGCTTTTCATCGGCATGAGCGACGGTAGAAGCGGTAAGTGCAAGTAAAGTAATGGCAATTAAGCGTAATTTTGGCATCAGATCATCGTTTTTGTCATAAAAGTGGAACGATAGTAGTGGCAACAGTCTGACGACGCAAAGCATTCTGCGGCAATCAGAATCCTCCAGGAGGAAAAAACGCCATCAGCGATTAGCCCGACAAATTGCGCATTGCATGGCAATTTGTCGCAAAATACTATCTACTGACAAAAAGAATACCTGTAAGTTCGCCACAAAGGTATTTCCGGGCAACGAAACCACAAGAATTCAATCATGGCTCAAGAAATCGAATTAAAATTTATCGTCGATAACGCTGGCGTTGAGACGCTGCGTAACCACCTTAGCACCCTCGATGCAGAGCATACTCCTGCAACTCAGTTGCTGAATATCTATTACGAAACCGCCGATAACTGGCTGCGCCGCCATGATATGGGGCTGCGCATTCGCGGCGATAACGGTCGCTATGAGATGACGATGAAAATCGCCGGGCGCACCGTGGGCGGCCTGCATCAGCGCCCGGAATACAACATCGACATCACTACGCCCGAACTGGCGCTCGACAAACTGCCTGCCGAAGTCTGGCCAAACGGCGAAATGCCGGAAGGGCTGGCGGAGCAGGTTAACCCGCTGTTCAGCACCGATTTCTCCCGCGAAAAATGGGTGGTGAAGCAGGGCAAAAGCCAAATTGAAATTGCGCTGGATCAGGGCGAGGTCAAAGCGGGCGAGCATCAGGAAGCCATCTGCGAGCTGGAACTGGAGCTGCTGAGCGGTGAAACCGCTGACGTGCTGGCGCTGGCGAAGCAGTTGGCCGAGACCGGCATGCTGCGTCAGGGCAGCCTGAGTAAAGCCGCGCGCGGCTATCATCTGGCGCAGGGCAACCCGGCGCGAGAGCTGCAGCCGCTGACGATTTTAGCGCTGCCGCCAAAGGCAACGGTAGGGCAAGCGATGGAGGCGGCGCTGGAAAAAGCGCTGGCGCACTGGCAGTACCACGAAGAGTTGTGGCTGCGCGGTCATAAAAAGGCGAAAACCGAAGTGGTTAATGCGCTGGGCCTGGTACGCCATATTCTGACGCTGTTCGGCGGCATCGTGCCGCGTAAAGCCAGCGCCAGCCTGCGCGATGGGCTAACCCAGGTCGATGCGTTGATGGCAAGCGAGGCCTCTGCGCATGATGTGGTCTTTAGCCGCGAAACCGCGCTGACCAAACTGGCCTACACCGAGTGGCTGGTGACGCGCGGCTGGCAGACGTTCCTCGACGCCAAAGCCGAAGCCAAACTGACCGATTCGTTTAAACGCTTTGCCGATATTCACCTTTCCCGTCAGGCTGCCGAGCTGCGCACGACGTTCGCCTATCCGTTGGGAGATGGCTATAGCGACCAGCTGCCGCGTCTGACGCGCGACATCAACACCGTTCAACTGCTGTCGGGTTACTACGACCACGAACGGGCGTCGCAATGGCTGGCCAACTGGCAGGGCCTACGCCACGCCATCGAGACACGCCAGCACATTGAAATTGAACATTACCGCAATGAGGCACTGTCGGTTGAGCCGTTCTGGTTACACAGCGGAAAACGTTAATTAACTTCAGGGAACCCGTGTATGACGCCGCTTTCTTCGCAGTTACAGCTGCACTGGCAAACGCTCCTCGATCGCGCCCCGGAAGATTTTCCCCTTGGGGCGCTGAGTACCGAAGCGCAGGCTGTTTTCACCTTTAGTGATTTTGTTCAGCAAAGTTTAACGGCGCACCCCGAGTGGCTGACGTCGCTGGAAAGCGAGCCGCCGCAGGCGGACGAATGGCGGCAATACGCGGGCTGGCTACAGGCCGAACTGGCGGAGGTTTACGATGAAGCGGCGCTGATGCGCGCGCTGCGTCTGTTCCGTCGCCGGATGATGGTGCGCATCACCTGGTCACAGGCGCTGTCGCAGGTTTCCGAAGAAGATACGCTTCAACAGCTTAGCCACCTGGCGGAAACGCTGATCGTCAGCGCCCGTAACTGGCTGTATGACGCCTGCTGCCGCGATTGGGGTACGCCGTGTAGCGCCGACGGCGTACCACAGCCGCTGCTGATCCTTGGCATGGGTAAGCTCGGCGGCGGTGAACTGAATTTCTCCTCCGATATCGATCTGATTTTTGCCTGGCCGGAGCACGGCAGCACCCAAGGGGGGCGTCGTGAACTGGATAATGCCCAGTTCTTTACCCGCCTGGGGCAGCGGTTGATCAAAGTGCTCGATCAACCCACGCAGGACGGTTTTGTCTACCGTGTGGATATGCGGCTGCGCCCGTTCGGCGACAGCGGCCCGCTGGTGCTGAGCTTTGCGGCGCTGGAAGATTATTACCAGGAGCAGGGGCGCGACTGGGAGCGCTATGCGATGGTCAAAGCGCGAATCATGGGCGATGACGACGGTGTTTACACCAGCGAGCTACGTGCGATGCTGCGGCCCTTTGTCTTCCGTCGCTATATCGACTTCAGCGTGATCCAGTCTCTGCGCAACATGAAAGGGATGATCACCCGCGAAGTGCGTCGCCGTGGCTTGAAAGACAACATCAAGCTAGGCGCAGGCGGCATTCGCGAAATTGAGTTTATCGTTCAGGTCTTCCAGCTGATTCGCGGTGGTCGTGAGCCAACGCTGCAAAGTCGTTCGCTGCTACCGACGTTGACCGCAATTGAAGCGCTCAATCTGCTGTCAGAAAGCGATGCACAGGCGCTGCGTGAAGCGTATCTGTTCCTGCGTCGCCTGGAAAACCTGCTGCAAAGTATTAACGACGAGCAGACGCAAACGCTGCCCGGCGACGATCTCAACCGTGCGCGCCTGGCCTGGGGCATGCATTTTGCCGATTGGGAGACGCTCACGGAACGGCTGGATGCGCTGATGGCGCAGGTACGCCGCGTGTTTAACGAGCTTATCGGCGACGATGAAGAAAGTTCGCAGGAAGAGCAGTTGTCGGAGTCCTGGCGCGAACTGTGGCAGGACACGCTCCAGGAGGATGATTCACCGGCTGTGCTGATTCATCTGAGCGACGACGATCGTCATCGCGTGTTGTCGCAAATTGCCGATTTCCGTAAAGAGCTGGATAAGCGCACCATCGGCCCACGCGGGCGTCAGGTGCTGGATTCACTGATGCCGCATCTGCTCAGCGAAGTGTGCGCCCGCGAGGACGCGCTGGTGCTGCTGTCGCGTATTACGCCGTTGTTAAGCGGCATCGTCACCCGAACGACCTATCTGGAGCTGCTGAGTGAATATCCCGGCACGCTAAAACACCTGATTCGCCTGTGTGCGGCTTCGCCGATGGTTGCCAGTCAGCTGGCGCGCTATCCGCTGCTGCTGGACGAACTGCTCGACCCGAACACGTTGTACCAGCCGACGGCCACCGACGCTTACCGCGACGAATTGCGCCAGTATCTGCTGCGCGTGCCGGAAGAAGACGAAGAGCAGCAGCTGGAAGCACTGCGTCAGTTTAAACAGGCGCAGCTGCTGCACATTGCGGCTGCCGATATTGCCGGCACGCTGCCGGTCATGAAGGTTAGTGACCACTTAACCTGGCTGGCCGAGGCGATGATCGATGCCGTGGTTCAGCAGGCATGGGTGCAGATGGTGGCGCGCTACGGGCAGCCGACACACCTGCGCGAACGCCATGGACGCGGTTTTGCGGTGATTGGCTACGGCAAACTGGGCGGCTGGGAGCTGGGGTACAGTTCGGATCTCGATCTGGTGTTCCTGCACGATTGCCCGATGGATGCGATGACCGACGGCGAACGTGAAATTGATGGTCGCCAGTTCTATCTGCGGCTGGCCCAGCGCATTATGCACCTGTTCAGCACCCGTACGTCATCCGGTATTTTGTATGAGGTGGATGCCCGTCTGCGCCCGTCCGGTGCGGCCGGGATGCTGGTGACGACCGCCGAAGCGTTTGCGGATTATCAGCAGAACGAAGCGTGGACCTGGGAGCATCAGGCGTTGGTGCGCGCCCGCGTGGTGTATGGCGATCCGCAGCTTCAGCAGCAGTTTGATGCGATCCGTCGTCAGATCCTGACCAATGCGCGCGACGGCGCGGCGCTGCAAACGGAAGTCCGTGAGATGCGGGAAAAAATGCGCGCTCACCTCGGCGGTAAGCAGCGTGACCGTTTTGACATTAAAACCGACGCTGGTGGTATCACCGATATTGAGTTTATTACCCAGTATCTGGTGCTGCGCTATGCCCACGAGAAGCCAAAGCTGACCCGCTGGTCGGATAACGTGCGCATTCTCGAACTGCTGGCGCAAAACGACATTATGGATGAGCAGGAAGCGCAGGCGTTAACCCGCGCTTACACCACGCTGCGCGATGCGTTACATCATCTGGCGCTTCAGGAGATGCCGGGCAATGTGGACCTGGCGAGCTTCGTCAAAGAACGCGAGCTGGTGAGCGCCAGCTGGCAGAAGTGGCTGGTTCAACCGTGAAATGTGCTATTATCGCGCGAAAATTTTGATTCTCTCAGGAGACACGAATGAAAGTTACGCTGCCGGAATTTGAACGTGCAGGAGTGATGGTGGTTGGCGATGTGATGCTGGATCGCTACTGGTATGGCCCAACCAGCCGTATTTCCCCGGAAGCCCCGGTGCCGGTGGTCAAGGTGGAGACCATCGAAGAACGCCCTGGCGGCGCGGCGAACGTAGCAATGAACATTGCTTCCCTGGGCGCGAATTCTCGTCTCGTGGGCCTGACAGGTATTGACGACGCGGCGCGGGCGCTGAACAAAGCGCTGGCCGACGTGAACGTCAAATGTGATTTTGTCTCCGTGCCGACGCACCCGACGATCACCAAGCTGCGCGTGCTGTCGCGTAACCAGCAGCTCATTCGTCTGGATTTTGAAGAAGGTTTTGCCGGCGTGGACCCGCAGCCGCTGCATGACCGCATTCAGAGCAGCCTGCCCAATGTAGGGGCGCTGGTGCTTTCCGACTACGCCAAGGGCGCGCTGGAAAGCGTGCAGCAGATGATTAAGCTGGCGCGTCAGGCGAAGGTACCGGTGCTGATCGACCCGAAAGGGACTGATTTTGAACGCTATCGCGGCGCGACGCTGCTGACGCCGAACCTGTCCGAGTTCGAAGCGGTAGTGGGTAAATGTAAAAGTGAAGAAGAGCTGGTTGAGCGCGGCATGAAGCTGATTGCTGATTTCGACCTTGCCGCGTTGTTAGTAACCCGCTCCGAACAGGGCATGACGCTGCTACAGCCGGGTAAAGCGCCGCTGCATCAGCCCACTCAGGCTCAGGAAGTGTATGACGTGACCGGTGCCGGTGATACGGTGATTGGCGTGCTGGCGGCGACGCTGGCCTCCGGTAAGACACTGGAAGAGGCCTGTTTCTTTGCTAACGCCGCCGCGGGTGTCGTGGTGGGTAAACTCGGGACGTCAACCGTATCCCCCATCGAGCTGGAAAACGCCGTTCGCGGTCGCGCGGATACCGGTTTTGGCGTCATGAGCGAAGAAGAGCTTAAGCAGGCGGTGGCCGCCGCGCGTCGTCGCGGTGAGAAGGTGGTGATGACCAACGGTGTGTTCGATATTCTGCATGCGGGTCATGTCTCCTATCTGGCGAATGCGCGTAAACTTGGCGATCGTTTGATCGTGGCGGTTAACAGCGATGCGTCAACCAAGCGTCTGAAGGGCGAGTCTCGCCCGGTGAACCCGCTGGATCAGCGGATGATCGTGCTGGGTGCGCTGGAGTCGGTCGACTGGGTCGTATCGTTTGAGGAAGATACGCCACAGCGCCTGATTGCCGGGATCCTGCCGGATCGTCTGGTGAAGGGCGGTGACTATAAGCCAGAACAAATTGCCGGTAGCGAAGAAGTGTGGGCGAACGGGGGTGAAGTGCTGGTGCTGAACTTTGAAGATGGTTGTTCAACGACCAATATTATCAAGAAAATTCAGAAGGATAGCGGGAAGTAACGCTTCGCGCTTCCCCTCACCCCGGCCCTCTCCCCAAAGGGGCGAGGGAGAAAACCGAACGGTCCCCTCTCCCTTTTGGGGAGAGGGTTAGGGTGAGGGGGCAGTTCTGATTACTCTTTTTCTTCAGCAACCGGCGCCGCATCGCGGTTTTCCAGCTCGCTAATCCGTTGTTCCAGCAGCGCCAGCTTTTCACGCGTGCGCAGCAGTACCTGCGTTTGTACGTCAAACTCTTCGCGACTGACGACGTCAAGGCGCGTCAGCTGAGACTGGATCACCTGACGAACTTTCTTCTCAATGTCATCCCCGAACTCTCGCAGACCTTTCGGCATGGATTCGTGGACCTGGCGGGCGATTTGTTCAATTTTCTTCGGGTCGATCATCTCTGTTTCCCTGATTCAGTCGGCATTACCGCTATTGTAGTGTCTTCTCCCGATACGATAAACCAGAATTGTGCGAAGCTTATGCATTGCCGAAGATAGTCATTAGCGTTATAGTGAGTACGCTTATTCTCAGGGCGGGGCGAAATTCCCCACCGGCGGTAAATCAGCTACGGCTGAAAGCCCGCGAGCGCTTCAGAAATTTTCTGAAGGTCAGCAGATCCGGTGTAATTCCGGGGCCGACGGTTAAAGTCCGGATGGGAGAGAGTAACGATTCAGTTGGGTTTATCCCGCTCGCGTTATCTATTTGCCGCTTGTCGGCACTCCTAAGACTGCCCTGATTCTGGTAACCATAATTTTAATGAGGTTTTTTTACCATGAATCAGACGCTACTTTCCTCTTTTGGTACTCCGTTTGAACGCGTTGAAAACGCACTGATTGCCCTGCGCGAAGGCCGCGGCGCGATGGTGCTGGACGATGAAGATCGTGAGAACGAAGGCGACATGATCTTTGCCGCCGAAAACATGACCGTTGAACAAATGGCGCTGACTATCCGTCACGGTAGCGGCATCGTTTGTCTGTGTCTGACCGACGAACGCCGTAAACAGCTGGATCTGCCGATGATGGTGGAAAATAACACCAGCGCCTACGGCACCGGTTTTACCGTCACTATTGAAGCGGCACACGGCGTCACCACCGGCGTTTCCGCCGCTGACCGCCTGACCACCGTTCGTGCGGCAATCGCCGATAACGCGAAACCGTCCGACCTGAACCGTCCGGGCCACGTATTCCCGCTGCGCGCACAGCCAGGCGGTGTACTGACCCGTGGTGGTCACACCGAAGCGACTATCGATCTGGTAAGCCTGGCAGGCTTCAAACCGGCGGGTGTTCTGTGTGAATTGACCAACGACGATGGCACCATGGCGCGCGCGCCGGAGTGCATCGCGTTTGCGAAGAAACATAACATGGCGCTGGTGACCATCGAAGATCTGGTGGCTTATCGTCGTGAACATGAACGTAAAGCCAGCTGATTGACAGTAAATCGCAAATGATAAAACCCGGTTAGCTCAGCGACCCGGGTTTTTTTATCGCATTAGCCGATACCCATCGACTGCAACACCACCAGACTCATTCCCATCACCGACATACCGCACAGCACGCCGTAGCTGGGGTTATTGTTAGGATCAATCTCTTTCGCCAGCGGCATCAGCTCGTCGACGGAAAGGGCGACCATGATGCCGGCGACCGCTGCCATAATCGCCGCCATGACCACCGGCGACACCATGCTGCCAAGAATCGCCCAGGCCAGTACGCCGCCGAGGATTTCGGCCATGCCGGAAATGCCCGCCCAGAATACCGCTTTACGCTTCGAACCCGTGGCGGCGTAGACCGGCCCGGCGACCGCCAGCCCTTCCGGGATATTGTGCAGCGCCACGGCCAGCGCAATGCCAAAGCCCAGCTCAAGATTATTGCTGGCGGTGACGAAAGTGGCGATCCCTTCCGGGAAGTTATGCAGGCTGATACCCAATGTTAGCAGAACGGCGGTGCGACGAATATTGCGCGGCAGCGGCTGCGTGTTCTTTTGCATCAGATCCTGCGGATGGGCATGCGGCAGCACCCTGTCGAGGGCGAAGTAGCCAAGCAGGCCAAAGACAAACATGCCGTAGCCGAGCACCGGCGGCATGCCCGGCGCATCCAGCGCTGCCGGCAGCATCTCCATCAGGGCGATGAGCAGCATAATCCCGGCGGCAAAGCCGAGGGAAAACGCCAGCACGCGGTTAGAAGGCTTCTGGCCGATCACCCCAAGAAAAGCGCCGATGAACGTCGCCGCGCCGGCCAATAATGTCAGAATCAGCGGAACCGACATTGTTTACTCCTTATGATAATGATTATCATTCATAATATTGAAAATCGTTTTCCCTTGCGAGGGCTGAACGCACTCTTTACGTCATCCTTACATTCAAATTTTCTGAAGATCATCATCACGCTTATCTGAGTTTATCCTCACTGAAAACAGGTTAATGTGGTGTTATCAAATCAATGCCTCTGGAAGGATAACACCATGTCTCGTAGCCGAATGCCAGCACTGTTTTTAGGTCACGGTAGCCCCATGAACGTACTGGAAGATAACCTCTATACCCGTACCTGGCAGCACCTGGGCGAGACGCTGCCGCGCCCGAAAGCGATTGTCGTGGTCTCCGCGCACTGGTTTACCCGTGGCACGGGGGTGACGGCGATGGAAACGCCGAAGACCATTCATGACTTTGGCGGCTTCCCGCAGGCGCTGTACGATACCCATTACCCGGCGCCAGGTTCCCCTGAACTCGCGCAGCGGTTGGTTGAGCTGCTGGCTCCGGTACCGGTGGCGCTGGACAAAGAAGCCTGGGGCTTTGACCACGGTTCCTGGGGCGTGCTGATCAAAATGTACCCGAAGGCGGATATCCCGATGGTGCAGCTGAGCATCGACAGCACCAAACCGGCGGCGTGGCATTTTGAGATGGGCCGTAAGCTGGCCAGCCTGCGCGATGAAGGCATCATGCTGGTGGCGAGCGGCAACGTGGTGCACAACCTGCGCACCGCGAAATGGCACGGCGATTCTACGCCATACCCGTGGGCCAGCTCTTTTAACGACTATGTGAAGGCGAATCTGGACTGGAAAGGGCCGACGGAGCAGCATCCGCTGGTGAACTACCTGTCGCATGAAGGCGGGTCGCTCTCTAACCCGACGGCGGATCACTTCCTGCCGCTGCTGTACGTGCTGGGGGCATGGGATGGCGAAGAGCCCATCACGATCCCGGTAGACGGTATCGAAATGGGCTCGCTGAGTATGCTGTCGGTGGTAATTGGCTGACGATTACTCGACGAAGATGTGCGGATAGAAGCGTGAAAGATCCTGAGTGATCAGCGCTCTGTCCTCACGAATACCGATTCCGGCTGGCTGATCGTTAATCAGCCAGCTGCCGATCAGCATATAGCTGTCGCCAAACTTCGGCAGCGGATGGAACTGCTGGACGATCATCCCTTCTTCGCCGTACGGGCCTTCGACTTGCTCGATGGTTTTGCCGTTTTCAACGATCGAAATGTTCGCGCCTTCGCGAGAGAAGATCGGTTTCACCACAAATTTGTCCATCTGCGGATGATCGTCTTCGGCGAAGTAGGCCGGCAGCAGGTTCGGGTGATCCGGGAACATCTCCCACAGCAGCGGCAGCAGCGCTTTGTTAGAGATGATGCTCTTCCACGCCGGTTCCAGCCAGCGCACGCCAGCGTCTTCCAGCTTGGTGGAGAACATCTCGCGCAGCATATACTCCCACGGATAGAGCTTGAACAGATTGCCGATCACCTGATCCTGCAGATCGGTAAACTGGCCTTTCTCACCCAGGCCGATATCTTCGATGTAGAGGAATTCGGTTGCGACACCTGCTTCCGCCGCACAGTCCTGTAGATACTGAACGGTGCCGCGATCTTCTACGGTATCGCGGCAGCAGGTCATGTGCAACAGCTGGAATCCGTGCTGTTCGCGCAGTTCGTTAAAGCGATCGATCAGCTTTTCCTGCAGGCTGTTGAACTGGTCGCTGCCTGCTGGCAGATTGCCCGCGTTCAGCTGATCTTCCAGCCAGATCCATTGGAAAAATGCCGCTTCATACAGCGAGGTTGGCGTGTCGGCGTTATTCTCCAGCAACTTCGGCTCGCCCTTACCGTCCCACGCCAGGTCCAGGCGCGAATAGAGCGACGGCTGGTTTGTCTGCCAGGACTGGCGGACAAAGCCCCAGGTGTGCTTGGGAATCCGGAATTTAGCCATTAGCTCATCGCTGGCGATGACGCGCTCGACCACCTTCAGGCACATCTGGTGAATCTCTGCGGTGACGTCTTCCAGTTTTTCCACCTGTGCGAGGGTGAGCTTGTAGTACGCTTCCTCGCTCCAGTACGGCTCACCGTACATGGTATGGAAGTTAAACCCGTATTCGGTCGCCTTTTCACGCCAGTCCGGGCGTTCAACAATACTGATTCTTTCCATGGCGATCAGCCACCCATTGAGCGGGAGGTGGTGCCGGTGGCGCTACGCTGCATGGTGGACTGTTTCGCCACCGACTCACCGAAGCCGCCGCGGGTAACGGTGCTGGTGGTTGCCGGTTTTGGCGCCATGGCGGTTTTCGGCACGTTCATCGAACGGCCCGGTTGGGCTGCGCCGTAGTTTTTACCGCTGGCGTCGGTGTATTTACCGTAGGCCGGGCTGGACGGGTTCTTCGAGGTGAAGACCGGTTGCTGCTGGTAGCCGCCCATGCCGCCGCTCATCATGCGGCCCATCATATAACCCGCCATCAGCGGCATCCAGAAGCTGCCGCTGCTTTGCGCCTGCGCCTGGTTCTCACCGGTTGGGGCCATGCCCGCCTGGGCAGGTGCCTGCTGGCACTGGCCTTCGCCGAATTCGGCTACGCAGTCTTCACGGCTGGCGTATTTCGGCGCGGTGCGTTCGGCTTCTTTCAGCGCGTTGTTGAACGTTGTTGTACACTCCGCGCTTTTGCCCGGGTTGGCCGCGGAGCAGTCGTCCGCATTCTGATACAGCGTGACGGTTTCATCGGTTTTCTCACAGCCTGCGAGCATAAAGACGGCGGTGACGGCCAGTGCAACCGGTGTGAGATGGCGCGCGCCCCAGCTTTTACGGAAAGCGGCGTGCTGAATGTTGTTTGTCCGTTTCATTTTATTCTTCCTGGACCCAGTGGAATGGTATTGCAATAGCGCTCAGGATAGTGGATGAGTGGTCGAAAATGAAGCGAAGAAACGGCGAAAGCGGGGGATCTTTACGTTGCCTTACGTTGGCGCAAAAAAAGGTCCGCACGGGGCGGACCTTGTTACCTGCAAACGTCAGCCTTAGCGGAGACGCGCTTTGCTGGTGGCCGGAGAGGTGTAGCCGTCGGCGGTGGCATCCTGCTGCGCATTTTCAGGCGCAATGGTGGCATTGGCGGTCGAAACCGGTTTGCCCAGGGTGTTGTTCAGCGCCAGCAGATCCTGCTCGTTCAGCGTGCCCAGTGCATTTTTGATATTCAACTGGTTGATCAGATAGTTGTAACGCGCGCTGGAGAGCTGTTGCTTCGCGTTGTACAGCGTGGTGGTCGCATCCAGCACGTCAACGATGGTACGGGTACCGACGGAGTAGCCCGCTTCCATGGCGTCTAAAGAACTCTGCGCAGAAACCACCGCCTGTTTGTAGGCGTTGATGCTGCTGATAGAGGCGTTGACGTTATTGAAGGAAGAACGCACGGTCTGCACCACGGAGCGGTGCGCGCTTTCAAGCTGCTCGCTGGCACCAACGAAGTTGTACTGCGCCTGTTTCACCTGCGAGTTGACCATTCCGCCCTGATACAGCGGCAGGGAGAAGCTCAGACCCACTTTGTTCTGACCGGCATCGTTATCATCGTACTGCGAAGAGCCGCGAGTTTTAGAGCCGCTGTAAGAGGTGTTAGACACCCCGGTAGAGGCGGTTAAATCCAGCGTCGGCAGGTGGCCGTCCTGCGCCTGGCGAATCTGCTCACGCGCCAGGTCCTGGCTCAGGCGAGCCTGCAACAGGGAGAGGTTGCGGTTCTCCGCCTCTTTCAGCAGAGAGTTCACGCCCTGCGGCTTATCGGTTTTGAAGCTGTCGACGTTCAGTGACGCCAGCTCCGGATAGTAGTTACCGGTGACCTGACGCAGCGCTTCTACCGCGTTGTCGAGGTTGTTACGCGCGGTGACTTCGTTCGCCAGTACGGTATCGTACTGTGAACGGGCGTTCTGCACGTCGGTGATGGCGACCAGGCCCACGTTGAAGCGCTGGGTGGTTTGGTCTAACTGACGGTAAATCGCCTGTTTCTGCGCTTCGGTGTAGGAGAGCGAGTCAATGGCGCTCAGCACGTTGAAGTACGCGGTTGCGGTATTCAGGATCAGCGTCTGTTGATCGGTCTGATAGGTCACATCCTGGATGCCCGCCGCTTTTTCTTGCAGGCTCAGCGCACGCCATTTGGACATATCGAACAGGGTCTGCGTCAACTGCAGCGAGCCGCTGGTGACGTTGGAGTTCACGCCGTTGCTGTCGCGGAAGCCGTTGGTGTAGGTATAATCGGCACCCAGACCTAGCTGCGGTAACAGCGGGCTACGCGCTTCGTTGATCTTTTCGAATGCCGCATCACGATCTGCTGCAGATTTACGGAGATCCGGGTTACTGGTACGTGCCTGCTGATAGACCTGTAACAGGTTCTCTGCCTGGCTCATTGTACTGAAGCCCGTCAGGCTCAGGCCAATTAAGATAGGGAGCAATTTCTTCATTTGCATTTGCATTCCTTGTTGTGAAGCTTAGCGCTGATCTAATTCACAGAAAAAATATTTGCCGATTGTACCAGAGTCCGCCGTGTTAAAAAGTTGGCGTAACGTGCCATCTGGCGTTAATTTGCACCAATCTACCATAGAGTGAGTGGATCCTAAGATAAACAGAGTTTAAATCCACAATTTCAACACAATTACTGCATAGGCCAGTCCATGACTAAATCACGTAACCCGGTGGTCACCCTCGCGAAAAACGATGTAGAAATTATTGCACGAGAAACAGTTTATCGCGGTTTTTTTTCGCTTGATGTGTACCGTTTTCGCCACCGTTTGTTCAATGGAGAAATGAGCGGAGAAGTTCGTCGCGAAATTTTTGAGCGCGGTCACGCTGCAGTCTTGCTACCCTTTGACCCAGTGCGTGACGAAGTGGTGCTGATCGAGCAGGTGCGTATTGCCGCTTATGACACCAGTGAGACCCCCTATCTGCTGGAGATGGTCGCGGGGATGATTGAAGAGGGCGAAACCGTTGAGGACGTCGCCCGCCGCGAGTCGCTGGAAGAAGCGGGGCTGATCGTGGGCCGCATGAAGCCGTGTCTGAGCTATCTGGCCAGCCCCGGCGGCACCAGCGAGCGTCTGAGCATTCTGGTGGGGGAAGTGGATGCGACAACGGCCAAGGGCATCCATGGCCTGGCGGAAGAACACGAAGACATTCGCGTTCATGTGGTAAGCCGGGAGTATGCTTATCAATGTGTGGAAGAGGGAAAAATTGACAACGCAGCGTCTGTCATCGCTTTGCAATGGCTGCAGCTGCATTATCAGGACTTACGAAAAGAGTGGGCAAAATGAAGCGCTATACACCTGACTTCCCTGAAATGATGCGTTTGTGCGAAACCAACTTCGCGCAATTACGCCGCTTACTGCCGCGCATTGATGAAGCCGGCGAAACGGTGAGCTATCAGGTGGCTAATGCGCAATATCGCTTAACGATAGTCGAATCAACTCGTTACACTACGCTTGTGACGATTGAACAAACGCACCCGGCGGTGAGCTACTGGAGCCTGCCGTCGATGACCGTGCGGTTGTATCATGACGCGATGGTGGCTGAAGTGTGTTCAAGTCAGCAGATCTTTCGCTTCAAAGCGCGGTATGATTATCCAAATAAAAAGTTGCATCAACGCGACGAAAAGCATCAAATTAATCAGTTTCTGGCCGACTGGCTTCGATTCTGTTTAGCACATGGAGCGATGGCGATTCCGGTTTGTACATAGAACCGTTCGGGCTGCCTCTGGGGCGCTGCCAGCGACGACGCTGCCTGAAAGGATGATGTGTATGTTTGCATCGTGAAACCTAAGGACACCATTTGGAAAGCCTTTTAAACCTTCCTCTGGCTGGTGGGGCCAGTGTCAGGGTACTGCAAATTACTGATACTCACCTGTTTGCTGAAAAAGATGAAACGCTGTTAGGGGTGAATACCTGGGAAAGCTACCACGCCGTCTTGCAGGCAATACATGCCTCGGCGCGTGAAGTTGACCTGGTGGTAGCGACAGGCGATTTAGCACAGGATCACTCATCCGCGGCCTATCAGCACTTTGCTGAAGGCATCGCGAGCTTTACTGCGCCCTGCGTTTGGCTTCCGGGAAACCATGATTTCCAGCCCTCCATGTACAGCACCCTGCAGGATGCTGGCATTTCTCCGGCCAAGCGCGTACTGGTTGGCGAACACTGGCAAATTCTGCTGCTCGACAGTCAGGTTTTCGGCGTGCCGCACGGTGAACTGAGCGACTTCCAGCTTGAGTGGTTAGAGAAACGGCTGGCGGAAATGCCGGAACGACATACCTTGCTGCTGCTGCACCATCACCCCCTGCCGGCGGGCTGTAGCTGGCTCGATCAGCACAGTCTGCGCAACGCCGGTGCCCTGGATAACGTGCTGGTGCACTATCCGCGCGTGAAGCATCTGCTGTGCGGCCATATTCACCAGGAGTTGGACGTCGAGTGGAACGGGCGCCGTATCATGGCGACGCCGTCAACCTGCGTGCAGTTTAAGCCGCACTGCGCCAACTTTACGCTGGATACCGTTTCGCCTGGCTGGCGTTGGCTGGAGCTGCATGCCGATGGTTCGTTAACCACCGAAGTCTGCCGTCTTGCCGGGTCAACATTCCATCCTGATACCGCATCTGAAGGCTATTAATGTCGACGCTTCTTTATCTGCATGGCTTTAACAGCTCTCCGTGCTCGGCCAAGGCCACGGCGCTTAAGCAGTGGCTGGCGGAGCACTATCCTGATGTGAAAATGCTGATTCCGCAGCTGCCCGTCTATCCGGCGGAAGCGGCGGAAATGCTCGAAGCGTTGGTGCTCAAGCACGGCGGTGAGCCGCTGGGTATTGTCGGATCGTCGCTGGGCGGCTATTACGCCACCTGGCTGTCGCAGTGTTTCATGCTGCCTGCGGTGGTGGTGAACCCGGCGATACGCCCGTTTGAGCTGCTGGTGAATTTCCTCGGCCCGAACGAGAATCCCTACACCGGGCAGCAATATGTGCTAGAGTCACGCCATATTTACGATCTCAAAGTGATGCAAATTGACCCGCTTGAGGCACCGGATCTCATCTGGTTGCTTCAACAAACCGGCGATGAAGTGCTGGATTACCGCCAGGCCGTGGACTATTTTGCCTCCTGCCGACAAACGGTAGAGGAGGGCGGTAATCACGCATTTACCGGCTTTGAAGATCACTTCACACAGATTATCGATTTCCTGGGGTTGCATTAAGCAGCGCCAACTACCTACGAATAGATCATGACGCAATCTTCTTATAACGCTGATGCCATTGAGGTACTCACCGGGCTTGAGCCGGTTCGCCGCCGTCCGGGAATGTACACAGATACCACTCGTCCTAACCACCTTGGTCAGGAAGTGATTGATAACAGCGTGGATGAAGCGCTGGCCGGGCACGCGAAGCGTGTCGAAGTCATCCTCCATGCCGATCAGTCGCTGGAAGTTATCGACGACGGCCGCGGCATGCCCGTCGACATCCATCCGGAAGAGGGCGTACCGGCGGTTGAGCTGATCCTTTGCCGTCTGCACGCGGGCGGTAAGTTCTCCAACAAAAACTACCAGTTCTCCGGCGGCCTGCACGGCGTGGGGATTTCGGTGGTGAACGCCTTGTCCAAACGCGTTGAAGTCAACGTTCGTCGCGACGGCCAAATCTACAGCATCGCGTTTGAGAACGGCGAAAAAGTCGAAGATTTACACGTCTCCGGTACCTGCGGGAAACGCAATACCGGCACCAGCGTTCACTTCTGGCCGGACGAAAGCTTCTTCGACAACCCGCGTTTTTCCGTGTCCCGCTTAAGCCACCTGCTGAAAGCGAAAGCGGTACTTTGCCCGGGCGTTGAAATCGTCTTTAAAGACAAAGTCAACGATACTGAACAGACCTGGTGCTACGCTGACGGTCTGAACGACTATCTCAGTGAAGCGGTGAACGGCCTGCCGCTGCTGCCGGAAAAACCGTTTGTCGGCAACTTCTCCGGCGACACCGAAGCGGTAGACTGGGCGCTGCTATGGCTGCCGGAAGGCGGCGAGCTGCTGACCGAAAGCTACGTCAACCTGATCCCGACCATGCAGGGCGGTACGCACGTTAACGGTCTGCGCCAGGGCCTGCTCGACGCGATGCGCGAGTTCTGCGAATACCGCAACATCCTGCCGCGCGGCGTGAAGCTGTCGGCGGAAGATATCTGGGATCGCTGCGCTTACGTGCTGTCGGTGAAGATGCAGGATCCGCAGTTTGCCGGGCAGACCAAAGAGCGTCTCTCCTCGCGTCAGTGCGCGGCGTTTGTCTCCGGCGTGGTGAAAGATGCCTTTAGCCTGTGGCTGAACCAGAACGTCCAGGCCGCTGAACTGCTGGCCGAAATGGCGATTTCCAGCGCTCAGCGTCGTCTGCGCGCGGCGAAAAAAGTGGTGCGTAAAAAGCTCACCAGCGGGCCGGCGCTGCCGGGTAAACTGGCCGACTGTACCGCGCAGGATCTCGCGCGCACCGAACTGTTCCTTGTGGAAGGTGACTCGGCGGGCGGTTCAGCGAAACAGGCGCGCGATCGTGAATATCAGGCGATCATGCCGCTCAAAGGTAAGATCCTTAACACCTGGGAAGTCTCCTCTGACGAAGTACTGGCCTCGCAGGAAGTGCACGATATTTCCGTGGCGATCGGCATCGATCCGGACAGTTCGGATCTCAGCCAGCTGCGCTACGGCAAGATCTGTATCCTTGCGGATGCGGACTCCGATGGTCTGCACATCGCCACGCTGCTCTGCGCGCTGTTTGTGAAGCACTTCCGCGCGCTGGTGAAAGAAGGTCACGTCTACGTGGCGCTGCCGCCGCTGTATCGTATCGATTTGGGCAAAGAGGTTTACTACGCTCTGACCGAAGAAGAAAAAGCGGGCGTGCTGGAGCAGCTCAAGCGCAAGAAAGGCAAGCCGAACGTGCAGCGTTTTAAAGGTCTGGGTGAAATGAACCCGATGCAACTGCGCGAAACCACGCTTGATCCGAACACTCGCCGCCTGGTGCAGCTCATCATCAACGATGAAGATGAACAGCAGACCGATGCGACCATGGATATGCTGTTGGCCAAGAAGCGTTCGGAAGACCGCCGCAACTGGCTGCAGGAAAAAGGCGATATGGCCGATCTCGAAGCCTGATTTGCAATCCAGAATTCCCCCTAAAAAGGAGACGCACGCGTCTCCTTTTTTATTGCCCGCGCGCCCTCTCACTCTGGCGCAATAGCAAACCGCCAACGCTAATGAATCGATTCATTTCTAATTTCTGTGCTTTATGAAATGCCATTTTAAAATTTGGTATGACAGGTCACACTTTAGTTGTATGACTTCTACCATATTCTTCCGCTGGACATAAAACATACTTTTGAACATGGACGTCAATCTATGCAGGCAAGTGATTCGCATAGTGAATTTTATCTTTCCTTACAAGAGAATCGTCTATGTTAAGAAGAAAACTGGCTTTAAGCGTTTTATCTTTCTCGTTACTGATGGGGTCTGCGGCGGCGATGGCGAAAACGGTGTTCATCGCTTCAGATGTGCATCCCGCTGATTATCCGACGACTGCTGCGGTGATTCACATGGGGGAGAAGCTCAGTCAACAAACCGACGGGCGTCTCTCCATCAGGATGTTCCCAAGTGGGCAGATGGGAGATGAAAGCACCACGCTGGAAAAGACCCGTGCCGGGGCGATTGATATTCTGCGCGTTTCTATGGCACCGGTTGGCGGCATCCTGCCGCAGGTGAGCGTCTTCAACATGCCGTTTGTGTTCCGCGATACCGATCATCAGCACAAAGTGCTGGATGGCGACGTGGGGAGCAAACTGGCGAAAGAGATCTCCGACAGCAACCTCGGTCTGGTTTTCCTTGGCTGGATGGACGCGGGCTCGCGCAGCTTGATCACCAAAAAACCGATCACCACCCTCGACGATCTGAAAGGGGTGAAGATCCGTCTGCAAAACAACCCGATTGGCCTCGATACCTTTAAAGCGCTGGGCGCTAACCCGATCGTTCTGCCGGTTGGCGACGTCTTCGCCAGCCTGCAAACCGGGGTGATTGACGCAGCAGAAAACAACGAACCGACCTTTGATACTGAAAACTACGTGGTGGCCGGTACCAAATATTTTGACCTCACCGAACACTTTATGATCCCGGAAGTGCTCGCCTTCTCGAAGCGTAAATGGAGCAAGCTGTCGGCGGAAGATCAGGCGCTGATCGTGAAGCTGGCCAAAGAAGCGCAGGCGGAAGAACGCGTGCTATGGGCTGAATACGTCGAGAAATCCAAACAGCGTCTGCAAAGCCAGGGCGTGAAATTCCTGCCGGTGGATAAAAAACCCTTTGTCGATGCCACCGCGCCGGTTCGCGAGAAATATGGCAAGCAGTTCAGCGACTTAATGCAAGAAATTCAGGACACCAAATAATCCCCGTGGCGGCAGGACGGCGCGTGCTGGCCTGCCCGTTTTGATCTGGAGATAACAATGAAAAATATCTATGTCCTGGTCATGGATGGCGTGTATCGGATCTGTATCTGGCTGTCAGGGATCAGCCTATTATTTATGACGTTTATTTATCTGGTGGGGATTTACGCCCGTTTTCGTCCTGATTTTCCGGCATGGCTCGATTTTCTCCCGCATGCCTCAACCAGCTGGCCGGAACCGTTGTCGCAGATTTGCATGATCACCTTCTCCTTCGTGGGGGCGGCCGCTGCCTATCGGGCGGGCAGCCACATCGCGATTACGATGCTGGTGGATCACATTAACCCGGCGATGAAAAAGGGGCTGGCGGTGTTTGTCGATCTGGCGATGCTGGCCACCTGCCTGTTTATCATTCACTGGGGGATTATCGGTTGTATGGATGCCTGGGAGGACGTGGTGCCGTCGCTGCCGTTCCTGACCTCGGGGATCACCCATTTACCAATTCCGCTGGGTTCGTTCTTCACGCTGCTGTTCGTGGTTGAAAAACTGCTGTGCGGCCCGCAAACGCACCGCGAGCTGGTGCAGTTTGGCTCGCCGAAAGTCGGTCACTAAGGGGCACAAGCAATGGACTTAACGCTGATTATATTTGTCGTGACCTTCGTGGTGTTGATGGCCGTGGGGATGCCGGTGGCCTACGCCGTGGGGTTGACCGCCGTGGTGGTGACCGCCTTCGCGGACTTCTCGCTCGATGGCCTGGTTATCACCATTTTCCACAGTACCGATAACGTCAACCTGTTGACCATTCCTTTCTTCGTGTTCGCGGGGGCGATCATGGCTGAAGGGGGAATGGCGCGACGGCTGGTGGATTTTGCCGGGCTGTTTGTCGGCTGGATCCGCGGGGGGCTGTCGCTGGTTAACATTCTGGCCTCCACGCTGTTTGGCGCGATTTCTGGATCTTCGGTGGCGGATACCGCCTCGATCGGATCGGTGCTGATCCCAGAAATGGAGCGTAAAGGCTATCCGCGTTCTTTTGGCGCGGTGCTGACCGCCAGCGCCTCGGTACAGGCGATCCTGGTGCCGCCGAGCCATAACTCGGTGCTGTTTGCTATCGTGGCGAACACCGCGGCGGTGACCATTCCGGCGATGTTCCTCGCCGGGATCATTCCCACGTTGGTGCTGTGCCTGACGCTTATCGTTATGTGTTTGATTGCGGCACGTAAAAACAACTATCCGAAAGAAGCGCGCGTTGAGCTGAAGCGCAAGATCAAGATTGCCTCAGACGCCATCTGGGGACTCGTGACCATTGTGATCATCTCCGGCGGCATCCTCTCCGGCTTCTTTACGCCGACGGAGTCAGGGGCGATTGCCTGTATCTGGGCGATGTTTGTCACCTTCTTTGTCTACCGCGAATACAAGCTGAAAGATTTCCCGAAGCTTATCCACCGCACGATTAAAACCGTCACTATGGTGATGGTGCTGATCGCTTTTGCCGCCGCTTTTGGTTCGGTGATGACGCTGGTAGGGCTGCCGCAGGAGATCTCTGCCGCATTGTTGTCGCTGTCAGATAACAAGTACGTCATCCTGTTAATCATCAACATCATGCTGCTGCTGTTGGGCTGTTTGATGGACATGGCGCCGCTGATTCTGATCCTGACGCCGATCCTGCTGCCGGTGGTGGTGGAGCTGGGTATCGATCCGGTGCACTTCGGTATCATCATGATGATGAACTTAGGCATTGGGCTGATCACGCCGCCGGTAGGTTCGGTACTGTTCGTGGCCAGCGCCGTCAGCGGGCAGAAGATTGAAACCGTGGTTAAAGCGATGATTCCGTTCTATTGCGTACTGTTCCTGGTGCTGATTATCATCACCTATATTCCGATGATTTCGCTGTGGTTGCCGGGGCGCTTCCACTAGCCCGCTGGCGCGAAACGTGATTTTTCCGATACTGCAAGGGGGTCTCACCGATCCCCTTTTTAAATGAGCTAATAAAGTAAGTCACCTCGGTAAACCCCACCTGACCGGCAATTTCGCTCACCGGCAGCGTGCTGTGCAGCAGCAGTTCGCAGGCGCGGCGCAGGCGGATAGTATTGAGATAATCGTGGATATGTTCCCCGGTTTCGGCGTGAAAGCGGCGCGACAGGTAGCTGCGTGATTTGCCCAATTCTGCCGCCAGCGCATCAAGGCTGAACTTCTTCTGATAATTCTCCTCAATCCAGAACATCACCGGGCTGGCGATACCGCGCGAGGTGTCGGTCATTTTTTCCTGTACCGGCGGCAGCATGCTAAATAGCGTCATCAGCATACAGGCGATCTGCTCGGTGCTGAGAGCGGAGAGGCTGGCGGCACGGGCATAAAGGCTGAACAGATGGTCGATATGCGGATGCATCTCGGCTAAATCGGCGACAAATGCCGGGCGGCCCCGTGTGGAAAGCATCTGCAAACGGCGGTGATTATCGGGAAAATGACGGAGAAGTTTGGCAATAGCGTGCTGATCGACGTGAATAATGGTACGGCGATAGCTGTCCTGCGCTTTCTCATCCACCATGATTTTATGCAACGTAAATGGCGGGAAGAAAAACAGCCGGCCGGGGCGCATGGTGTACTGGCGATTGTCGACGATCACCACGCCAAAACCCTCTTCAACGTAGAGAATTTCCAGACACTGGTGCCAGTGATGGTAGCGCACGGTGTTGGCAAAAAGCCGGCTGAATGACGCCACCGTATCATTCAATGTGATCAGCTCAAGATGTTCGGCATTCCAGGACGATGTCATGTGCAATATATTTAAATTTTTGCCGGGTTAATCTTACTACTAAACCACTGTTTTAAATTTTAGCAAGCGGCGACTCACGCAATCGTATCAGTTGTGACCGGGTTAACATTTCTCAGTACTGCCAATTCTCTATCCTTTAGCCACTTTCGAGGATGGTTAATTCAGGGGGCAGGACAGTGAGCGAAATATCAAAAATATTGTCATCACGAGAAGACGTAACAACAACGCTGATGACGATGCTGAGCGCTCTCGATAAACAATTTCCCGCTGGCGTGGCGCAGTTTTCGCTGGG
Organism: Kluyvera georgiana ATCC 51603; assembly: GCF_001654985.1. Taxonomy (GTDB): domain Bacteria; phylum Pseudomonadota; class Gammaproteobacteria; order Enterobacterales; family Enterobacteriaceae; genus Kluyvera; species Kluyvera georgiana. The sequence continues at coordinate 182,507 of NZ_LXEU01000015.1, forward strand.
TAACACCTGTGCGCACTACACCACGGATATCGCGGAGATGGAGGGCTTATCGAGAGCGCTTTGGGGGCTGTTCCCGCTGCTGGCGGGCGGGGCAGAGGCGCCGTTCAGCGACAAGTATATTACGGCCATTAAGCTTGGCACCGATCCGCACAGCCCGTCCTACTGGGGCGAAACCGGGCCGTACGATCAGCGGCTGGTCGAAATGGCCGCCTACGGCCTGGGGCTGGCGCTGCTGCAGAACAAACTGACCGCGCATTTCAGCGACGCAGAACTGGCAAATCTGCACCGCTGGCTGAATCAAATCACCGATGCCCAGATGCCGGACAGCAACTGGAACTATTTCGCGGTGATTGTCCAGTTGGGCTTTAAGCGCGCCGGGCTGCCTTACGATCAGGCGGCGATCGACCGTCGCTTTGAGATGATGGAAGCCTACTATCTTGGCGACGGCTGGTACTCCGATGGCCCCGGCCGGCCGAAAGACTACTACATCTCGATGGCGTTCCACTTCTATGGCCTGATTTACGCCACCCTGAACGCCAATGATGACCCGGCCCGCGCGGCGACGCTGCGCGATCGCGCCAGCCTGTTTGCCAAAGATTTTATCTACATGTCCGCCGCCGATGGCGCGTCGGTGCCGTTTGGTCGCAGCCTGACCTACCGTTTTGCCATGGTGGCTTTCTGGAGCGGCGTGGCGTTTGCTGAGCTTGATGTGTTCTCGCCGGGCGTCGTGAAAGGCATTATCCTGCGTCACCTGCGCTGGTGGTTGGCGCAGCCGATTTTCGATCGCGACGGTATTTTAACGCTGGGTTTCGCGTACCCGAATCTGGCGATGTGCGAAGACTACAATTCACCGGGCTCGCCGTACTGGGCGCTGAAAGTGTTCCTGATTCTGGCGCTGCCCGCCAATCATGCGTTCTGGCAGGCTGAAGAGCTGCCGCTGCCGACGTTAGACCCGGTTCACGCCATTGTCCCGGCACAGCAGATTTTGCAACACGATGAAGGTTCGCAGCACGTGGTGATGCTCACCTCCGGACAGCTGGAGCTGAACAACTACGTCAATACCGAAGCCAAATACACCAAATTTGCCTACTCCACCCGTTTTGGTTTCACCATCGAGCGTGGGCGCTATGGCATTAAACACGCGGCCTGCGACTCCATGCTGCTGCTGTCGGATAACGACAACTACTGGCGTGGGCGTCGCGAATGCGCCCGCGTGGAGATGCTGGACGGCGCGATCTACTCCCGCTGGCTGCCGTGGCACGACGTGCAGATCGATACCTGGCTGATTCCCTGCGGCGAATGGCACGTGCGCGTTCACCGTGTTAATACCGCGCGTCGTCTGCAAACGGTGGAGGGCGGTTTCGCGGTGATGAAGGCCGATGCGGAAATCACTGGAGGCCAAAGCCGCGTTCGTGCCGCTAATGGTACCAGCGTGGTGGTCGATCTCTCCCCGCACGCGGTGCGCCAGGCTGACTGCGTGATTACGCCGCCAAACAGCAGCGTGATGTTCCCGGAATGCGCGGCTATCCCCATGCTCTCTGGCGATATCGCCCCCGGCGAACACTGGTTGTGTTGCGCCGTCGCCGCGAGCGGAGACGCGGATGCACCGCTACCGGCATTGCCGATGCTGCATATTGAAAACAATGCGCTAAGCGTCAGGGATAACGTGAGCGGAAAAATAACAAATTTAAGTTTATAACCCTCCGGATAAAAGAATAAACCGGAATATCCCCTCGCCAGCTTTGAATTGTCATGATTCAGAGCTGGCACCCTACAAAGTTTTGTCGAGGACCGTATGGAAAAAATAGCGTCTCCAAACAGGCTTGAATATTACAAAATTAGTTCGTTTATCTTTTTATACTTCTTTACCTGGTCCGCCAGTATTGGCCTCTTTGCCATTTGGCTCGGGCAAAAAGCGGAGCTCAGTGGCGCAGTTATTGGCACCGTTTTTGCCGTTAACGGAATATTCTCGGTGATTCTCAAACCGATCTACGGCTATATTCTTGATAAAATCGGCATGAGTAAATATCTGCTCTATTTTGTGGTGGTGATGTCCGCCCTGATGGCGCCGTTCTTTATTTATGTATACCAGCCACTGCTGCTGTCTTACACCACCCTCGGGATTATTGTCGGGGCAATTTATCTGAGCTTCGCATGGTATGCCGGCGTGGCGGCCTGTGAATCGTATGCCGATCGTTACAGCCGTCTGAACAGCATGGAGTTCGGCCAGATTCGTATGTGGGGCTCGCTCGGTTGGGCGGTGGCGTCCTCATTCTCCGGTCTGCTGTTTAATATCTCTCCGGCCTACAACTTTATTCTCGGCAGCGTAGCGTCGCTGGTCATGCTGGCAGTGTTAATCAGCCTGAAGGTCGATACCCAGACGGCGAATGCAAGTGCTGTGATTTCTAAAGATAAAATTGTCCTGAAAGACGTTTTCGATCTGCTGAAAAGCGGCAAATTCTGGGCCTTCTGCCTGTATGTGGCCGGGGTTGCATGGATGATGTTTGTCGCTGAGCAGCAGTTCTCCCGTTATTTTGTGACCTTCTTTGATGATGTTCATGAAGGGAATACCATATTTGGCCTGCTCGGCACGGTACAGTCCGGCACCGAATTTGTGATGTATATATTTATGCCGATGTTTGTGAATTATATCGGTGCAAAACGCGGTCTGATTATAGTCGGCGCATTAGTTGGCGCACGACTGGTTATTTCAGGCCTGTGCGACTCTCATCTGCTGATTTCCGTTATTAAGCCGCTGTACGGTCTGGAAATTTGTCTGCTGCTGGTATCAGTCTTTAAATATATTGCCGAGCATTTCGATAAACGCGTTAATGCCACCATGTATTTATTAGGCTATCAGGCGATGCTGTATATCGGTAACGTCGTGGTCTCGTCCCCGGCAGGATTATTGTACGACCGTATTGGTTTCGAAAAAACCTATATTATTATGGGCGGAATTGCGCTGTTCTTTACGCTTATCTCCGCGTTCACTTTATCCGCCTGTAAACGTCAGAATCATCGCCAGCCAGCCCTTGATGTGGCTGAAAATGGTATTTCTAAATAAGCCTTACTGATTGAAGGAACCGAATATGTTAAACCAAATCGTTGAGGAAAAATTACGTGAATTCCCGGGCGCTCCCGTTAATCTGCAAACGTTTAACGATGAGCTGTGCTCGGCGCGTAGCCATGTCCTTAAGCTGATTAGCCGTCATTTAACGGATTTCGGTGATAAATTCCCCGGCGAGGCCTGCGTTAAAGGTTATTACCCGTTAACCGAAAACGTTGAATGGACCACCAGCTTCTGGACCGGGCAGCTCTGGCTGGCGTGGGAAATGACCGGTGATGAGAAGTATCGGGCGCTGGCGGAAAAACACGTGCGTTCATTCGGCCTGCGCATTGCCGGGCGTCATGATACCAATACCCACGATCTGGGCTTTCTGTACACGCTCTCCTGCGTATCGGCGTGGCGCCTGACCGGCAATCGCGACGCGCGCGGTTTTTCCCTGCAGGCGGCGGAAGCGCTGCTCGAACGCTTCCACCGCAAAGCGGAAATCATTCAGGCCTGGGGCGTGTTGACCGATCCGGAGCAGGCCGGGCGCATGATCATCGACTGCACCATGAACCTGCCGTTGCTGTACTGGGCGACGGAACAGACCGGCGACCCGCGCTTTGCCGATGCGGCCCGCGCGCATGTGCGTCAGTCTGCGAAGTATCTGGTGCGTGAAGATGCTTCGACCTACCACACCTACTATATGGACGTGCAGACCGGCGAACCGCGCTTTGGCAAAACGCAGCAGGGTTATGCCGACGACTCCTGCTGGTCGCGCGGCCAGGCGTGGGGCATCTACGGCTTTATGCTGAGTTTCCTCTACACCGGCGATAAGGAACTGATTAGCTTGTCGAAAAAGCTGGCGAACTACTTCCTTAACCGTTTACCGGAGGATGCGATCTGTCACTGGGATCTGGCGCTTGTCGGCACCGATGCGCTGCGTGATTCGTCATCGGCGGCGATTGCGGTATGTGGACTGCTGGAGCTGGTGAAGCATCTGCCGACCACCGATCCGGATCGTGAACGCTATCAGCAGTGGGCGATGGGCATCATGTCGTCGCTGTCAAAAAACTATCTGATGGGGTTAGACGAGCCGGGTACCGGCGTGCTGAAGCATTCGGTGTATCACTTCGCCAGCGATAAAGGCGTGGATGAGTGCTGTAGCTGGGGGGATTACTTCTATGTGGAAGCGCTGGTACGTATGACGCAGAGCTGGAAGCTGTACTGGTAATATGTCGTCTGGAGTCGGCGTGTTTACGCCGACTCCAGTGAAATACGGGCTTAAACGCCCGCTTGCAGAATACGAATGCTCGTATCCAGCACGTCGCCTTTCACCGCTTCACCCCAGGCTTTCATATGTGGGGTTTGCAGGTGCGCTTCAAGATGTGCCACGCTTTCCCACATTTCGACCATCACGATTGAGTCCGGGGCGGTCGTCTGGAAACTCACGCCCGCGACGTGATCAACCATCGGTGCATAGCCGTGGCAGCCGTCTTCTTTCAGGACGGTCGGGATAATTTTCGCGAACTGATCCAGTACCGCCTGACGGTGGTGTTGGCCGGGACGGGTACGGATTTCAGCAATAACTGTCAACATGATTAACTCCTTCTAATTCCTGACTAACAGTTAACCAAAAATTTTCCCAAGATGCTCGCGATATTCTGCAACGTAGCGCGGAATGTCCGGCATTTTAATCACGTCGTTGGCGATAAAGGTTGGCAGCGCTTCCATTCCCAGGAACTGGTTGGCTTTGTGGAACGGCAGATACACGCCGTCAACGCCCACGCCGTGGAAGAACTGTTCTTTATCGGTAAAGGCTTCCATCGGTGCGTTCCAGGTCAGGGACAGCATGTAGGTTTTGCCCTGAATCAGGCCGCCAGAACCGTATTTCTTGCTCGCGTCGGAGCGGGTGCGGCCATCGCTGGCGTACAGGGAGCCGTGACCTTCGGTGAAGACGTCATCGATGTATTTTTTCACGGTCCACGGTGCGCCCATCCACCAGCCCGGCATCTGCCAGATGACGGAGTCCGCCCACAGGAAGTTCTGCACTTCGGCTTTGACATCGTAGTCGCCGTCGGCGCGAACCACTTTAACATCATGCCCGAGGTCGCGCAGGAAGGTTTCCGCGACTTCGGTCAGGGTGTCATTCAGCTGGCCGTTGGAGTGGCCGAATTTTTTCGCGCCGTTAACAATCAGGATATTGCTCATTATATGTCCTCAATAAAATGCCTTTGTCAGCCATGATACCCGGCAACTTGCTGGGGTTAAATGTGCAAAATGTGCAAAGTCTTTTGCTGAAATAGCAATAATCTCTTCAGCCACGAATATCGACCTGGAAACCGCCGTTGGGCACATTGCGGAAAGTCACGGACATATGATGTAACGCCGCGATGCGCTGCACGATAGACAGCCCCAGGCCGCTGCCGGTGGCATCCTGGCCCGGCGGGCGATAGAAACGTTCGCCGATGCGCGCCAGCGCCTCCGGGCTGATGCCCGGCCCGTTGTCGCGCACGCTAAACCCGTCAGGGGTCAGCGTCACGTCGACCACGCTGCCTGCCGGGCTATAGCGCACGGCATTGTCCAGCAGGTTACGCACCAGCAGACCCAGCAGCAGCGGCTGAGCCGTCCGGGTGACCGACTGAGCATTGAGATGCAGCCGCACTTCGATGCCTGCTTTTTGCGCCGTGTGGTAGATGTCCATGACGGAGGATTGCAGCAGCTCGTCCAACGCGACGCTCTGCACGTCCGCCAGCTGTTCGAGCGAATCCAGGCGCGAAAGGGTAAGCAGCTGTTCCACCAGCCGGGTGGCGCGGTCAATACCCTCATGCAGCTGCATCAGCGCTTTACGCTGGCTTTCTGGATCGTCCTGAGACATCTGCGCCACTTCGGCCTGCACCCGCAGCGCCGTTAAGGGGCTGCGCAGCTCGTGGGCGGCGTCAGAGGTAAAGCGCCGCTCGCGGGTCACCATGTCGTGGGTTCGACGGAACAACTGGTTGAGGGCATCCAGCAGCGGGCGTACTTCCGTCGGTACGCTATCGGTGTTCAACGGCTCACTGGCATCCGGGTCGCGTTGGCGCAGCGTGCGGGTCAGCTTTTTCAGCGGCGCCAGCTCGCGGCTCAGCAGCACGATCAGCAGCAAAAACATCACCGGCAGTGCGATAAGCCACGGCGTCAACTGGCTGGTAATGATATCCAGCGCCATCTCGCGACGGTAATCCCACTCCTGGCCGACAACGATGCGATACTTTTTATCGGCGGTGGTCAGCCAAAGAAAGCGCCAGGGGTCATCGTCATTGTTGAGTTGCCCGTCATCGAAACCATCCCGCCGATAGTGATAGGGAATGTCCGGCCCATTTTCACCGTCGTGCAGCACCATTTTGCCGTCAGTGGTGTAGATGGCGAAGGCCAGTACGTCGTCATCCAGATGGCCGTGTTTTACCTTTTTCGGCGTGCGGATCCACTGACGTGAAGCCGACAGGTCGGTAAAATCCATGGCGCTGATGCGTTTGGCAAATAACATCTGCTGGGTGTCGAAAAGCTCATCCAGCTTTTTGGTGGTTTGCTTCCAGGCGATGGCGCTGGCGAAACACCAGGTGATGGCGGCAAGCAGCATAAACAGCAGCGTCAGACGGACGCGCAGGCTAAGGTGGCGGAACAGATTCATTGGTCACCCAGGGTGTAGCCGATACCGTGAACGGTGCGGATAAAGGCGCTGCCAAGTTTGCGGCGCAGATGGTGGACGTGCACTTCAATGGCGTTACTGATGACCTCTTCATCCCAGCTGTAGAGCTTCTCTTCAATGAGCTTGCGGGGCAGCACGCGCCCGGCGTTGCGCAGCAGCAGCTCCAGCAGCGCGAACTCTTTGGGTTTGAGCACCAGCGCTTCGCCTTTTAGCGTGGCGGTCAGGCTGCCGGGATCCAACTCGACGTCGCCGTGACGTAGTACGCTGCTGGGCTGCCCATGGGCGCGACGAATCAGCGCCTCCAGCCTGGCGGCGACTTCAATCAGGGCAAAGGGCTTACAGAGATAATCGTCGGCGCCGAGACGTAACCCTTCCACGCGCTGGCTAAGCGCATCGCGAGCGGTGAGGATGAGCACCGGCTCGCGGCGGGCGTTTTCGCGCCACTCGCGCAGAATATCCAGCCCGTCGATACCCGGCAGCGTCAGGTCGAGGATCACGGCATCGTAAGGGGCCGTGTAGAGGGCGGTTTTGCCTTCCTCACCACGGGTGAACCAATCAAGGGTGAAGCCCATTTTTCCCAGCCCGGTCTTAATGCCGTCGCCGATAAGCTTGTCATCTTCCACTAATAAAATGCGCATATCTTGCTCCTTGCCGACACTCTGAATGCCAAGTAAACCGCGCCTTTAGCGCCGCTGTACAGCAAAAAAAATTCTTTTTTCCGCTTAAGAAGTTGTTAAGAATTGGACGGTGTAATAGGCAGCACAGCCAATAACAAGGAGACATTATCATGAAGAAACTTGCTGCTTTCGCCGCCATTCTGGCACTGGCATCCGCACCGGCCTTCGCGGCTAATCAGGGCGGTTTTTCCGGCCCTTCCAGCACCACGACGACGCAAACCGGCGGCTTTACCGGCCCTAGCGGAACGGTAACCACCGCGGCAAACGCGAAGTCGATGCGTGACGATACCTGGGTGACGCTGCGCGGTAATATCACCGAGCGTGTTTCCGACGATCTGTATATCTTTAAAGATTCCAGCGGCACCATCAATGTCGATATTGACCACAAGCGCTGGAACGGCCAGACCATCTCCCCGCAGGATCTGGTGGAAATTCAGGGTGAAGTAGATAAAGACTGGAACTCTGTCGAAGTCGACGTGAAGCAAATTCGTAAAGTGAATCCGTAACCCACACAGCGCAAGATCGGTCAGGATTCACCGCCGCCCGGTGGGCAGAATAGGCCACAAGGAGGCAGTGATGAATGACCTGATAAGCGCGGCTTATTCCGAACGTCTGCGGCGCGTTTGCGACCACATTGAGCGTCATCTGGATGAGCCTCTGTCGATTGAAGCGTTAAGCCGGATGGCGCACAGCTCGCCGTTTCATTTTCACCGGCAGTTTACCGCCTGGAGCGGGCTTCCGCTCTATCGCTATATCCAGTGGCTGCGTTTGCGCCGCGCGTCATGGCGGCTGGCGTTTAATCCGCAGGATAAAGTTATCGATATCGCGCTGGATGCCGGGTTCCAGAATCCGGAGTCGTTCTCACGTGCTTTCAAAACCGCGTTTGGTCAAAGCCCGCGCCGGTTCCGGCAATCGCCGGACTGGCTGGCCTGGCACCAACGCGTTCCTAAACTTGCGTTACAGGAGCAGCATGTAATGGACGTAAAAATCGTTGATTTTCCACCTACCCGCGTTGCGATGCTGACGCATCTGGGGCATCCGGATAAGGTCAACGCCAGCGCGGCGAAATTTATTGCATGGCGACGCGAAACGGGCCAGTCGCCGATTGCCAGCAGTCAGACTTTTGGCATCGCCTGGCACGACCCGCAGACCACGCCGCCGGATCAATTCCGCTTTGCTATCTGCGGCAGCGTCCGCCAGCCGATAGCTGAAAATGACGTTGGCGTGGTGAATAGCGAGATTCCCGGCGGGCGCTGCGCGGTGGTGCGCCATCAGGGAGCGCTCGACAGCCTCCCGGAGAGCGTGTGGTATTTATTCCGCGAATGGCTACCGGCTAGCGGCGAGACGCCGCGCGATTTTCCGCTCTTCTTCCAGTACCTGAATTTCGTCCATGAGGTGGCGGAACATGAGCTGCTGACGGATATCTATCTGCCGCTTCGTTAACTTCCTTGCAACCTATCTCACGGTTTGTGACTCAGACCGTGAGATAGGGTATTATCTGCGGCAATATTGCCGTCCGAACGGTCAGCATGCAGATTGAGGATCCCCTGTTAATGAGCGATATGGCAGAGCGCCTTGCGCTACATGAATTTACGGAAAACGCCTACTTAAACTACTCCATGTACGTGATCATGGATCGTGCGTTGCCGTTTATTGGCGATGGCCTGAAGCCGGTACAGCGCCGCATCGTCTACGCGATGTCAGAGCTGGGGCTGAACGCCAGCGCCAAATTTAAAAAATCCGCCCGTACCGTTGGTGACGTACTGGGTAAGTATCATCCGCACGGCGACAGCGCCTGCTATGAAGCCATGGTGCTGATGGCGCAGCCGTTCTCTTATCGTTACCCGCTGGTCGATGGCCAGGGGAACTGGGGCGCGCCGGATGATCCCAAGTCATTCGCGGCGATGCGTTATACCGAATCCCGCTTGTCTAAATACTCCGAGCTGCTGCTAAGCGAGCTGGGGCAGGGAACGGCTGACTGGGTGCCCAACTTCGACGGCACGATGCAGGAGCCGAAAATGCTGCCTGCGCGCGTGCCGAACATCCTGTTGAACGGCACCACCGGTATTGCCGTGGGCATGGCGACGGATATTCCGCCGCACAACCTGCGCGAAGTGGCGAAAGCGGCGATTACGCTGATTGAGAAACCGCAGACCACCCTCGACGAAGTGCTGGATATTGTCCAGGGGCCGGACTACCCGACCGAAGCGGAAATCATCACCTCCCGTGCGGAAATCCGCAAAATTTACCAGAACGGTCGTGGTTCCGTGCGCATGCGCGCGGTGTGGACCAAGGAAGACGGCGCGGTGGTGATTACCGCACTGCCGCATCAGGTTTCCGGCGCCAAGGTGCTGGAACAGATCGCGGCCCAGATGCGCAACAAAAAGCTGCCTATGGTTGACGACCTGCGCGATGAATCTGACCATGAGAACCCGACCCGTCTGGTGATCGTGCCGCGTTCCAATCGCGTGGACATGGAGCCGGTGATGCATCACCTGTTTGCCACCACCGATCTGGAAAAAAGCTACCGCATCAACCTGAACATGATTGGCCTCGACGGCCGCCCGGCGGTGAAAAACCTGCTGGAGATCCTCACCGAGTGGCTGGCGTTCCGCCGTGACACGGTGCGCCGTCGTCTGAACTATCGTCTGGAGAAAGTGCTCAAGCGCCTGCATATCCTTGAAGGTTTGCTGGTGGCGTTTCTCAACATCGATGAAGTGATCGAGATCATCCGTAACGAGGATGAGCCGAAACCCGCGCTGATGTCGCGCTTTGGCATCAGCGAAACGCAGGCGGAAGCGATCCTTGAGCTGAAACTGCGCCATCTCGCCAAACTCGAAGAGATGAAGATTCGCGGCGAGCAGGACGATTTAGCCAAAGAACGCGATCAGCTGCAGGCGATCCTCGCCTCCGAGCGCAAGATGAGTAACCTGCTGAAGAAAGAACTGCAGGCCGATGCGGATGCTTTCGGCGACGACCGTCGTTCGCCGCTGCACGAGCGTGAAGAAGCGAAGGCGATGAGCGAGCACGATATGCTGCCGTCCGAGCCGGTCACCATCGTGCTGTCACAGATGGGCTGGGTGCGTAGCGCCAAAGGCCACGATATCGACGCGCAGGGGCTGAGCTATAAGTCGGGCGACAGCTGGAAAGCATCGGTGAAAGGCAAGAGCAACCAGCCGGTGGTGTTTGTCGATACCACCGGTCGCAGCTACGCCATTGACCCGATTACGCTCCCGTCCGCGCGCGGGCAGGGCGAACCGCTGACCGGTAAACTGACGCTGCCGCCAGGCGCGACCGTCGAGCATATGCTGATGGAAGGGGACGATACCAGGCTGCTGATGGCCTCCGATGCGGGCTATGGTTTCCTGTGTACCTTCAACGATCTGGTGGCGCGTAACCGTGCTGGTAAAGCGCTGATTTCGCTGCCGGAAAATGCCCATGTGATGCCGCCGCTGGTCGTTGAGGACGAGTCCGACATGCTGCTGGCGATCACCGCCGCGGGCCGTATGCTGATGTTCCCGTTGAGCGATCTGCCGCAGCTGTCGAAAGGTAAGGGTAACAAGATTATCAGTATCCCATCGGCGGAAGCGGCCAACGGTACCGATAGCCTTGCACACCTGTATATCCTGCCGCCGCAGAGCACGCTGACCTTCCACGTGGGCAAACGTAAGATCAAACTGCGCCCGGAAGAACTGCAAAAAGTGACCGGTGAACGCGGTCGTCGCGGCACGCTGATGCGCGGCCTGCAGAAAATCGACCGTGTGGAGATTGATTCGCCGCAGCGCGCGCAGGTGGACGATAGCGAAGAGTAAGTTTTCCCCGCCGCTGGGCGGGGGAAAATTTGCCGTAAAACCGTTGTTAATTCAGCCGTTGCGATTAACAATACCCTTTTGCAGGGGTCTGCAAGTAACAAAGCCCTGTCCGGTATACGTGCCCGTTATGCCTGGCTGGAAATGTGCGCCCGGCGTACATGACAGCCGCGCACCGACGGTATAATTCTAAGCGGTTCAGGGGTCAGAGGACGCTATGCTATTTATTTTACGTGTCATTATTGTTGTCATTTACTGCATCCTGGTATGCATTTTTGGCTGCATCTATTGTCTGTTCAGCCCGCGTAACCCAAAACACGTCGCCACCTTCGGACATATGTTTGGCCGCCTGGCGCCCGTCTTTGGTCTCAAGGTTGAAACCCGCCTGCCCGCCGGTGCGGAAAGCTTTGGCAACGCCATCTACATCGCTAACCATCAGAACAACTATGACATGGTTACCGCCGCAAACATCGTGCTGCCGCCAACCGTTACGGTAGGGAAAAAGAGTCTGGTATGGATCCCGTTCTTCGGCCAGCTGTACTGGCTGACGGGTAACCTGCTGATTGACCGCAACAACCGTGCGAAAGCGCACGGTACCATTGCGGAAGTGGTCAATACTTTTCAGAAACGCAAAATCTCCTTCTGGATGTTCCCGGAAGGAACCCGCAGCCGCGGTCGCGGCCTGCTGCCGTTCAAAACCGGCGCGTTCCACGCGGCTATCGCTTCGGGCGTGCCGATTATCCCGGTGTGCGTGTCGAATACCTCCAATAAAATCAAACTCAACCGTTGGAATAACGGCCAGGTGATTGTGGAAATGCTGGATCCTATCGACACCAGCGCGTGGGGCAAAGACCAGGTGCGCGATCTGGCGAAGCACTGCCGGGAAGTGATGAAGGCTAAAATCGATGAGCTGGACCAGGAAGTGGCCCAACGCGAAGCCGCCGCGAAAAAGTAATGCCCTGTTGACGGCGTGAGCAAACGCTCGCGCCGTAGATTTTTTGCTGTCGGGAAAGTGATTTCCCACTTTTGATTTGTCAGTTTTGATGGAGCTTATATGTCACTCAGTCGGCGTCAGTTTATTCAGGCTTCGGGCGTTGCGCTTTGTGCAGGCGCGGTGCCGCTGAGGGCGCAGGCCGCAGGGAAACAACCCGTGCTGCCGGTGCCTCCGCTGCTGGAGTCGCGTCGCGGACAGCCGCTGTTCTTAACGCTACAGCGCGCGCACTGGTCGTTCACTCAGGGCACTCGGGCGCCGGTATGGGGCGTCAACGGTCGCTATCTGGGGCCGACGATCCGCGTCTGGAGCGGCGATGACGTTAAGCTTATCTACAGTAACCGACTCACCGAAAACGTCGCGATGACCGTACGCGGTCTGCAGGTGCCGGGGCCGCTGATCGGCGGCGCGGCGCGGATGATGACGCCGAACGCCGACTGGGCGCCGGTGTTGCCAATTCGTCAGAGCGCCGCCACGCTGTGGTATCAGGCCAATACGCCGAACCACATGGCTCAGCAGGTCTATAACGGCCTCGCGGGTATGTGGCTGATCGAAGATGAAGTTAGTAAGTCCTTACCTTTCCCTAACCATTACGGTGTGGACGACTTCCCTGTCATCATTCAGGACAAACGTCTGGATAACTTTGGTACGCCGGTCTACGAAGAACCGGGCAGCGGTGGCTTCGTCGGCGATACGCTGCTGGTGAACGGCGTGCAGGGGCCTTATGTGGAAGTTTCCCGCGGCTGGGTACGCCTGCGCCTGCTGAATGCCTCTAACTCGCGCCGCTATATGCTGCGCATGAGCGATGGCCGCGCGCTGCACGTCATCTCCAGCGATCAGGGTTTCTTACCCGCGCCGGTCTCCACCACTCAGCTGTCGCTGGCACCGGGTGAGCGCCGGGAAGTGTTGGTGGATATGACCAACGGCGATGAAGTGTCTATTACCTGCGGTGAGTCCGCCAGCATCATGGATCGTATCCGCGGCTTCTTCGAGCCGTCGAGCATTCTGGTTTCTACGCTGGTACTGACCCTTCGTCCGACGGGGCTGCTGCCGTTAGTGACCGATAACTTACCGATGCGCATCCTGCCGACGGAAATCCTCAGCGGTACGCCGATTCGCAGTCGCGATATCCAGTTGAGCGACGATCCTGGCATCAACGGTCAGCTGTGGGACCCGCAGCGTATCGATATTACCGCGCAGCAGGGCACCTGGGAGCGCTGGACGGTTCGCGCCGACGCGCCGCAGTCGTTCCATATTGAAGGGGTGATGTTCCAGATCCGTAACGTTAACGGCGCGATGCCGTTGCCGGAGGATCGCGGCTGGAAAGATACCGTCTGGGTTGACGGTCAGGTCGAGCTGCTGGTTTATTATGGCCAGCCGTCGTGGCCGCACTTCCCGTTCCAGTACGTCAGCCAAACGCTGGAACTGGCAGACCGCGGTTCTATCGGACAGATTTTGGTCAACCCGGCTCCGTAGTATTAGTAGGCCGGATAAGGCGTGTACGCCGCCATCCGGCAATGTGCGCCGAATTGCCTGATGGCGCTACGCTTATCAGGCCTACTGTAGCCCGGCCGAGCGCCGGGACCCGCACCGCGTTAAAAATTCCCGCTTCATTCATAGGACAATCGGGCTTATAATCCCCGACCTTTGATTATTTTTTTGCCAATTCTTTTGGAAGCAATATGAGCGCTATCTCCCTGATCCAACCGGATCGCGACCTTTTCTCCTGGCCGCAGTACTGGGCCGCCTGCTTTGGGCCGGCACCGTTTTTGCCGATGTCACGTGAAGAGATGGATCAACTTGGCTGGGATAGCTGCGACATCATTCTGGTAACCGGCGACGCCTATGTCGACCATCCGAGCTTCGGCATGGCGATCTGTGGCCGTATGCTGGAAGCGCAGGGCTTCCGCGTGGGGATCATCGCCCAGCCTGACTGGAACAGCAAAGACGACTTTATGCGTCTGGGTAAACCGAATCTGTTCTTCGGCGTGACCGCCGGCAATATGGACTCGATGATTAACCGCTATACCGCCGACCGTAAGCTGCGTCACGACGATGCCTACACACCGGACAACGTGGCGGGCAAGCGCCCGGATCGCGCGACGCTGGTCTATACCCAGCGCTGTAAAGAGGCGTGGAAAGATGTGCCGGTGATTCTCGGCGGCATCGAAGCCAGCCTGCGTCGTACCGCGCACTATGATTACTGGTCGGATACCGTGCGTCGTTCGGTGCTGATTGACGCCAAAGCTGACATGCTGATGTTCGGCAACGGCGAACGTCCGCTGGTGGAAGTGGCGCACCGTCTGGCGCAGGGTGAAAAGATTACTGAAATTCGCGACGTGCGTAATACGGCGATTATTGTCAAAGAAGCGCTGCCGGGCTGGTCCGGCGTCGACTCTACCCGCATCGACACCCCGGGGAAAATCGACCCGATTCCGCACCCGTATGGCGAAGATCTGCCGTGCGCCGACAACAAACCCGTCGCGCCGAAAAAGCAGGAAGCCAGAGCCATCACCGTACAGCCGCCGCGCCCGAAGCCATGGGAAAAAACCTACGTGCTGCTGCCGTCTTTTGAGAAAGTGAAGGGCGACAAGGTGCTGTACGCGCATGCCTCGCGCATTCTGCACCATGAAACCAACCCGGGCAGCGCCCGCGCGCTGATGCAGAAGCAGGGCGATCGCTATATCTGGATCAACCCGCCGGCTATTCCGCTCTCGACCGAAGAGATGGACAGCGTATTTGCCCTGCCGTACCAGCGCGTGCCGCATCCGTCATACGGCAAAGCGCGTATTCCGGCGTATGAGATGATCCGCTTCTCGATTAACATCATGCGCGGCTGCTTTGGCGGCTGTTCCTTCTGCTCGATTACCGAGCACGAAGGGCGCATTATTCAGAGTCGTTCGGAAGATTCGATCATCAATGAGATCGAAGCTATTCGCGACACGGTTCCCGGCTTTACCGGCATTATCTCCGATCTGGGCGGCCCAACGGCCAACATGTATATGTTGCGCTGTAAATCACCGCGCGCCGAGCAAACCT
Organism: Kluyvera georgiana ATCC 51603; assembly: GCF_001654985.1. GTDB lineage: Bacteria > Pseudomonadota > Gammaproteobacteria > Enterobacterales > Enterobacteriaceae > Kluyvera > Kluyvera georgiana. The sequence continues at coordinate 197,754 of NZ_LXEU01000015.1, forward strand.
GCCGCCGCCTCTCCTGCGTGTATCCGGAAATCTGTCCGCATATGGATACCGACCACACGCCGACCATCAACCTGTATCGCCGCGCCCGTGACCTGAAAGGCATCAAGAAAATCCTGATTGCCTCCGGGGTGCGTTACGACCTGGCGGTGGAAGATCCGCGCTATATCAAAGAGCTGGCGACGCACCACGTCGGCGGCTACCTGAAGATTGCGCCGGAGCACACCGAGGAAGGGCCGCTGTCGAAGATGATGAAGCCGGGAATGGGCAGCTATCACCGCTTTAAAGAGCTGTTCGACACCTACTCGAAGCAGGCGGGTAAAGAGCAGTATCTGATTCCGTACTTTATCTCCGCACACCCGGGGACGCGCGACGAAGATATGGTGAATCTGGCGCTGTGGCTCAAGCAGCACCGCTTCCGCCTGGATCAGGTGCAGAACTTCTATCCGTCACCGCTGGCGAACTCAACCACCATGTACTACACCGGCAAAAACCCGCTGGGTAAGATTGGCTATAAGAGTGAAGACGTGGTGATTCCAAAGGGGGATAAGCAACGCCGTCTGCACAAAGCGCTGCTGCGCTACCACGATCCGGCAAACTGGCCGCTGATACGTACCGCGCTGGAAGCAATGGGCAAAAAGCACCTGATCGGCAGCCGTCGCGACTGCCTGGTGCCGGCACCGACCATCGATGAAATGCGCGAAGCGCGTCGTCAGAACCGCAACACCCGCCCGGCGCTCACCAAGCATACGCCGGTGGCGCACCAGCGCCAGACGCCGACGGGAGCAAAGAAAGCGCCTGCTGCGCCGTCTCGTCTGGTTAATGCCGGTGCGAAGAAGCGCGCTAAAACGACGGTGGGTCGTTAAGAAAGTCATCCCGGCAGCATTAATGCTGCCGGGAAGTTCATCACCCTGGTGGATTAGCGTTAACGCTATTGCTGTTCTATGCGTGCCGTCGCGGCCCGCATTTTCGCCATCAGGCTACCGTCCTGCCTGCGAATAACGTCAGCGATTTTCCACTCATCCTCAATGCGCTGTAAGACGATCTCCTGAGTGAATGCTGTTTTACCTATTGTCACGTTAACCTGCACGCGAGCCCGATGAAGGGTGCTTTCCATTACATTCAGCGTATTGAGCCTGACAGGCTGAGTTGCAATACAGTCACAAAGCGGATTGTGATAAAGCAATCCATCGCTGCTTCTGTCTGCGTCCTGGCGGGAGACCGCGTGCTGATAGGCATTAATCACCTGGTCATAATCGGGTGAAACCATCCATGTCCACGGCCAGGTATTATCGTCAATATGCTGGTACAACGTACGGATGAAATCTTCAGGGCGCGGTCTCTGCAACGCCGACAACGCGGCGAGGGTTTGCTGGTTGCTGGCGTTGAGCTGCTGGTACAGGCTATCCTGCTCGCTGATAATGTCGTCAATAACCCAGCGGTGGTTTTCCATCATCATGCTCAGCGTTTGCGTGACGCTTTCACTCCGATCGCGAAAGGGGCGAAAGCGTACGGTGGCCTCTGCATGAGAGGCATCTTTGCGGGTAATCGCGACGTTCTCCAGCACCAGATTGTCAAAATCCTGGCAGTTGCAGATGGGGTCGTAACCCAGCCAGCCCATATCTCCCGGCAGCGTTAAACGTTCATCCAGCGTTAGCGCCTGGCCCATTCGGGCTGAGACCATTGCGCCGCCAAACGTGGCGACGGGAGTGCTTTCGATATAAGGCTGATAAATCTGTCGGATGGTGTATTCAAGGGAGTCCGTTGCAGAGGTCACAGAACTGAATGTGGAGAAGATGAAGCACAATGACCCTGCGAGGAGATATTTCATAGCGACGTCCCGTAAGAAGAGCGATTGTCGCAAGGTTATCAAGACGCGGTGAGGGAAAGGTATTGATGATTTCTGAAAAAAGCCCGACGATTGCCGGGCTTGAGTGGTTAACCGCCGAACTGGTCCGGATCCGGCCCTAACCGCTTGCCCTTATCCAGGGTCGCAATGTCGCTCAGTTCGTCTTTATCCAGGCGGAAATCCCAGACGTCGAAGTTCTCGGCGATGCGTGATGGCGTGACCGACTTCGGAATGACCACCAGACCACTGTCGAGGTGCCAGCGAATCACAATTTGCGCCGGGCTTTTGCCGTATTTGTCGGCAAGATGACGGATGATTTTCTGATCGAAAACGCCTTCGCCACCCTGCGCCAGCGGGCTCCAGGATTCGGTCTGAATCTTGTGGGTAGCGTTCCACGCGTTCAGCTGACGTTGTTGCATCAGCGGATGCAGTTCAATCTGGTTAATCACCGGCGCCACGCCGGTTTCATCAATCAGTCGTTGCAGATGTGGAACCTGGAAGTTACACACGCCGATGCTCTTCACCAGCCCCTGTTTTTGCAGTTCAATCAGCGCTTTCCAGGCCGCAATATAGTGGTCAGAGGCGGGGACCGGCCAGTGGATCAGATACAGATCGAGGTAGTCCAGCTGTAAATGTTCCAGGCTCTCCTGCAGCGCGTCGGCGGCGCGCAGATGGGAGTCATTCCACAGCTTGCTGGTGATGAACAGATCCTCACGCGCCACGCCCGCGCTGTGAATGGCTTTGCCCACGCCCGACTCGTTCTTGTAGGCGGCGGCAGTATCAATAGAACGGTAGCCGACCTCAATCGCTTTGTGGATTGCGGTAACCACTTCTTCATTACTGGCCTGCCATACGCCCAGGCCCAGCTGCGGCATTACATTGCCATCGTGCAGTTTAATCACGGTTGGATGTGTCATGCATTTCTCCTTTTCATCAGCTTATTGGGGCATGCCCCGATAAGATTTGTATGATTAAGTCTGGTCGAAATATGCAAAAACGAAAGCTTGCTCGTCGCCTTTCAAGCTACAGATGCGCTGTCTGCGTCAGCTCACCCCAGCCACTTACGGGGGTAAGCTTCTGGGGTGTGCTCGACATGCTTAGAGCAAAAAGTGAGGAAGGGCTTAACGGGCTGCTTCGTAAATACGGCGGCTCACTTCAAGGGTAATATCCTGATTTTCACCCAGTTTGGTCATACCGTGCTCTTCGAGTTTTTTCAGCAGCGCCGGAATGGAACTGCCGTCCAGACCGTAGTCGGACAGGCGAGTCGGCACGCCCATTTGTTCGAAGAAACTGCGGGTTGCGGCGATAGCGGCGTCGATACGCGCATCGTCAGAACCTTCGGTAATGTTCCAGACGCGTTCAGCGTATTGCAGCAGTTTTGCGCGCTTGGTTTCGCGTTTTTCATTCCACAGTGCAGGCAGAACGATAGCCAGCGTTTGGGCGTGATCCAGCCCGTGCATGGCGGTCAGTTCGTGGCCCAGCATATGGGTTGCCCAGTCCTGCGGTACGCCTGCGCCAATCAGGCCGTTCAGCGCCTGAGTCGCCGCCCACATAATGTTGGCGCGCACGTCGTAGTTTTCCGGATCTTTCAGCGCTTTCGGGCCTTCTTCAACCAGCGTCAGCAGAATGCCTTCGGCGAAACGGTCCTGAATTTTGCCGTCAACCGGATAGGTGACGTACTGCTCAACGGTATGCACGAAGGCATCAACCACGCCGTTCGCGACCTGACGCGGCGGCAGAGTGTAGGTGTAAACCGGGTCAAGAATGGCAAACTGCGGCTGGACGTGCGAAGACATAAAGGCACGCTTGTCGCCGGTGGTTTTACGGGAGATGACCGCGCCTTTGTTCGACTCGGAGCCGGTTGCTGGCAGAGTCAGAACGGAACCCATCGGGATGGCGCTGTTAACGTTGCTGCCGTAGGTCTCGAGGATTTCCCACGGGTCGATGCTTGCATCATAGTGCGCTGCCGCAGCGATAAATTTTGTGCCGTCCAGGACGGAACCGCCGCCGACCGCCAGCAGGAAGGTCACTTTCTGTTCGCGGGCAATTTTCACCGCGTTCATCAGCGTTTCATAGGACGGGTTTGGCTCAATACCGCCAAATTCCAGCACGTCCAGCCCCTTCAGTGCGGTCAGTACCTGGTCCAGCACGCCGGTTTTTTTCACGCTGCCGCCGCCGTAGGTGATCAGCACGCGAGCGTCAGCGGGGATCTGAGCGCGCAGATTTTCGATAGCGCCTTTACCGAACAGAATACGGGTCGGGGTGTGAAGATCAAAATTAAACATTGCTCGTTCCCTTCTTGGTGGATGGAAAAACAAGGCGGCGAAGGTCGTCGCCGAATGACATCATTGTGGTCCTCGTTGCCGTACCTCTCAATGCACATTTCTGCGTTTGTCTTGCCCATTTCTCCATAAGGCTGGAGAATCACGTTAATCACGGCCACAATGAGAGCGTGAAAAAAGGTATCTGGAGCCTTCGTTGAAGAACCGTGAAGCGATCTGTGCGCTGCTGACAGAAAAAATTAAGCAGCTGAAAAATAACGAACAAAACCTGCGTACCCTGCTGCCCGACATCCAGCTGATCTACGGCAGCCAGCCCAGTGGCCGCACGCCGGTCATGTACCGACCGGGCATCGTGTTTCTCTTTTCCGGCTATAAAATTGGCTATATCAACGATCGTACCTTTCGCTACGATGCCAATGAATATCTGCTGCTCACCGTACCTTTACCCTTCGAATGTGAAACTTTTGCCACCGCTGAGGCCCCGTTGGCCGGATTGCGTCTCGACGTCGATATTTTCCAGCTCCAGGAATTGCTCATGGATATCGGTGAAGACCCGCTGTTCCGCCCGGCGATGGCGGAAAGCGGGATTAACGCGGCGACGTTGTCCGAAGAGATCCTTTGCGCTGCCGAACGTCTGCTGGACGTGATGGAACGGCCGCTGGATGCCCGTATTCTCGGCAAGCAAATTATCCGCGAAATGCTCTACCACGTGCTCACCGGGCCGCGCGGCGGCGCGCTGATGGCGCTGGTAAGCCGCCAGACCCACTTCAGCCAGATTAGCCGCGTGCTCAAGCGGATTGAGAGCCAGTACAGCGAAACGCTGAGCGTCGATCAGCTGGCCGCCGAGGCCAATATGAGCCTGTCGGCGTTCCACCATAATTTTAAGTCGGTAACCAGTACTTCGCCGCTGCAATATTTGAAAGCCTATCGGCTGCACAAAGCTCGGATGATGATGGCGCACGACGGCCTGAAAGCCAGCGCGGCGGCGATGCAGGTGGGCTACGAGAGCGCGTCGCAGTTCAGTCGAGAGTTTAAACGGTTTTTTGGCCTGACGCCGGGCGAGGATGCGGCAAGACTGCGCGGAATGTAACGGGTAGGCCTGATAAGCGTAGCGCCATCAGGCAACGCTGCCGCACATTGCCGGATGCGGCATAAACGCCTTATCCGGCCTACAGATGGCAAGGCGCCGCCATCAGGCGTCGCAGTATTTTTTCTTAATCACCACAATTACCGTGCCGAGCAGCCCGGCAACCAGCAGGAAGATCGGCAGAACCATCAGGAAGGTCATCACCTGATCTTCATGACGTTTCACGAATGGAATCATGCTGATGGCATAGCCAAAGCCGGTGACCACGCCAACCCACAGCAGCGCGCTCAGCCAGTTAAATAACTGGAAGCGACGGTTAGGCAGACCGGAAATTCCCGCCATCGTTGGCAGCAGCGTACGCACGAACGCCAGGAAGCGACCCGCAAGCAATGCAAGCAGCCCGTGACGGTCAAACATGCAGGTCGCGCGCTGGTGGTATTTATCCGGCAGCTGTGCCAGCCAACCTTTCACGACGTTAGTGTTGCCCAACCAGCGCCCCTGAATATAGCTCAGCCAGCAGCCAAGGCTGGCGGCCGTCGTCAGAATGACGAGGGTAGGGACGTAGCCCATTACGCCCTTGGCGATGAGCGCCCCTGCCAATAGCAGCAGGCTATCGCCGGGTAAAAATGATGCGGGGAGCAGGCCGTTTTCCAGAAACAGCGTAGCAAACATGACCAGATAAACGATCCCCACGACGTGCGGATTCGCCAGTGCAGCAAAATCGTGCTGCCAAAGCGCGGCGACAATATCTTGAATAACGACCATGGACATTCCTGTGGAACAGCGTTTTCACTTATTGTACGCCCGAATTCTGAAGAACACCTTGATCCCGGACGCAACAAATGAAGCCGCATTGTTCAGTCTGGCTGACAACCGGGTGACATAGGTTTACGCCTGGCGGCGATGTGAACTCGGGAACCGACTGTTCTCAACATCGGTGGCGCCTCCGCTGGACGCGCCAAAAATATTGCTAACCCACCCGGCACTGACCGTACCGGGCTTGGGCTATGTTACACGATGCGGGCGAATCCTGCCGCTAAATCCGCAATCAGATCGTCAACGTTTTCCAAACCGATGTGCAGGCGGATCAGCGTACCTTCAAAATCAATCACCCCGTCTGGACGAATGCTGGCCAGCTCTTCCGGCTGATTAGCCAGAATCAGCGATTCGAATCCGCCCCAGGAATAAGCCATGCTGAACAGCGAGAAGTGGTCGAGGTAGTTTGCCAACTCGTCATTATTCAGGCGTTTGTTCAGTACGAAGGAGAACAGACCGCTGCTGCCGGTGAAGTCGCGCTTCCAGAATTCATGCCCTTTGCTGCCCGGTAACGCCGGATGATTGACGCGCGCCACCTGCGGCTGTTGCGCCAGCCATTCGGCGACTTTCAGGCTGCTTTCATGGTGCTGACGCAGACGCACGCCGAGCGTACGCAGGCCGCGGCTGGTCATATAGGCCGTGTCGGCGTCGAGCATCTGCCCCATCAAATAGGCGTTCTCACGCAGTTGTGCCCAGCAGCGCTCGTTCGATACCGCCGTGCCGACCATGGCATCTGAGTGGCCAATCAGGTACTTGGTGCCCGCCTGAATCGAAATATCGATGCCAAAATCCAGCGCTTTAAACAGCACGCCTGCCGCCCAGGTGTTGTCGATCATGATGATGGCTTCAGGAGCGATGCTGCGAACGGCGGCGACGATCGCCGGGATGTCGTGAACTTCCATGGTGATGGAACCCGGAGATTCGAGGAACACGATTCTGGTGTTCGGCTGAATCAGGTTCGCAATTTCAGCGCCAATCATGGGATCGAACCAGCTGGTGGCGACGCCAAGCTTACTGAGAATTTTGGTGCAAAAATCCTGGCTCGGTTCGTAAGCGGTGTTGGTCATCAGCACGTGGTCGCCCTGTTCAACGAAGGCGAGGATAGTATTTGCCACCGCCGCCGCGCCGCAGGGGAAGAGGGCACAGCCGGCGCCGCCTTCCAGTTCGCACATGGCTTCCTGCAGCGAAAAGTGGGTTAGCGTGCCGCGACGGCCATAAAACAGCTCGCCGTTAGCGCGGTTGTGGGTCGCATGCTTCTTGGCGGCGACCGTGTCAAAAACCAGCGATGAGGCGCGTTGAATCACGCTGTTCACCGATCCCTGGGTATATTTTTTGCTGCGTCCGGCGTTAACCAGCGCGGTATCGAGGTGCTTGTCTGCCATGTTGGATATACCTGTTTTTATACGTCTGGACGTCTAAACTATCACGATTGCCTCAGCGATGTAGCGTTCCTTGCACATACAGCAGAAAATTTTGCCAAAAACCGTGCAGAAAACTTTTTTACTGCGTAAGCGCAAGGAAAGTAAGTGTGATTTAAGTCAATATGTAAATACTAATGAGAACTACTATCAATTCGACGTTGTTTTGATATTATTGTCCTCAGATTTTGTGATTTACGTCCTGGAGATACACAGTGGGTAATAATTTGATGCAGGCGGATCTCTCCGTTTGGGGTATGTATCATCATGCCGACATCGTGGTTAAAGTGGTCATGATTGGCTTGATACTGGCATCCGTCATCACCTGGGCAATTTTCTTCAGTAAAGGGGCTGAGCTCCTTTCTCATAAGCGCCGCCTCAAGCGCGAGCAGAAACTGTTAGCGGACGCGCGTTCCCTCAATCAGGCGCACGAAACGGCCGCCGCGTTTGACGCGCAGAGCCTGAGCAGCCAGTTAATCAACGAAGCGCAGAACGAACTGGAGCTCTCTGCGGGTTCGGAAGATAACGAAGGGATTAAAGAACGTACCGGTTTCCGCCTGGAGCGTCGCGTGGCGGCGGTAGGCCGTCATATGGGACGGGGTAACGGTTTCCTGGCGACCATCGGCGCTATCTCTCCGTTCGTCGGCCTGTTCGGTACCGTGTGGGGCATCATGAACAGCTTTATCGGTATCGCCCAGACGCAAACCACGAATCTGGCCGTTGTTGCGCCAGGTATCGCAGAAGCTCTGCTGGCAACGGCAATTGGCCTTTTCGCCGCGATTCCGGCGGTGGTCATCTATAACGTCTTCGCGCGCCTCATCGGTGGCTTCAAGGCTAACCTGAGCGATGTGGCAGCGCAGGTTCTGCTGCTGCAGAGTCGCGATCTGGATCTGAGCGCCAGCGGCGTGCATCCGGTTCGTACCGCCCAGAAATTACGAGTAGGTTAATGCCCTATGGCAATGCGTCTTAATGAAAATCTGGACGATACCGGCGAAATGCATGAAATCAACGTGACGCCGTTTATCGACGTCATGTTGGTTCTGTTGATTATCTTTATGGTCGCCGCGCCGCTGGCGACGGTTGATGTTAAAGTCAATCTGCCGGCCTCCTCCAGCCAGCCGCAGCCGCGCCCGGAAAAACCGGTCTACCTGTCGGTGAAAGCGGATAAATCGATGTTCCTCGGTAACGACCCTATTACCGATGACAGCATGGTGCCGGCGCTGGATGCGCTGACGGAAGGCAAGAAAGACACCACCATCTTCTTCCGTGCCGATAAAACGGTGGACTATGAAACGATGATGAAGGTGATGGATACGCTGCATCAGGCTGGCTATCTGAAGATTGGGCTGGTTGGTGAAGAGACCGTCGCGAAAAAATAATCTCATCCCGGATGGCGCATTCAGCGCCATCCGTTATTCTTCCCTAAGTAATATCATATTTATCTTAAGTCCTGTTTCAGCGAGTTATATCCAAAACTATTTAAATAATATTTAGTGGCGCTTAAATGTAGCAATATAATTTAAATATGAGAGTGGCTAGTCTTAAATAACCTTCCTACGCTTAATTCTGAACGCTAACAATAATATATATCTACAGCGGGCGGAAAATATCATGGCCATAATAGCATTGCGACAAGCTGAAGGTTCGCATCGCGACCTGATCTCGTTATCCTCAATTCGCCAAAGAGCAGACCGGCTATTATTGGTGCTGGCCTGGGTGATGTGGGGCGTTTCGCTGGGAGTGGGTTGGATGAATGATAACCCCAGTCTGGCACTGCTGGTGGCGACGATTCTGGCGGGACTTGCCACCTTGATGACGCTGATTTTTGCGGGCAAACTCATCACTCGCTTAGTTTATGCGTTTATTCTAATGGCCTATTCCGCACTGCTGATTCAGCTTGGCGGCGGCGAGACCGAATATCATTTTTCGGTATTTGTTTTGCTGTCTGCGCTGCTCGCCTGGCGCGACTGGCGGCCATTAATTATGGGCGCGGGGGTGATTGCCGTTCACCACCTGGTATTTAATTATTTACAGGAATACGGGTTGTTTAATATCACCGTGTTTATGCACGCCGGTCTGCATATGGTGATTATGCACGCGGTGTACGTCGTGGCGCAGACGGTATTCCTGGTCTTCCTGGCGGTACGGATGGAGCAGGATGCACGGTCGGCCAGCGAGGTTGCGAAGCTGGCGGCGGTCATTAACCGCGAGTCGGGCTACCTGACGCTGGAGCGCGACACCAAAACCAGCCGCTCACCCTTTGCGAAAACTTTTAGCCTGACGCTGGATGCCATGCGTAACACGCTTGAGCAGGTCAGCGGTAATGTATCGCAACTACTGGATGCCTCACAGACGCTACTGCAACGTAACACCGCGCTCTCCGAACGCACCGACAGCCAGGCGCGGTCGTTAGCGGTCACCGCCAGCGCCATGGAGCAGCTTGCCGGTGCGGCATCGTTAACCAGTGAAAAGGCCAGCGAAGCGCGCGAACTCGCCGGGCAGGCCAGCGCTGTGGCGCGGGAAGGGGGGGAGAATATCCGTTCTGCCATGGCGTCCATGTCGCACATCCGTGATGAATCGCTGAAGATTGGCGGTATCCTTGAGCTCATCGACGGTATAGCCTTCCAGACCAATATTCTGTCGCTCAACGCCTCCGTTGAAGCGGCGCGGGCCGGTGCTCATGGGAAAGGGTTTGCGGTGGTGGCAGCTGAAGTCCGTACCCTGGCGCTGCGCTGTGAAGGTGCGGCGCGGGACATTCGCCAGCTGGTGGCCGCTTCCGTCGAGAGCACCCATCAGGGCGCTGAGCAAGTAGAAAGAGCGGGAAAAACCATGGCGGCGATCATCAATAACATCGACAGCCTACAGGCCTGTGTCGACGTGTTGTCATCAATGAGCGACCAGCAGCGCGCCAGCGTATTACAGATGAAAGGCAGCATTGCGCATATCGACGCCAGCGTGCAGGAGAACGTGCAGCACGTGGCGCAAACTATTCAGGTTGCGCATCAGCAGCAACAGCATACCGGTGAACTGAAATCGGCTATTTCCGTGTTCAGATTGGTGTAATGTCACAAAAATGAAAGATGTATAACAAGTAATTTAGTTGTGTGATAACTTTCGCAGTTGTTAGAAAACGTAATACCAGTACGAAAAATGACAATATAATTGCCAATCCCATCCTTCTACATTGAAACCACTTCAATTCAGGAGGATATAAGTGTGGCAAACGATACAAAGTTGTCTATTACCGAAAAGCTGGGATACGGCATGGGCGATGCCGCCTGCGGTATTGTCTACTCCTCGGTAACGATGTTTTTGACCTGGTTTTACACCGATATTTACGGCTTGTCTGCGGCGGCGGTGGGGGTGATGTTCCTCGTAACGCGCGTGCTGGATGCGATTACCGACCCGCTGACGGGCATTGTCGCTGACCGGGTCAAAACCCGCTGGGGCCACTTCCGCCCATGGCTGATCTGGTTTGCGATTCCCTACGCCGTGCTGGCGGTGATGACCTTCACTACGCCCGATTTTGGCGCTTCCGGTAAGCTGGTTTACGCCTACCTGACATATACCTTGCTGATGTTGTGTTACACCTTTATCAATATCCCCTACTGCGCGTTGGGTGGTGTGATCACCCGCGATGAGAAAGATCGCCTGTCGGCGCAATCTTATCGTTTTACGATTTCGTCCGTGGCCGGTCTGATGGTCTCTGTCGCCACGCTGTTTCTGGTCGACTACCTGGGTAAAGAAGATAAGCAGTTCGGCTTTCAGGCCACCATGGGCATTATGGGGGCCATCGCCATTGTGATGCTGGCTTTCTGTTTCTTCTCTACTAAAGAACGCGTGGCGCCCGCGGTAGAACAACAGGGTAGCATTCGCGAAGATCTGCGCTCGCTGCTGGCCAACGATCAGTGGCGGGTCGTGGCGATCATTACCTTCTTCTCCAGCATGGCAGGGGTGATGCGCAGCGCGGCAACGCTGTATTACGCCACTTATTTGATGATGGGCGGCGTCGAGTCTGCGGCCGGGACGGCGATGAAGTCGGCGTTTGTCTCGACTAGCGTGGTCGGTACCATTATCGGCAGCATCGCGGCGGGCTGGCTGGCGAAGCGTTACCGCGCGGTTTCGCTGTTTAAAAATATTAACCTGCTGCTGGTCGCAGTCGGTGTGGTGATGTTCTTCGTGCCGCCGACCTGGCTACCCGTCGTGTTCCCTTTGTACTTCCTTGTGGGATTCTTCCATCAGATGTATCAACCGTTTAAATGGAACATGATGGCGAACGCCGCCGACTACGGCGAGTGGAAGTTTGGCCGCCGTATTACTGGCCTGTCCTACTCCGGCAACCTGTTTGCGCTGAAAATGGGTATGGCGGTCGCTGGCGCGGTCGTCGGTTTCTCGTTGGGGCTGTTTGGCTATCAGGCGGGCGTCACCGAACAAACACCGATGGCGACGATGGGCATCGTTGGCCTGCTGACGTTGGGGCCATCGCTCTCGTACCTGGTGCTATGGTGGCTGTCGCGCTTCTATAAGCTGGACGACCGCGCTATGGCGACCATTCAACGCGACCTTTCCGCACGCCAGCAGGCGGCGGTGCAGGCCGAACCTGAAGCCGTCAGCGGCGTATTACATAAAGCCTGAGGAAACGACGATGACTTCACATGATTATCATAACCCGATCCTCTGCGCCGACTATTCGGATCCGGATATTGTTCGCGTCGGCGACGACTTTTTTATGGTCTCGTCGAGTTTCAACCATATGCCCGCGCTGCCGATCCTGCATTCGACCGACCTGGTTAACTGGCAGATCATCAACCATGTTTTTCAGTCTTTACCCCTGGCGGGTTACAACCAGTACCAGCCGGGAAAAGGCGTATGGGCACCGTCAATTCGCTGGCACGGCAATCAGCTGTGGGTCTTTTTCAGCACCCCGGATGAAGGTATTTTCATGTGCCGGACCGACGATCCGTGGGGTGAATGGAGCGCGCCGCACTGCGTGCAGCCCGCGAAAGGCTGGATCGACCCCTGCCCGTTCTGGGATGACAACGGTGACGCCTGGCTGGTCCACGCCTTTGCCCATAGCCGTAGCGGAATCAAACACCAGCTTCAGCTGTTCGCCATGTCACCTGACGGCACCTCGCTGCGCGGTGAAGGGCAGATCATTTACGACGGCAGCTGCGACCAGCCGACGCTTGAAGGGCCAAAAGTCTACAAGCGCGGCGGCTGGTACTACATTTTTGCCCCAGCAGGCAGCGTCGAAACCGGCTGGGAAACGGTACTGCGTGCCCGCAGCATGAGCGGCCCCTGGGAAGCGAAAAACGTTCTGTTTCAGGGGAATACCCCGGTTAATGGTCCACATCAGGGCGGCTGGGTTGAGCTGGATGACGGCGAATGCTGGTTTGTCCATTTCCAGGATGCGCATCTGTATGGGCGCATCGTTCACCTCCAGCCAATGCGCTGGGAGCAGGACGGTTGGCCGCGTATTGGCGAGCCGCTGGGGGATGACGGCGCCGGGCAACCGGTGATGCGCTGGCCGCGTCCGGCGAGCTTACCGCCTTCACCCCCATTATTGCCGCAAACCGACGATGACTTTGCCTCAGGCGTGCCGGGGCTACAGTGGCAGTGGCAGGCTAATCCGGATCCCCGGTGGCTGCTGCCGGGCGATGGCCAGTTGAATCTCCGCTGCTGCGAACTACCCCGCGGCGAAGATAAGCAACATTTCTATTGGCTGCCCAACCTGCTGCTGCAAAAATTTCCGGCCTGGCAGTTTAGCGCCGAAACCACGCTGACGCTGAATGCTGAAGCCAGCGGCGATGCGGGCGGTTTGGTTATCTACGGTGAACGTTATGCCGCGCTGCTGCTGGAAAAACGTGACGGGCAGTCTCGGCTGCTGTGGCTGACCGGCTGGATGAGCGATGCGGGCGTGGTACGCGAACGCCGCGAAGTCATCGCGACGCTGGATAGCACCACCTGCACAATGTCGGTCGAGGTTTCTCACGGCGGCATCTGCCGCTTTGCCTGGCGTAGCGGCGAGGCGAACTGGCAGCGGGTGGCTCAGCCTTTCGCCGCGGGCAAAGGGAAGTGGGTTGGGGCAAAAGTGGGGCTGGTAGCAGTGTCGTTAGAAAGCCAGGCGCAGCGCGGAAGCTGCTCGTTCAATCACTTTGCCATCGACATTATCGGCTGATCCGGGCGTTTTTCGTCGTTCTTTTCAACTTTCAGGATGACGTTGGACGTGCGGTAATGACCATCGGCGAGGCCGCGACTAATCTCAAGCGTTGCGGCCTCCCGGTTCAGGACGTGCTGATAGCAGGATTCCGTATGCGCCAGGATTTTGTCGCGCAGATGGGGGTAACGCGCCATCACTTCGCACAGCGCGGAGCCGAAGATCTCTTCTTTAATTTGATAGCCATAGATTTCGCGGCGATGTTGCCACTTCATTTTCACCAGCGCCGCGGGAATGGGTTCGGAAAGGCCGGAAATGCGACGCCCCTCGGCGTTTTTTTCCTCGCGCAACGTCTGCAAATTACGCTGAAGAATGGTCTCATCACTGAGCTGTGGGCTTAACGCTATATTAGTCGCGCTAACATCGACAAGTTTCATACTCACTTATCCGTTAGATTATAAAACATTGGCGCGGTTCTTTCCTGGGTCATTAAATTAAGCCAGATTTTATTACCGTCCTCATTTATCTCCTGAGTTTTTAGCTCCATAATTTGACTTAACTCCAGCGCAGAGATCTCCCCCTGAACGACCAGGTTATTTAGCATAAGTGCAAAAGCTTCAATTTTAGCGATGCGATATAATCTGTCTTTAATATGACGATCGCGCTCCTCAAGCAATGGGTTACGCGATTGACCGCCGCCAATCAATATCTCGTCCTGCCACGTCGCGAGCGAGACTTTCTCCTGCTCAGCCTGCAGGCCTGGCGGTGTATCCTTGTTTTCCGCATCTATAGCGGCGATGCAGAAACGGGCTGGGATAAGGGTTTCAGCTATCATATAGGCGTCGTCTGTCGAATGGCTGGAGAATGTTTTTTATTATAGTGAGGTTCGTTGACATTAACATGACGCACTTTTAAAATCAAAAAAAGTGGAGAAAACCATGAGCGGTATTATTTATTTTGTGATGGTGTTGCTGTTACTTACCGTCATTATTTTATTTTTTATGTATGGTCAAAATAACGCACCGTCTGATACCAATAATGAAACCGTTCCCGCTCCGGCCCCCGCGCCGCTGAACAAAGACGAAGGCGAAAATCATTTTGCCGGGCTCATGAGCCGGATTACCCCTTCCTGGTACTGGCGTATTAACCACGAGTATATCGATTTTGTTCAATCGACAATTAAGCGTATGTCGACAGATCAGCTAAAAGAAAAGGCGGGCCTGTTTGAAGCGCAGGAACGTTGCCGGAATCTCAACGGCGCCGTCTATGAGTATTACGATGAGATTAAACGTCGCTGCCTGAAAGGCGAGCGGGTGACCGACGTCGACCCGGTGGTGCTCAGCCTGCAGCGGTGCTACGAGGAGTTTGCTCAGGAGGCCTATCCCGAACTGGTGGCGTTGGTTTGGCCGGACTTTCAGCGACCCTTTATTCGTCCCCACGATGTGTAAGCCGAAGTGTTGATATGATGTTATGTGATTGCGATATACTAGGGCGAATTTGACTCGAAAACAGGACACTATGGAACGCTTTCTGGAAAATGCGATGTATGCATCGCGCTGGATCCTCGCCCCGGTTTATTTTGGCCTCTCGCTGGCGCTGCTGGCCTTAACCCTGAAGTTCTTTCAGGAGATCCTGCACGTGCTGCCGAATATCTTCAGCATGGCGGAAGCCGATCTGATCCTGACCCTACTGTCGCTGGTGGATATGACGCTGGTCGGCGGCCTGCTGGTGATGGTGATGTTCTCCGGCTATGAAAACTTTGTCTCGCAGCTCGATATCAGTGAACACAAAGAGAAACTGAACTGGCTGGGCAAAATGGACGCCACCTCGCTGAAAAACAAAGTGGCGGCTTCGATTGTGGCTATCTCGTCTATTCACCTGTTACGGGTGTTTATGGATGCCAAAAACGTCCCGGATAACAAGCTGATGTGGTACGTGATTATTCACCTGACTTTTGTACTTTCAGCGTTTGTGATGGGTTACCTCGATAGCCTCACCCGCGCGAAAAAATAGCAATGTAGGCCGGATAAGGCAGCGCCGCCATCCGGCAATATGCGCCGGGGTGCCTGAGGGCGCTACGCTTGTCTGGCCTACCCATTCACGTTTTCGGTACGGTCCTACTTATCCGACGACGCCTGCCACAGATTTAACTGACCATCCGCCACGTGCTTATCAATCAGCGCCAGCTCCTCGCGGGAGAAGTGCAGATTTTCCAGCGCTTTCACGTTCTCTTCAATTTGCTCCGGTCGGCTGGCGCCAATCAGCACCGACGTCACGCGGCTGTCTTTCAACAGCCAGCTTAAGGCCATTTGCGCCATTGACTGCCCGCGCTGTTGCGCCATATCGTTGAGTAAACGCAGACTGTTCAGGTTGCTCTCACTCAGCATATTTTCCGTCAGGCCGCGCGCCTTTTTGCCTTCCACCTGCATCCGCGAACCTTCCGGAATCCCGTTCAGGTATTTTCCGGTTAGCAGGCCCTGCGCCAGCGGGGTAAACGCAATACAGCCCACGCCGTTGCGCTCAAGCGTATCCAGCAGTCCGCTCTTGTCGACCCAGCGGTTGAGCAGATTATAAGAAGGTTGATGAATCAGCAGCGGAATTTTCCATTCACGCAGCAGTTCTACCATCGCCTGGGTGCGTTCGGAAGAGTATGACGAGATGCCAACGTACAGCGCCTTACCGCTCTGCACCGCCTGAGCTAACGCGCTGGCGGTCTCTTCCATCGGGGTGCGCTCATCGACACGGTGCGAATAAAAGATATCGACGTACTCCAGCCCCATACGCTGTAGGCTTTGGTCGAGACTGGCCAGCAGATACTTACGCGAGCCGCCGGAGCCGTACGGCCCGGACCACATGTCATAACCCGCTTTGGTCGAGATGATGAGCTCATCGCGATAACCGGCAAAATCTTCCCGTAACAGGCGGCCAAAGTTCTCCTCGGCGCTGCCCGGCGGCGGGCCGTAGTTATTCGCCAGATCGAAGTGAGTGATGCCGCAGTCAAAGGCTTTCCGCAGCAGTGCGCGCTGATCGTCTAGCGCGTGAATATGACCAAAACTGTGCCATAGGCCGAGGGACAGGGCAGGAAGCTGTAAACCGCTGCGGCCACAGTAGCGATACTGCATCTGTTCATAACGGGCTGGGTTTGCTTGCCAGGACATAACATCTCCTTCTCTCATTTTTGAAACGCTGTTTCCAGAATACTTGCTTTGCGCGCGAATGCCCGTTCGCGCGATCACACTGCCGGGAATTGGCTGGCGGATTCCCCTTTAGGGTTAGCGTTCAAATAGCGCTAGCCACCGCTCAAATATTCGCTATATAATTTTATATATAACGATTGA
This sequence comes from Kluyvera georgiana ATCC 51603, assembly GCF_001654985.1. Taxonomy (GTDB): domain Bacteria; phylum Pseudomonadota; class Gammaproteobacteria; order Enterobacterales; family Enterobacteriaceae; genus Kluyvera; species Kluyvera georgiana. The sequence continues at coordinate 214,698 of NZ_LXEU01000015.1, forward strand.
GGGTACACTGATGGATAACCATTTTGGCAAAGGGTTGATGGCGGGGCTACAGGCGCCTTATGCCGATAGCGCGCAAAAGGTGATTGGTTTTTGCACCGACTATAAACGCGGGTTCGTGCTGGGCTTTTCGCACCGAATGTTTGAAAGGACAGGCGACCGGCAGCTCAGCGCTTGGGAAGCGGGGATTCTGACGCGGCGTTACGGGCTGGACAAAGAAATGGTGATGGACTTCTTTAAAGAGCATGACTCCAGCACGACCGTTCGCTACTTTATGGCGGGATACCGGCTGGAAGGGCAATAAAACCGGGCGCCAGGCACCCGGTCAATTAAGCCATTACTGCTGACGCTTATCTTCCGTATTGGTGTCAAAATCGCTGGCGGCATGACGTTCATGCAGTTGCTCATTCAACGGTCCATTGGTACGGTTGACGATACGACCGCGTTTCACGCCCGGGCGGCTGGCGATATCCTGCGCCCAGCGCAGCACGTTTTTGTAGCTTCCCGCATCAAGGAATTCCGCCGCGCCGTAGACGTTGCCGAGCACCACGTTGCCATACCATGGCCAGATGGCGATATCGGCGATGGTGTATTCTTCCCCTGCCACGTAGCGCCCGCGCGCCAGCTGTTTGTCCAGCACGTCCAGTTGACGTTTGGCTTCCATGGTGAAGCGGTCAATCGCGTACTCAATCTTTACCGGCGCGTAGTTATAAAAGTGACCAAAGCCACCGCCGAGGAACGGGGCTGACCCCTGCAGCCAGAACAGCCAGTTCAGCGTTTCGGTGCGCCCGGCCGGATCTTTGGGCAGGAAATGACCAAACTTTTCCGCCAGATAGAGCAGGATATTGCCGGACTCAAACACGCGGGTTGGCGGCGTGGTTGAGTGGTCGCTCAGCGCCGGAATCTTCGAGTTTGGGTTCACTTCCACAAAGCCGCTGGAGAACTGATCGCCCTCGCCAATGCGAATGAGCCACGCGTCGTACTCCGCTTCCGTGACGCCAGCCGCCAGCAGCTCTTCGAGCATAATCGTGACTTTCTGGCCGTTCGGCGTGCCAAGGGAGTAGAGCTGGAGGGGATGCTGGCCTACCGGCAGCGCTTGTTCATGAGTGGCACCGGAAATCGGGCGGTTGATATTGGCAAATGCGCCGCCGTTGTTTTGCTTCCATTCCCAGACTTTGGGGGGCTGATAGGTGTTCTCTGACATAATCGCTCGCCTTATTTTGATGATGTGTTGAGGTAGTGAAGTTTAGCAGCTTCAGGCAAAAATCCGGACCTCTCTCGCGCACCTGTTGCCCATTTTTCAGATGAATATTTTTCCCGATAATGGGTCATCCTCGCATACACGGGTGTATGATTAATCCACTTTTATACACTTCATCCTTCAAGCTGCCTCTGCGTTGGCTGCGTTCGTTCACCCGAATCACTTACTTAAGTAAGCTCATCGGGATTCACTCGCTTGCCGCCTGGATGCACCTTGAATGATTTTGTGTATATTGGATTAATTTCAACGTGCGGGCGAGAAAATCGCACGCGATGTTTGAGGAAGGTTCATGAGCAAGGGAAGTACCAATAGTGACGCCCCATTTGGCACGTTGTTGGGGTATGCGCCGGGCGGCGTAGCGATTTACTCTTCAAATTACAGCAGCTTAAAACCAGGTGATATGCCTGATGATGCTTCGTTTCGTAGCTACATTGACAACGAATATATGGGCCACAAGTGGCAGTGCGTCGAGTTTGCCCGCCGCTTCCTGTTCATTAACTACGGATTTGTCTTCACCGATGTGGGCATGGCCTACGAGATCTTCTCTCTGCGCTATCTGCGTCAGGTGGTGAACGACGCCATTCTCCCGCTGCAGGCTTTTGCTAATGGCTCCCGCCGCGCGCCGCTCGTCGGCTCTTTGCTTATCTGGCAGAAGGGCGGTGAGTTTAATGAAACCGGCCACGTGGCGGTGATTACCCAACTGTTGGGCAACAAGGTACGTATCGCTGAACAGAACGTGCTGCACTCGCCATTGCCGGCAGGCCAGCAGTGGACCCGCGAGCTCACCTTAGAGGTGAAAGACGGCCATTACACGCTGCACGACACCTTCGACGACACCACCATTCTTGGCTGGATGATTCAGACTGACGATGCTCGCTATAGCCTGCCGCAGCCGGCGATTGCCGGTGCAGCGCTGAAGCTGGGCGGAGCGCGTCTGGAGAACAATGGTCAGTTTGATGGCAAATGGCTCGACGAAAAAGATTCGCTCCAGCAGGCGTATATTGCCGCCAACGGTCATGTGATCAACGCCGATCCGTACCAGTACTTCACCATGACCGAAAGCGCCGAACAGGAGCTGATTAAAGCGACCAACGAGATGCACCTGATGTATCTCCACGCCACCGACAAAGTGATGCGTGATGACAACCTGTTGGCGCTGTTCGACATCCCGAAAATCCTCTGGCCGCGTCTGCGTCTCTCCTGGCAGCGTCGTCGCCACGACATGATCACCGGGCGCATGGACTTCTGCATGGACGAGCGCGGGTTGAAGGTTTACGAGTACAACGCCGACTCTGCCTCCTGCCACACCGAAGGCGGCCTGATCCTTGAACAGTGGCTGAAAACCGGCTATCGCGGCAACGGACATAACCCGGCGGAAGATCTGCTGGGCGAGCTGGTGGGCGCGTGGAGGCACAGTCAGGCAAGGCCGTTCGTGCACATCATGCAGGACAACGATCTGGAAGAAAATTACCACGCCCAGTTTATGCAGCGCGCCCTTGAACAGGCGGGCTTCGAGAGCAAAATTCTCTACGGTCTCGACGAACTGCGCTGGGATGCTGCCGGTCAGTTAATTGACGGTGAGGGTCGTCTGGTGAACTGCGTGTGGAAAACCTGGGCGTGGGAAACGGCGATTGAGCAGGTGCGTGAGGTGGATGAAGACGAATACGCCGCCGTGCCGATTCGTACCGGTCACCCGGATAACGAAGTGCGCCTGATTGACGTGTTGCTGCGCCCGGAAGTGATGGTCTTCGAACCGCTGTGGACGGTCATTCCCGGCAACAAAGCCATTCTTCCTGTGCTGTGGTCGCTGTTCCCGAACCATCCGTATCTGCTGGATACCGACTTTGAGGTGAGCGAACATCTGGCTAAAACCGGCTATGCCATCAAGCCGATTTCCGGCCGTTGCGGCAGCAATATCGATCTGGTCAGCGGTCACGATCAGCTGCTGGATCAAACCAGCGGTAAATTTACTGACCGGAAAAATATTTACCAGCAGCTTTGGTGCTTGCCAAACGTGGCGGGAAAATATATTCAGGTATGTACCTTTACCGTTGGCGGTAACTACGGCGGCACCTGCCTGCGCGGTGATGAATCTCTGGTGATTAAAAAAGAGAGCGATATCGAACCGCTGGTGGTGATTAAAGATAAAAAATAGTAGGCCGGATAAGGCGGAGCCGCCATCCGGCAATCTGTGTCGGGTTGCCTGATGGCGCTTCGCTAATCAGGCCTACGTAAAGAAAGTCTGCAGTAAACACAACAACAAGACAGAAAAGGAAAAGAATATGCACGATCGGCGACTCGCCGCGCGCGCGGGGGAACTCAAACCTTCCGCCGTCCGCGAACTCCTCAAGCACAGTAAACTGCCCGGCGTGATTTCTCTCGGTGGTGGTATTCCGGCGCCGGAGCTTTTTGATACCGAAGGGCTGGAGCTGGCGGTGCAGAAGGTGATGAGCGAACGCTTTAACGATGCGTTCCAGTACGGGCTGACCGAAGGCTACCCGCCGCTGCGCCAGGCCGTCAGTGAACTGTGTCAGGCGCGCGGCGTGGCCTGTCAGGCAAGCCATGTTTATATCACCTCGGGCTCGCAGCAGTCGCTGGATATTGTTGCCCGTACCCTGCTCGATCCGGGCGATACCATTGTCGTTGAACGCCCAACCTACCTCGCGGCGCTGCAGGTGTTCCAGCTGGCGCAGGCCAACATCCTGAGCGTCGATACCGACGACAACGGCATGCTGGTGGAACAGCTCGCCGAGCTGCTGACCACCACGCGTGTTAAAGCCGTTTATCTGGTGCCGACCTTCGGTAATCCGGGCGGTAAAACGTTGAGCGACGATCGCCGCCGCCGTCTGGTTGAGCTGGCGAAGCAGCATGACGTGGTGATTATTGAAGACGATCCGTACGGTGAAATCAGCTTTACCGATGAAGTACAGCGTCCGCTGTATCAGCATGCGGTGGAATTAGGCTGTGAAGATCAGGTGGTCTATACCTCGACCTTCTCCAAAATTCTGGCGCCGGGCATGCGTATTGGCTGGATCGTGATGCCGGACTGGCTGGCTCAGCAGACGGTGATCGTCAAGCAGGCCGCCGATCTGCACACTAACATGCTGTCGCAGGTGATTACCGCCGAGTACCTGAGCCTGGGCCGCCTGGAAAACCAGATTGCGCTCATTCGCGAAGACTACCGTAAGAAGTGCGATGCGCTGGCCGACGCGCTGGAAAGCCGTTTGGGCGAGCATCTTGAGTTCAGCCGCCCGAAAGGGGGGATGTTCCTGTGGGCGCGTTTCCGCTATCCGTTCGATACCATGAAGTGGCTGGAAAAAACGCTGGAAAATGGCGTGGTCTACGTGCCGGGTGAAGCCTTCTATAACGACAATCCGGATACCCGTACGCTGCGTTTATCCTACTCTACGGTGTCGCTGGAAGGTCTGCAAACCGCCGTTGAGCGTCTGGCGAAGTCGCTGTAATGCTTTTTCGTTCCGCGCCGCCTGCTGGCGCGGAACGTCCTCCACGGATTTATTCCGTTTCCGCAATTCTGTCGTCAAGCCAGATCAGCATCAGCGATGCTAAAAAGGCGACGGTGACGGTGCCAATAAATAACCACATCAGAAATACCTCAGCTTATTGTTCTTATTATTCTGCTGTTCACTATTGCTTGCGCTTGATTCATAGCTGACATCGCAGGGTCCGATTAAAAAAAGAAAGGTGAAAAATAAGAGGTTGTTCGTATCAGATCAACCCTATTTTTCGTGTGGCGGTGACGCATGAGGGGGAATCGCTATGCTCCCAGAGGGAGCTGAAGACTAATCCGTACAGCGTAGAGCCGCTGTACCTCGTGAAGAGGAAATCTTTGCTCATCAGAAATTGCTACCGTATTCGCCATTGAAATTGCGTACAGAATAAGCGGTAAAAATGAGTAATGGCGTTCCAGGTGTAAGCGACTATCAAGGGCCCGCGGGTGGCTGGGGAGCGGTAAAAGCGGTCACCGCATCGGTATTTTCGCAAAAGGCCATCGCGCGCGATGTCATCGCGATGTTCCGCATGAATCAGGTAAAGGGGTTCGACTGCCCCGGCTGCGCGTGGCCGGACCCCAGCCATCGTTCGCCGATGGAGCTGTGTGAGAACGGCGTGAAGGCCGTCTCCTGGGAAACCACCAGCAAGAAAGCCTCTCCGGAATTCTTCCGCCAGCACACCGTGGCCGCGCTGTGGAAATACAGCGATTACGAGCTGGAGAATGTTGGCCGTCTAACGCATCCGATGAAGTACGACGCCGTCACCGACACCTGGCAGGCCGTCGAATGGCAGGTGGCATTTGCCGAAATCGGCGAACGCCTGCGCAGCTACGACTCCCCGGAACGCGTGGAATTTTATACCTCCGGGCGTACCTCCAATGAAGCCGCGTTTCTTTACCAGCTGTTCGCCCGCGAATACGGCAGCAGCAATTTCCCGGACTGCTCTAATATGTGCCACGGGCCAACCAGCGTCGGGCTGACCAGCGCTATCGGTCTGGGTAAGGGCACCGTCGAACTGGATGATTTCGCGCACTGTGACCTGGTCATTTGTATTGGTCATAATCCAGGGACTAACCACCCGCGGATGCTGACCACGCTACGCGAAGTGGCGCAGCGCGGCGGGCGTATTATCTCTATCAATCCGTTGGCGGAGCGCGGCCTTGAACGCTTTAGCTTCCCGCAAAGCCCGACGGACATGCTGAAAGGCCATGCCACCACGCTGAGCAATGACTACTATCAGGTCAAAATGGGCGGCGACGCCTCGCTGCTGAAAGGGATCATGAAGGCGTTGATTGAGATGGACGAAGCCAGAACCTTGCTTGGCCAGGAACCGTGTCTCGACCGCGCGTTCCTGGCTGAGCATACCCACGGCTATCAGGCGCTGTATGCCGATCTGCATCGCTGTCACTGGGCGGAACTGGAACAAGACTCCGGCCTGAGCCGCAGCCAGATGGAAGATCTGGCCTACCGTTACGACCGCTCAAAAGCCACCATCATTTGCTATGGTCTGGGGATCACCCAGCATAAAAACGGCACCGAAAACGTCCAGCAACTGGTGAACCTGTTGCTGTTGAAGGGCAACATCGGGAAACGGGGCGCCGGTATCTGCCCGCTGCGCGGCCATTCCAACGTGCAGGGCGACCGTTCGGTCGGCATTAATGAAGCGGCGCCGGAAGCCTTTTTGTTGCGCCTGGAAGCCCACTTTGGCATTCGCGTACCGCGTAAGCATGGTCGCTCCAGCGTTGAGAGTATTCGCGCCATCGAGAACGGTGAGGCACAGGCGCTAATCTGCATGGGGGGGAATCTGGCGGTGGCGATGCCGCAACCGCAGCGTACCTTTGAAGCGATGAAAAAGCTGGATCTGCAGGTCCACGTGGCGACCAAACTCAATCGCTCGCATCTGCTGATGGCAAAGCATAACTACCTGTTCCCGGCGCTGGGTCGCACCGAGCGCGATATGCAGGCGAGCGGCATTCAGTCGGTCACCGTCGAAGATTCCATGTCGATGGTGCATGCCTCCTGCGGGGCGCTGAAACCGGCATCGCGTTGGCTGAAGTCGGAGCCGGCGATTGTCGCCGGGCTGGCGCGAGCAACGTTGCCTGACTCGCCGGTAAACTGGGAAGCCATGACGGATAACTATGCGCTGATTCGTGAGGCCATCGCCAGCGTCATTCCGGCGTTTGCCAACTATAACGCGCGTATTGCCGAACCGGGCGGCTTCCGCATGGATACGCCCGCGTCGCGTCGCGAGTGGCGCACGGAGAGCGGTAAAGCGAACTTTATCGTTAGCCGTCAGCACGCGGTGGATCGTCAGAATCAGCCGGATGATGCGCTGGTACTGGCGACGTTACGCAGCCATGACCAGTACAACACCACCCTATACGGCATGAACGATCGCTACCGTGGCATCACTGGTCGTCGCGATGTGGTGTTCTTAAGCCAGGCGGAAGCTGAGACGCGCGGTTTGGTAGAAGGTGACGTCATTAACATTCAAGCGCTGGAAGACAACGGCGAACCGAGCGTCGAACGTGCGATGTATGGCCTGACGGTGGTGGTTTACCGCATGGCTGCCGGTTCGATTGGCGCCTATCTGCCGGAAGCGAACGTGCTGCTGTCTCTCGATGCGGTGGATACCCAGAGCCTGACGCCTGCCTATAAGAGCGTGCCGGTCATCATTCGCAAGGCAATGTAGCGAGAGGGATAACGCGTCCACAACCCAGTTTAGCGGCCGGGTTGTGGTCTGAGCCGATTTGGGCTATCAGCGCTGTAATTCCGCCTGAGCTGCCGCCAGCTCCTCTTTGGCTTCATCCAGTTTCTGCTGTTTTTTAGCGACCTTATCCGAGCGCCCTGACGCCTGAGCCTCTTTTAATTCCGCCTGGCGTTCGTTCACCTTCTCCTGCTTTTCGGCGACCTTCTGCTGACGCTCCTTTTGCAAAGAGGCATCGGTACAGTGCGCTTCAACTTCTTCCAGGGCGGTGGTTAATCCGTTAACCCGGTGCTGATTATTATGCGCCCGGGCATACTCAAGCTGGCGGGTAATTTCTTGCTTTTTGGCGGCGCAGCCGGTTAATTCGGCGGCGCTGACGCCAGTGCTGAAGCTGAAGAGGGCCGGTGCAATGACCAGAGTGCTCATTATTGTCTTTTTAATTGATAACATTTAACAAATATCCTGACGGTAATAAAAACAAAGCTTAAGTTAAATCTAATACACTATCTGTTAATAGATTTTAAAAGGCAATGCTAATTCTGTGGATATTTAGTTATTTGATCTTTATGGATAAAAACCAGGAATTTTCGCCTGTAGTACTTCCTGTGTTCAGCGCAGGCTCCCGCTTGTCGGTAAGCGATAGCCTGCGACCTGACCGATATTTATGGCGTACACCCTTTCTGCTGGCGTTTATTGATGGTACGCAGCGCGGTGGACATGCTGTCCGGCGACATCAGGCTGTTGATGCGGAAGAAAAGAATATCAAAGGCGATCATCTGTAGGATCTGCGGCGTCACCATGCCGAGCTTCTCGTGCGCTTCGGTATAGCTATAGGGGATGACGTGTTCGGCGATCTGGCTGACCTTGTTTTTGCCGTAGCGGGTGATGGCTATCGTGTACGCCCCACGTTCGCGGGCCAGTTCCAGCGCTTCCACTACCTCCGCCGTTTCACCGCGCGCGGAGACCGCGAGCAGCACGTCGCCGGGCTGTAGCAAAGATGCCTGTACAATTTGCGTGTGGTAATCGTAGTTGAACTGCACGTTTAACCCACAACGAATCAGCTTGTGGTTGATATCCAGCGCGATCAGCGCCGAGGTGCCGATGCCGACGAGAACGATTTTGCGGCTGTCGATGAGTAACCGCGCGCAGGTGTCGATAGTTTGCGGGTCGAGCAGATCCAGCGACTGGTCGATTTTGCTGGCAAACAGGACGCGCGCTTTCTCAACCATCTGATGGGTAGAGTCGCTGGCTTCAATGCCTTCGTAGATTTCCTCGCGTGCCCGTAATTTTTGCGGATGGCTGGCCGCGGCGAGCCACAGCTTCAGCTCCGGAAAGCCGCTACAGCCGAGCGCTTTGGCATAGCGGATGACGGAGGAATCGCTGATACCCAGTTCCTGCCCCATGCGGGTGGCGCTTAAATCGGAGATATCAAAATTTCGCTCAATCAGATAGGTCGAAATACGCCGATCGCCGCCGTTTTTGGCCTCTGCCAGAGCCTGAATTTTGCTGATGATGGATTCCATTACGTACCTTATTTCTCATCATGGGAAGGGCGCGTTGTGCCCCGTGCCTGATTATGACTATTCCTGCGGATCGGTAAAGCCCAGGATCATGGCGGCGACAAATCCAACCACCCATGCGCTGACGACCGCCGGCAGGAACGGCAGAATCTGTCCGGCGCCGATGCAGCCTGCGATAAACGGTTTACCCAGCGGCAAGGAGACGCCGAACAGCAGCGGTTCACCGACGCCGATAATGCCTACCGGCAGCGCGCCGGAAATGGTTTTCTTCAGCCGCGAATTTTTGGTCTTCAGATAGACATAGGCCGCAGCGCCCACCTGACCCATCCCGCCCATGGCAAGGATCGGGAACAGATAGTTCAGGCCAAAAGTATCGAGGATCTGCGCGTGAATAGGAATAAGCCCCTGATGTAAACCGGTCAGCAGCAAGAACAGGAAGCCGCCGCCAAGCAGCGCGCCAACCACGATAGAACCCGCGGAATTGTTGAGCAGGGAGAGCGCAACCAGGTCGCCCAGCCACTGGTTAACCGCGTGCGCCAGCGGTTGCAGAATCAGCAACGCGGCCAGTGAAGAAACCAGAATCGTCACCATCGGCGTCAAAATGAGATCCAGGCTCTCTTTGCAGTAGCAGCGGAACCACAGCTCAAATTTCGCGGCAAAGACGCAGACCAGCAGCACGGCGAAAATCCCGCCGCCGCCCGGCGTTAAGGCGCTGCCGAATAGCTTGATGTTGGCGAGATCCGGTGCGGCCAGTACGGCCGCCATCACGGCGCCGATAGCAGGGGATGCCTGCAGCTCTTTGGCGGTATTCATGCCGATCATCACCGCCAGTACCGTGAAGACCGCTTTACCCATTACCGTTAACAGGGCAAAGAGATCTTGATGGTTGGCAACAAATTCCGGGCCGACCAGGCGGCAGACGTTCACTAACCCAAGAATTAAACCGCAGCCGATGAGCGCCGGGATGGTCGGGACGAAAATCGCCGCCAGAATATTCAGGCAGCGGCGGATGGAGAAAGGCTTGTGTTCTTCATCGTCTGCGGCGGTAGGGGCGATTCCCGCGTGATTCATGCGTTTAGTCAGGATACCTGTCACCTTCGACGCCGTGCCCGCGCCAACGATAATCTGAAACTGCTCTCCGGCATCGACGGTGCCTTTAACGCCGTCCACTTTGCGCAGCGCTTCGGCGTTAAACAGACTACGATCGCGCAGGACGACGCGTACGCGGGTCATACAATTGGTCAACGTGGCGACGTTGCCGAAGCCGCCAATATGGTGTTCGATAGCGTCAGCGATAAGCTCCAGATGTTCTATTTTATTGGCCATGAGAGGCTCCTGATAATAGCTGATCTTTCAGGGAGACAAAGGGTTGCGCGGCCATCGTAAGCGCCGCATCGGGAGAGAGGCCCAGCAGGTTGCTCAGCACCGCCGCGCGCACGTTGTAGTTCACTTCCTGGAGTAGCGCCTGTGCCGTAGCGTTATCCACTTCGCAGATCTGTTCCACCATGTGCTCGGCGCGGCGCAGTAGCTTTTCATTCGAGGCTTTTACGTCAATCATCAGGTTGCCGTGCACGCGCCCCAGTTGAATCATGGTAGCGGTACTGATCATGCCTAACAGCATCTTCTGTGCGGAGCCGCTTTTCATCCGCGTGGAACCAGCCAGCGCTTCGGCGCCCACATCCGGAGCCACCGCCACGTCGGCTTTTTCTGAGATCGGGCCTGGACCGCGGGTGGTGAGGGCGATGGTCTTTGCGCCAGTCTGGCGCGCAAAGTCGAGCGCCGACATCACGAACGGCGTGCGTCCGCTGGCGGCGATACCCAGCACCATCATCTTCAACGTTCTCAACGGCGCGCAGCATAGCATCCAGCCCGCCGGCAATCACTGACTGCACCAGGTTTGGGTCGGTACCGAAGGTGGGAGGGCACTCGGCGGAGTCCAGCACGCCAAGCCGTCCGCTGGTGCCCGCGCCGACGTAAAACAGCCGACCGCCGCTTTTCATCTGCCCGACAATCAGACGTACGGCCTGCTCTACCTGCGGGAGAACGCTCTGAATGGCCTGCGGAACACGTGCGTCGTGCTCGTTGAGCAACGCCAGTACGTCCGGAAGCGGCAGGTCTGCCAGGTAGCGAGTAGCGACATTCTGTTCTTGCGCGATGGTGAAAGCGAGCGGGTTCATGCATTACCTCTGTTGGTATTCGACATTTTTAATATAAATAAATATCGAAATTCGACAGTGAGCAACATTCAGAAATGTGATGCGGGGCGAAGAACGGTGTTTTTATGATAATGAGATTTATTATCAAAAAATCTTTACGGCTCGGATTTGAAGTTGTATTTTAAGTGCATGTTTTAGATCCGGAGGTTAATATGAGCCATTACAGAATCCCAAAAAACTGGACTATCAAACGTTCAACCCCGTTCTTCACGAAAGACAATGTCCCGGCCGCGCTGCTGAGCCATCACAACACCGCCGCTGGCATCTTTGGTCAACTGTGCGTGATGGAAGGGACGGTGACCTATTACGGTTTTGCTGACGAGCAGGCCACGGAACCGGAAGTGAAGGTGGTCATCAACGCCGGTAGCTTCGCGACCAGCCCGCCGCAGTACTGGCACCGCATTGAAATGACCGACGACGCGCAGTTCAATATTAACTTCTGGGCCGAGCCGACATTTACCGGTGAAGAAGTCTACAGCGCGAAAAAATCATAATCGTGACGCCCCCTCATCAATTGATGGGGGCCTGGTCCAATGGTGGGAAAACGTTATGTTCAAATTCTTCCGACAATCTTTATCGTCTGTTGATTATGGCGAGCGGGAGTTTTGCGGCGAGCAGACCCTGCTGTACGTTGCGGAATACCAGCAATATCTTTCATCTGCGGCTCCTTTAGGCCCGGATCGGAATCAGGAAAAAGCGACGGCCTCCACATCTTCGGCGAGGTTTCATAACGCTATGGCACAGTGTTTCTGAGCAGGCTATGTGTCTGACGTTGTTTGTTATGCTCCCGTCTCAAATATCCCCCTTCTAACCCGATAAAGCGCCAAATTGATTCTATACTCACTATCGGGTAGCGATTTAGCGCATTTAATCCCCCTGATGAGTGAAGTTTTGCCGTGTGTATTGGTGCGAGGTCAATAATTCATTTTTTGTTTTAATGATGTAAATTGATTTGGGTCAATTTGTGCATTTGTGAAAATTAAGTTAAATTGCGCATCAAGATATATTCTTTACACAAAATTACAATTAGTTCGCGATGCATATCAATACGAACAATTTCTTATTAATTGAAAAATCCTAAAATTAAATTATCTATTTCATTGATCTTATTATTTTTCTTTATTAATTGATCGATCAGGGCGATCTATATCCATTAAATCAATTGCCGATATCTATCAATAATAATTAATTGATCGTTTTTGACGATGTATATTCGCTGTGTATATAATTAAATCGAAGTTTGGGTTACGACGTTCTGGAAACAGGAATTATGGATACTAAATAGAATAAATTGGATCTGCATGTTGGGGTAATATATGAGGAAATGTATTATCTCGGATAACAGTTTTTTCCTTTTGGCATTGCAAGATGATGAAGTTATTCGGAGAGGAAATGTTGCAGCGATCCACTCCACACAATTAAAGTCACAGTGTTACTTACGTACGTCGGTTAGTGATATTTTCATAATTTATATTTCTGATATCGCCGAGCGACACCGGATACTGAGTTTAATTGCATCACTATGCTCTCATTGCCGGATTGTACTGTTATACAAGATGGAGAGTTCTCCCGGATGTGTCTATCAGGGGCCATTCCCTTGGCTCATCTCTGAAAAGATAGGTTTTTCAGATCTTTACTTGTGCCTGTATGAGGCGAGTAAATCTATTTTTGATCGGCGGGATTTCTCTGAACAAGAGTTGATTGTCTTTCGCTATCTATGCGAAGGCTACTCCGTTTCACAAATTAATAAATTAGCAGGGCTCAGCGAAAAGCATATTTATTATTTGCGACAGAAAACTAAACGAATGTTTGGTTTGCGTGGGAATAATGCCGCGACAATGTCGTTTTATCTGGATATCTCAAAGCTGAATCGACGCTGGTGACGTTATTTCTGATATCCAGATAGCGGTGCTGCTGTCGGGATGTGGTCGTCTTCACATAAATAATCGATGCGTGTCAGGCAGAACCTCTATTGCCTGCCTTTAGCGCTGTTTTTAACAAAGTGAGAATAATATTCTCCATTAATCAGGAGTACATTTATGGGCATTAATAAAGTTGCGCTGCTAATTATCTCTGCGCTTTCCTTCACCTCTGCGGCGGCGCTGGCGGATACGACTACCGTAAACGGCGGCACCGTGCATTTTAAAGGTGATGTGGTGAACGCGGCCTGCGCCGTGGACGCCGGTTCTATCGACCAGACGGTACAGATGGGTCAGGTTCGTTCGGCAAAACTGGCGACCGCGGGCAGCACCAGTTCCGCCGTTGGTTTTAACATCCAGCTGAATGATTGTGACACCAGCGTTTCAACCAAGGCATCCGTGGCCTTCTCCGGCACGGCGATTGATACCACCAACACCACCGTTCTGGCGCTGCAAGGGTCAGCATCGGGCGGTGCCACCAACGTGGGCATCCAGATCCTCGATAACAAAGGCAAACCGCTGGCGCTCGATGGTGGAACCTTTAGCTCTGCCACCACCCTGAACGATGGCACGAACGTGATCCCATTCCAGGCGCGTTACTACGCGACCGGCGCGGCCACGGCGGGTACGGCGAACGCCGACGCGACCTTCAAAGTTCAGTACGAGTAATCCAACCGGCAGGGATGCCACGAGGGCCTGGAAGGCCCGAAATCAGGAGGGAACGGAGGTGAGAGTCATGCGTTGGACGACAGGGTTATTGCTGACGTTTCTGCTGCCGATCGTCGCGCAGGCTGGTAACCACTGGAACGTCACGTTACCCGGTGGTGGTTTACGTTTTCAGGGGGTTGTTGTTGCCGAAGCCTGCAGCGTGGCGGCGGAAGATCGCCTGATGACGGTAAAGATGGGCCAGGTCGCCAGCCATCGTTTTCATGCGGTTGGCGAAGAGTCCAATCCCATCGCTTTTGCTATTCATCTTGAAGATTGCAGTACGGCGGTCAGCCAGCACGTGGGTGTGTCGTTTCAGGGCGTTGCTGACGGTAAAGATCCTGACGTTCTCTCCGTGGGAGAGGGTGCGGGCATTGCTACCGGTATTGGCATTGCGCTGTTTGATGACCAGGGCCGTTTCATTCCGCTCAACCAGGCGCCCGCTCGCTGGATACGACTCAACGAGGGGCTGACCACACTGCATTTTGTGGCGAAATATCGTGCGACAGCGCGGCAGGTGACCGGCGGAACGGCGAATGCGCAGGCCTGGTTCGCTTTAACCTACCAGTAATTAACCGGACGCAGGAAATGACGGTGAATACAACAGGGGTAAACATGAAAAGAACGTTGATGGTGATGCGCGGCGCGCTGGCGATGCTGCTGCTGATAGCGGCTAGCGGGGTAAGCCATTATGCACACGCGGGCGTGGCGCTGGGCGCGACCCGGGTCATTTATCCGGCGGGACAAAAGCAGGTCCCTCTGGCGGTAACCAATACCGACGATAGCGGTACTTATCTCATTCAGTCCTGGGTGGAGAACGCCGACGGCGTTAAAGATGGCCGTTTTGTGGTGACGCCGCCGCTGTTCGCGATGCAGGGGAAAAAAGAGAACACGCTACGCATTCTTGACGCGTCCAATAACCAGCTGCCGCAGGATCGGGAAAGCCTGTTCTGGATGAACGTGAAGGCGATTCCGGCGATGGATAAATCTAAGCTCAACGACAATACCCTGCAACTGGCGATTATCAGCCGTATTAAGCTTTACTACCGTCCGGCAAAACTGGCGATGCCGCCGGAGCAGGCCGTCGAAAAACTGACGTTTCGTCGCGGTGCCGGCACGCTCACGCTGAACAACCCCACGCCGTATTATCTGACGGTGACTGAGCTCAATGCCGGTACCCGAGTGCTGGAAAATGCGCTGGTTCCGCCGATGGGCGAAACCCGGGTGAAAATACCCGACGATGCCAGCGGTGAAATCACCTTCAGGACCATTAATGACTATGGCGCGCTGACGCCGCGCATGATTGGCGCGATGCGTTAAGCCTCGGGGCAGTCCTATCCCTTGAATAGAATAAGAAACGATCGCCGGGTGAAGTGAAACCGGAGGGACTATGTCATATCTGAAATTTGGCCTCGCTTGTTTGCAGGTCCGGCGTATGCGGCTGCTTGCCGCTGCCATTTTGCTCGCGGCACCGACTTTTCTCGTCCAGGCGGAACTCTACTTTAACCCGCGTTTTCTGGCTGACGACCCTGCCGCCGTGGCGGATCTCTCTGGTTTTGAGAAGGGGCAGGAGCTGCCGCCGGGGACCTATCGTGTAGACATCTACCTCAATGACGGGTACATGGCTACCCGCGATGTGGCGTTCAGCGCCCGCGAAAATGGCGATGGGTTGATGCCCTGTCTGACACGCGGACAGTTGGTTAGCATGGGGCTGAACGCCGCGGCGGTCGACGGGTTGAGTGCGTTAGACGCTGACACTTGCGTGCCGTTAACGGCGATGATTGAGGCAGCAACCATCCGCCTGGATGTCGGCCAGCAGCGCCTGTACCTGACCATCCCTCAGGCCTTTATGGGCAATCAGGCGCGTGGTTATATCCCGCCGGAACTGTGGGACAACGGTATCACAGCCGGATTGCTGAACTACAACTTTACCGGTAATCGCGTGCAGAACTCGGTTGGCGGTAGCAGCCAATATGCCTATTTAAACCTGCAAAGCGGGTTGAACGTTGGCCCGTGGCGGCTACGTGACAACAGTAGCTGGAGCCACAGTAGCGGCTTGCAAAGTGAAAACAAATGGCAGCATATCAATACCTGGCTGGAGCGCGATATCACGGCCTTACGCTCACGGCTGACGCTGGGAGACAGCTATACCAATGGCGATATCTTCGATGGGATTAACTTTCGTGGCGGGCAGATGGCTTCTGATGACAACATGCTGCCGGACAGTCAGAAAGGTTTTGCGCCGGCTATTCATGGTATTGCTCGCGGCACGGCACAGGTTTCTATCAAGCAAAACGGCTATGAGATTTATCACAGTACGGTGCCGCCAGGTCCCTTCACCATTAACGATCTCTATGCGGCGGGTAACGGCGGCGACCTACAGGTCACGATCAAAGAAGCGGACGGCAGCAGCCAACGTTTTACCGTACCGTATTCTTCCGTCCCGGTGTTGCAGCGTCAAGGTCACACTCGCTACGCGCTGACCGCCGGAAAATACCGCAGCGGCAATGAGTTGCAGGACGATCCCACGTTCTTTCAAGGTACCCTGATGCACGGGCTGGCGGCAGGATGGACACTGTACGGCGGGAGCCAGCTGGCCGATCGCTATCGTGCGTTTAACGTCGGGGTCGGCAAGAACATGGGCAACCTGGGAGCGATGTCGGTGGACGTTACCCAGGCCAACGCCACGCTACCCGATGACAGTCGGCAGCAGGGCCAGTCGGTGCGGTTTCTCTACAACAAGTCGCTCAGTGAGCTAGGTACCAATATTCAGCTGGTGGGCTACCGCTACTCCACGCGGGGCTACTTTAATTTTGCCGATACTACCTATCAGCGCATGAGCGGACACTCGGTGGTCACCGAGGACGGGCCGGTCTACGTGAAGCCGAAATTCACCGACTATTACAACCTTGCCTACAGCAAACGGGGCAAAGTACAGGTGAGCATTACCCAGCAGTTGGGACGAACGGCCACGCTGTATTTGAGCGGCAGCCAGCAAACCTACTGGGGAACCGGCAATGTCGATGAGCAATTCCAGGCCGGGCTAAATACCGCCGTTGACGATATCAACTGGACGCTGAGCTATAGCCTGACCAAAAACGCCTGGCAGGATGGTCGTGACCAGATGCTGGCGGTGAACGTCAACATTCCGTTCAGCCACTGGCTGCGCTCGGACAGCCAGTCCGCCTGGCGACAAGCGAGCGCCAGCTACAGCATGTCCAACGATCTCAACGGTCGGATGAGCAACCTCGCCGGGCTTTACGGCACGCTGCTGGAGGATAACAACCTCAGCTACAACGTGCAGACGGGCTATGCCAGCGGCGGCGAAGGCAGCAGCGGGAGCACCGGTTATGCCGCGCTGAACTATCGCGGCGGTTACGGTAATGCCAACGTTGGCTACAGCCATAGCGACGGGATTAAACAACTGTATTACGGCATGAGCGGTGGCGTGCTGGCGCATGCTGACGGCGTCACGCTGAGCCAGCCTCTCAACGACACGGCGGTACTGGTCAGCGCGCCGGGGGCGAAAGGGACGAAAGTGGAAAATCAGACCGGGGTGCGCACCGACTGGCGCGGCTACGCCGTGCTGCCTTACGCCACCGAGTATCGGGAAAACCGTGTGGCGCTGGACACCAACACGCTGGCGGATAACGTCGACCTGGATGACGCGGTGGTGAGTGTGGTACCGACGCACGGCGCGATTGTGCGCGCGAAGTTCAAGGCGCACGTTGGCATGAAGCTGCTGATGACGTTAATTCACAACGGTAAACCCGTACCGTTTGGCGCCATGGTCACCTCGGCGGGTAACCAGAATGCCAGCATCGTCGCCGATAACGGTCTCGTTTACCTCAGCGGCATGCCGCTAGCCGGAAAGGTGCAGGTCATGTGGGGGCAAGGCGCCAATGCACGTTGCGAAGCTGAATATCGGTTACCCGACGAGAGCCAGCAGCAGCCTCTGATTCAGCTATCGGCCACGTGCCGCTAAGGACATCACTATGACAACCCCTTGTTACCTGTTCAGCACACTCCTGTCGCTATTTACCGCCAGCGCGCTGGCCGCAGATAGCACGATCACCATCAGCGGCCATGTGAGAGATAACGGCTGTGCCGTGGCGGGCGAGTCTAAG
Source organism: Kluyvera georgiana ATCC 51603 (assembly GCF_001654985.1). GTDB lineage: Bacteria > Pseudomonadota > Gammaproteobacteria > Enterobacterales > Enterobacteriaceae > Kluyvera > Kluyvera georgiana. The sequence continues at coordinate 232,659 of NZ_LXEU01000015.1, forward strand.
GACTTTATCGTCGATCTGATGGATAACGCCGCTAAACAGTTCAGCGCCGTCGGCGCGACCACGCCGGCGATACCTTTTCGTATTGTCCTTTCCCCCTGCGGCGGCGCGGTGAGCGCGGTGAAGGTAGGGTTTACTGGCGTGGCGGATAACGACAATACCAGCCTGTTGAAGCTTGACGGCGGCAGCGCTGCCGCCGCTGGCATGGGGGTGCAGATCCTCAATGGCCAGCAGACGATGCTGCCGCTCAATGCCGCATCATCCGTTCTTCCATGGACGACGCTGACGCCAGGTCAAAGCAACACGCTTAATTTTTATGCTCGCCTGATGGCCACGCAGGTGCCGGTCACGCCGGGCCACGTTAACGCCACGGCGACGTTCACCCTTGAATTTCAGTAAGTGGAGGCATCAATGAAATGGGCTTATTGCGGCGTGCTATCGGCGATCGTGCTGGTCGCCTTATCTTCGGCGCTAAGGGCCGCCGATGTGACGATTACCGTCAACGGTAAAGTGGTGGCGAAGCCTTGCACGGTCTCGACCCGCAATGCTGACGTTGATCTTGGCGATCTCTACACTTTCAGCCTGCTTTCGGCAGGTTCAAGTTCGGCCTGGCATGGCGTCGAGCTGGATCTCATCAACTGCCCTGTTGGCACATCGCGGGTTACCGCCAGCTTTAGCGGCACGGCAGACGCCACCGGCTACTACCAGAATCAGGGAACGGCCAGAAATATTCAGCTTGAGCTGCAGGATGCAGGGGGCAAAACGCTTAATACCGGCGCGACGACAACGGTCACGGTGGATGAAACCTCGCAGTCTGCCCGTTTTCCGCTGCAGGTGAGGGCGCTATCGGTTAACGGTGGCGCGACCCAGGGAACTATTCAGGCGGTGATCAACGTCACCTATACCTACGCCTGAGCAGGAGAAAAGCGTTATGAAGAGAGTGATAACCGTGTTGACGATGCTGCTGATGGTCGGCTGGTCGTTTAATGCCTGGTCATTTGCCTGCAGGACCGCCAGCGGAACAACAATCCCCATCGGCGGCGGCAGCGCGAACGTCTATGTGGATCTGGCCCCCGCGGTGAACGTGGGGCAAAACCTGGTCGTCGATCTCTCGACGCAGATTTTTTGCCATAACGATTATCCGGAGACCATCACCGACTACGTCACCTTGCAGAGAGGTTCGGCATACGGTGGCGTGCTTGCAAGTTTTTCCGGCACCGTCAAATACAACGGTTCCAGCTACCCGTTTCCCACCACCACGGAAACCGCGCGGATAATCTACAACTCGAAAACCGATACTCCCTGGCCCACGATGCTCTATCTGACGCCGATTAGCTCCGCTGGCGGCGTGGCGATTAGCGCTGGAACGCTTATCGCCGTAATGATTCTTCGCCAGACCAACAATAAAAATAACGACGATTTCCAGTTTGTTTGGAATATCTACGCTAACAACAACGTCGTGGTACCCACCGGAGGCTGTGATGTCTCTGCGCGAAACGTCACGGTCACGCTGCCGGATTACCCTGGCTCTACAGCCATTCCGCTAACGGTGTATTGCGCGCAGAGCCAAAAGCTCAGTTACTACCTCTCGGGGACGACGGAGGATTCGGCAAACTCCATTTTCACCAACACCGCATCGGCGTCGCCTGCGAGCGGGGTGGGCGTTCAGCTTACCCGCAACGGCAGCATTGTGCCTGCCAACAGTATGGTATCGCTTGGCACGGTAAGCACATCGGCCGTGAGCCTTGGCTTGACCGCCAACTATGCGCGAACCCGCGGGCAGGTGACGGCGGGAAACGTGCAGTCGATTATTGGCGTGACGTTTGTTTATCAGTGAGTGATGCGAGACAGCTCCGAGGGGCACAGAAACCAAAAACCCGCCTTTCAGGCGGGTTCTTCAACGCGTCGTCTCGTCCCCATAGCGCGAATAGCCCAAAGAATGCGGCGAACAATCCTTAGATGAAGTTCAACAATAGAAAGCTATGATGCGGCAAAACGCGCGACCTGATGCCGCTTTTATGACTGAAAATAGAGCAAATCCCTCCTTTTTTAGCCATCAACCCCTCTGCACGACTAAACGTCTCTCCGTCTAAATGTCTAAAAAGCAGGTCATATTCCAATTTTCGCTAAAGGCCAGATAAAGGTTCTTTATCATCCATTTTTTACAGCCATACACTCTGGTCATTGCTCATATATCAGGATTAAAACGTATGACCGTTTACCATTCCGTCACCGAACTTATCGGCCAGACGCCGGTACTGCAGCTGCATAAGCTGGATACCGGACCGTGCAGCCTGTTTCTGAAACTGGAAAACCAGAGCCCCGGCGGTTCAATCAAAGACCGGGTGGCGCTGTCGATGATCGACGAGGCGCAAAAGCAGGGGCTGCTGCTGCCTGGCGGTACCATTGTCGAAGCGACCGCAGGTAACACCGGGCTAGGGCTGGCGCTGATTGCTGCCCAGCGCGGGTACAAGCTTATCCTTGTCGTACCGGACAAAATGAGCCGCGAGAAGATTTTCCACCTCCGCGCCCTCGGCGCTCAGGTTGTGTTGACCCGTTCTGACGTTGGTAAAGGGCATCCGGCGTACTATCAGGACTACGCACAGCGGCTGGCAAAAGCGCTGCCCGGCGCTTTTTACATTGACCAGTTCAATAACGCCGCCAATCCGCTGGCTCACGCCACGACCACCGCGCCGGAGCTGTATCAGCAACTCGACGGGCAAATTGATGCCATCGTCGTTGGCGTAGGGTCGGGCGGTACGCTGGGCGGTCTGCAGGCATGGTTCGCCGAACATTCGCCGCATACCGAGTTTGTGCTGGCCGATCCGGCCGGTTCGATCCTTGCCGATCAGGTCGAAAGCGGTCGTTATCAGGAGGCGGGATCCTGGCTGGTTGAAGGGATTGGCGAAGACTTTATCCCGCCATTAGCGCACATCAATAACGTCCGTAAGGCGTTACGCATCAGCGATTGTGAAGCCTTCACTACCGCCCGTGAGCTTCTACAGGTCGAAGGGATTCTGGCTGGTTCTTCAAGCGGCACGCTGCTGGCGGCGGCGCTGCGCTACTGCCGTGCGCAAACCACGCCGAAACGCGTGGTGACCTTTGCCTGCGACAGCGGCAACAAGTACCTGTCGAAAATGTTCAACGACGACTGGATGCGCCAGCAGGGCCTGCTGGCCCGCACACTGCGTGGTGACTTGAGCGATTTCATTGCCCTGCGCCACGATGAAGGCGCCACCGTTACTGCCGCACCGGATGACACCCTGGCGACCGTACTGGCCCGTATGCGCCTTTATGACATCTCACAGCTACCGGTACTCGAAGAGGGCGGGGTGGTGGGGATCATCGATGAGTGGGATCTGCTGAGCCACGTCCAGGGAGACAGTCAACGTTTTGGCTTGCCGGTGCGCGAAGCCATGACTCAGGAGGTTGAAACCCTCGACATCACCGCGCCTGAGAGCGCGCTGAAACCGATTTTTGATCGCGGCCAGGTGGCCGTTGTGGTGGATAACGAACGCTTCCTTGGCCTTATCACCCGCAGCGATCTCCTCACGAGCTGGCGTAACCGTCTTGAACAGTAAGGAATGAATAATGAAAACCTTCGATACCCTGAGCGTACACAGCGGCACTTTTACCGATAGCCACGGTGCGGTGATGCCGCCCATTTACGCGACATCCACCTATGCCCAACCGGCACCGGGACAGCACACCGGCTACGAGTATTCGCGTAGCGGCAACCCAACGCGCGCTGCGCTGGAGACCACCATCGCTGAACTGGAAGGCGGCAGCCGCGGCTACGCCTTTGCCTCTGGGCTGGCGGCTATCTCCACGGTGCTGGAGCTGCTGGATAAAGACAGCCATATCGTTGCCGTCGATGATGTTTATGGGGGAACCTACCGGCTGATTGAAAACGTGCGTCGGCGCAGCGCTGGGCTGCAGGTGAGCTGGGTCAAACCCGGCTCGCTCTCGGCGCTGGAAGCGGCTATCCGTCCGGAAACGCGCATGATTTGGGTCGAAACGCCGACCAACCCCTTGCTAAAACTGGCCGATCTGGAGGAGATTGCCGGCATCGCCCGCCGCCACAAGCTTATCAGCGTGGCGGATAACACCTTCGCCTCGCCGGTAATCCAGCGCCCGCTGGCATTCGGTTTTGATATCGTGGTGCATTCCGCGACCAAATACCTCAACGGTCACTCCGACGTTGTCGCCGGTCTTGCGGTGGTGGGCGATAACCCGACGCTGGCAGAGCAGCTTGGTTATCTGCAAAACGCCGTTGGCGGCGTGCTCGATCCGTTCAGTAGCTTTCTGACTCTGCGCGGGATCCGCACGCTGTCGCTGCGTATGGAACGCCACAGCAACAACGCGCTGGCGCTTGCCCAGTGGCTTGAGCAGCAGCCGCAGGTGGAAAAAGTCTGGTTCCCGTGGCTGGAATCGCACCCCGATTATTCGCTTGCCCGCCGCCAGATGGCGCAACCGGGCGGAATGATCTCAATTGTGGTAAAAGGCGATGCCGAACGGGCAGAAGCGGTGATCAAAAAGTTGCGCCTCTTTACGCTCGCTGAGAGCCTGGGCGGCGTGGAAAGCCTGGTCAGCCAGCCGTTCAGCATGACCCATGCCTCTATCCCGCTGGAGCAGCGACTGGCCAACGGCATTACGCCACAGCTGATTCGCCTCTCTGTGGGCATTGAAGGGGTTGACGATTTACGCGACGATTTACGTCAGGCGCTGGCAGAGTAGCGATATTAACCACCGTCAGTTCGACTTAAGTCTATACTTCATACCAAAAATATAAGCGACTGAAATAACGTCACTTATAATATGACATAGCGGCTGACGGCGCACCGAAACGAGTGCTACTCTGCGATCCATTCCCACGGTCAGGACGCCGAGCAAACGCCCCATGAGTAAACCCATCAAGCGGCTGGAAATCATCAAAAATGCCATTGAACTGGAAGATGATGAGATCATTGCCAGTCAGATTTCGCACCTGAAAGGCGACATTGACGATCCCGCGATTGACGCCATCATTCAGGCTCTTGAGGCCCGGCGCTATGGCGAGGCGATGAACGCCATCGTCAGTTGGCTGCAAAGCCAGCGCTCGATGACTCAATGGCAGGATCCGCGCGTTGCGGCCAGCAAGCTGGAGCTAAAAGCGCTGGAAACCCAGTTGCAGGCGCTGCTTGATGCCAGAAACGCAAGGCTGACCCAGCTTGATGAGTTTAACGATCTTTATATGCAGCATCTGGGGCCGCTGATGGCCGAGGTGCTGAGGCTGAGAAAGATCCTGGCGGAAGCCTCGCTGCGCAAGCGCGCTGAAATGTGCCATGACGAAGATACCCGTGAACGCCGTGCGCGTGACGAAGCGCGCGAGCAGTATGAAACCTGGCGCGATCAGCAGCAAAAAGCGCAAAAACGCCGCGAACATCATGAAAATATGGCGCAGGAGGATCGTCAGGAACTCAAACGATTGTGGCGCCAGGCGAGTAAGCTTTGTCACCCGGATCTGGTCGACGATGCGCTGAAGGCAGAGGCTAACGAGATGATGGCCCAGCTCAACCAGGCCAGACAGCGCGGCGATCTGCCGACTATTCGTAACCTGCTAGCCCGACTGATGCGTGAGCATGAGCCAATGATGGCGAGCGAAAGACTGAACGATCTCACGCTACTGCTGCGTAAAATCAGCGCCACGCAGCAGCAAATTGCCAGCCTGCAGGCCGAAATGCTCGCGCTTGAGAAAGAGAAATCCTGGCTGCTGGTATCCACGCTTGCCGACCCGCAGGCCTATTTCCGCCAGCAGGAAAAAGCGCTGTCGAACACGATCGCCACTCTGCGCAAGCGCATCTTTGAGTCAGGGTTGGATGAGGTGGCTTAGCCATTGCGGGAAGCGGAACTTTACCGGAATGCCAGAAAGCAAAAACCCAGCCATAGGCTGGGTTTTCTGAATAAGTGGTGCCCGGACTCGGAATCGAACCAAGGACACGGGGATTTTCAATCCCTTCAAAAAAGGCAAAATGCTACATCAGCACTAACAGTTTTTTACTGGTTTGCCTTGAAGAAAAATCCAGATGGGTGAAGTTATTTTCCTGAATAGCTCAAAAAATGGACATTTTTAACGACCAGAAAGCTACCATCTAGATGAGGCTTGTCACTAAAAATCAATCGGGGCCAGGATACCCCCTAGGTGCTCTGTAGTTGCAGGCTCATCCATCGTTAACAATGTATATTTTATAACTCGCGACTGATAAAAAGTGATGCTATCTTACTATGTAGCGAATTTTTATGGTGTTGTAATTGAAGACTATTTATTTTAAGTACCTTATACACGGACTCGTCAGGAGAGGGATTAATGAATACTCAATTCTCACTTAGGGTGTTTTTTCCTGTAGTGACTGTGTTGGTTGTACTGCTGATCGCAAACTATTTCGTCAGGCATTTGCAACATCAGGAACAGAGTCAAATGGGCAAGGGGTTGTTACGTTATTCTGAGGATGTCAGTCAGCAGTTAGCCAGTGCGCTTATGGATGCCAGGCATACAGGGGTAACAAACTGTTCTCCCGATAGTCTGAATGCATTAAGGAATATTCGTTATAAGTACAAGTATCTTGATGATATTGGAATTATTGACTCTGGTTCACTTGCCTGTACAGCAAACTGGGGAATACTGATAAATAAAATACCACTACCTTCTTATTTCTATACAACTCCCAGCAATTATCGTATTTATAAATTTGATGATAATGTTAAGTTTGTAAAATCAAATTATAAAGCTACTGTTCTTGATAACTTCGTGGTATTTAACTCTGCGTTATCATTCACTAACTTCCTCACTTTTCCTCCGGATTATTTTATGTCACTGAATACCAGAGATGGAAATGAGTTATTCTATACAGTCGGTAAAAAAACTGATAATGGAAGAGCTTTGTGGAGATCAATGTTTGATGTTGAAACGAAAGAATGTAGTTCAGTAAGAGATCTATGCGTATTAACCCTCAGGACAGATGGTGGCTTACTGTCCCTGTCCTTATTCCTGAATTTTATTTTATTAGTTACCGGTGGAATCTGCGGCGGGCTATTAGCATCCTGGATTGGTAACCAAATAAATGAAAGTAAATCACTGGAGAGGCGTTTTCTGTATGCATTGAAGCATAAGAAGCTTCGTATGGAGTACCAGCCAATTGTGCGAGGGAGAGAGGGGGTTGTCGGGTTTGAGGCATTGCTCAGGTGGCAGGATGAGTATTTTGGCTCCGTTTCCCCAGAACTCTTTATTGGGATTTCCAGTAAACTTGGACAGTATCATCGGGTGGCTGATTTTGTGATGGAGTGCTCACTTAATGAAATGGGCGCTTATCTTATCAATAACCCTGAAATAAAATTATCAATTAATGTAGGTGATGAAGAAATAAGTAGTACTACCTATTTAAAACGGTTATGCAACGAATGTTCATCCAGAGGTATCAGAAATCGTCAGATAAAACTGGAAGTAACCGAGCGAGTGAGCCTTGAATCATCAGTTATTGCTTCATTTTGTAAGACCGCGAAGAGGTTGGGCTTCTTTGTTTCTCTTCATGATTTCGGAACGGGAAACAGTAATATTTCCTGGTTAATAGAATTTGATTTCGATGAGGTAAAGATTGACAAATTCTTTGTCAGTAATATTGATGATCCTTTAAAACAAAAAATGCTTTTATCTATAGTTTCTGGTTTACGTAAGACGGGTAAGTCGTTGGTGTTTGAAGGGGTAGAGACAGAGGGACAATTTGAATTTATATGTGGCCTGGATGAGCGTTTTTGCATTCAGGGATGGTATATCAGGAAATCTGTTGGAGCTAACATAGTTGGCGAATTATTGAATGGTGGTGTTTGATTTAAAACATAATGAGTTATTGAGTGTAAAATACACCAACTCAGTTTTATAAAAACCATGTGGGAGCGGAGTGAGGCGTAGTGGTTATTTTATCCGATAACTCATATTTAAAGGTCGGTTTGGAAACTATTTATAACTCAAAGAAAAACAAATTGCCATTTGATTTGCTTATTCTTGATGCTGGCAACGGTGATTTGTATGTGATGGATTTTAGATTTGTTAACGATAGCATAGGTTTTGAGCCGATCAGTGTTTTTGCGCAATGTCGTAATTCTCTGTACTTCAGAAAATCCGATATTGATGGATGGCATCAGGAAATTCTCACAAACAGGAATATAAAAAAATCCATGCCCGTTCAGGTTGTTCTGACCTCTCGTGAAGTCATGGTTATGCAGGAAACACTGCAGGGGAAGCATAGGAAAGATATTGCTGCAGAGGCAGGGATTAGTGATAAAACTGTAAGTTTGCATAAAATGAATGCATTACGAAAGTTGAATATGGGGAGTATTGCGGAGTTTTATTCAGAATATAAGCGGTGGGAGGCTTTGTGGGTGAGGTTAAGTGAGGTTTATGCCAGGTAAATCATATGGTTATATTAATTGAAATGTTATTAATTTTTATTTTTGGAGCTGTTTTGCAATTTTTTTTCTGTTCTTGTGGCAGACGGTGGGCGCTCTATTTTTTATTTTCAATGGTAACATTCAATGCACTCTTCATGCTTACATTTTTATCAGTGACGCTACTCGCTGCTTTCTTTATGGCCATGTTCATTGCAATGGCAGTGACAGGCTTAACTTTAAATTTTACCCGATTAGATCTGCTTTGGAATACATATATATCATCAGGGTTTGACTCCTTTCTTCGTTTTAAAATATACTTAACTCTGCTGTTTATGAGCATTTTTTTTGGTAGAAATCGTTGTGTTCCTGGTAAGTGTAACCTGTCTTCTCTAATGTCAGAGTATCGTATTTTTATAATCCGGCTACATTGAGAGTGAATTAAAAATAAGACCATCCATAAGTCGGCCCATGTATCTGAAATCTCCAGTAATTCATCATGAATTTTTATGAACTCTGAATATGTTAGTGAATCTGACTTTGCCATTTTAAGTGATTACGTTATGTGTTAATTTTCTGATATATTACTACGTTTGTTATTTTCAATCAATTCATCTCCTGTGGTGATGGCTCTGATTTATGGTGATGGAGGGTTGCAGCCAGATTGTGAGTCAGATTAGGCCTCTAAGTTTGTAGGGGGGTATGGTCTACAATAGATTATAGTTTTCCTTTTTCCTGATGACTATCGGTAACTTTTTTCATTGTATAATCTAAATCGTAAGTGAAGACTCGACAGTAAATCTGTTTTATCAGAGTATGACTAAATTGGAATGTTATAGAAAAAAGAAGCCTGTTTGCGAAACAGGCACCAAAGGATTAAGAGTAATTTACTTTTTATTATTTTTGATGCCGGGTCCCTCCCGGTGAGCTCTCCAGCCATAGAGCCCGCGCTCTCGTTTACGATTCTCATCAGAGAAATTCGACTGTGCGCCCCACCGCATAGGGGGATACATCACAGATGAAAATATAATATGTCTCATGAAAAACGTCAATATATCAGATGTTGAAGTATAGATTTATTCATAAGTGTTTAGTCTTTTTCCTGAAGAAGGTACCCATGATGTAGTGGGATTACTTTATCGCATTAACAGTCTAAGATGTGCTTTTTATTTTCTTTTATCCTCTTCAAGACGTACAGTTTTTAAATGCTTGTCGGTGAAGGTCAGGATAGTTACTCCCTCTTCAGTATTCATGAATCCAGTGCCGTTTATCATCATGATCAGTCGTTCCTTGCCGCGGAAGACTTCATAGTACTTGCCTGCTGCGCATGACATGGTTTTAGCACAATCCAGACCATTTAACGAAGAGACATCAAACACCTGATCTTTAGTTGCTACTGGCTTACCGTACTCCTTCGACAGCATTTCATCGAGTTGCATGAATGTGTGTTTGCCGACGTTTGTCGTCATGCTCGACTCTACTTTTCCGTCAATTAAACCACCGGTGGTATGCGGTTCTTTACCTTCAGGTGCCATTTTGTCAAACAGCGCGAACGCTTCGATGTCTGGAGTTCTCTTTTCAAAGAGAGCACTGTACTGGCTCTCAAGGGTACTTTTATCTTTCCCGATTAACGTTATTTTGTCGATATCAGACTCATTGCAGCCTGTCAGTGTGAATGCAACTGCCAGAGAAATGAGGGTAAAGACTCTGATTTTTATCATTTATTTTATCTCAATGGCTGACTGTTACGTTGCTGCTACCCACATGCAGCAGCCTAAGAACATGCTGAGGCTGCTTAATCCGATTTGAGAGAACGGAGCAATCGTCGTAAAAGCGCCTCAAATTATTTCCTTCATTATATTACGAAATATTTCCACCGATCCCTTTAAATTTTTCGATAAACGCCCCAATTTTCTGGAATACGGTCTGCTTTTTCGTTTTGTACTGAGGATTCAACGGACTGAGCTTTGGTAGCATCGCCGGTTGCCGCATCGGTAAAGCCCTGCATGTACTCTTCGTAGCTTTTTTCCAGTACCACATTCCTGGTGTTTTTGTCGCCAAAAAGAGTGATGGCATCAATGGTCGGACGCTCCTAGTCCCTGAAAGTCACGATATTGCCGAAGGTTTTGGTTGCATCATAGATACGGTTGGTGCGTGAGAATGCCTGCATCAGACCGTGATAACGCAGGTTTTTGTCAACGAACAGAGTATTCAGCGTCGGGGCATCAAAGCCGGTTAAGAACATCCCCACCACGATGAGAAGGTCAATATCCTGATTTTTCACTCGTTGAGCTAAATTGCGGTAGTAGTTCTGGAAACCGTTACTGTCGGTGCTGAAATTGGTTTTAAAGTGGTTGTTATAGTCATTAATGGCTGAATCCAGGAATTCCTTTGCGCTGCTGTTCATCGCGCTGGTATCAAAGCTTTCGTCAGTAATATCACCAATAGCGCTTTGCTCTTCATTTGCAGCAAAGGAGAAGATGGTTGCCACCCGAAGGCGTTTACCCAAGATTTACCACTGATACTAAATGCTATAGGCGTATTGCGAGCTAAAAGATTTACGCCATCTTCAGAAATCAGTAAAAAATCACCATCAAAAATGTAGTCTTTAACATAATCGACAATTCCAGAAGCGCCATAATAAGGAATACTTCTAGCTTCCCTCAGACCGCTGGTAATGGGTTTTCTTTTCGAATCAAGATTTTCCCCTATATCTCCAAGCATCTTCCACTCAACCTCACCCTCTTCAAAACTCAGCAACTGGTCACGATAATAGTTGTTGCGCATGGTAAGCTCAGCGGTATGGGCACACCACGATTTACACCTTAATTTAAGGAAGAAGCCGTCCATCAGATAACGGAACGCGGTTATTCCGTCGCCGAAGTTTCTGATCGGCTGGGCGTTTCAGCACACAGTCTCTATAAGTGGTTACGGGCTATTAAACCCGATAACAGCGAGCAGCATGCCCGGGATTTACTGGAAGCGAAAAGCGAGATCCTGAAGCTCAGGGCACAGCTGAAGCGCACTGAGGAGGAACGGGACATTCTGAAAAAGGCCGCGCGGTACTTTGCAAGGGAGCCCGACTGAAGTACCACTTTATCAATGAGCACCGGACTGTATGGGGTGTCATGACGATGTGTCGGGTGTTGTGCGTTGCCCGGGCTGGGTTTTATGCGTGGCTGCATAATCCGGTCTCTGCGCGGGATAAAGATAGCCAGCCTCTGCTGACGCTCATCCGCGATTCATCTTCCCTGAGCAGTGGCGTATATGGCTATCGTCGGGTTCATGGCGATCTGAATGAAATCGGTGAAACCTGCGGCAAAAACCGGGTGGGTCGTATTATGCAACTGAACCGGATTAAAGCCGTACGCGGCTATAAAGTTCCGCGTCGTATTGCTGGCCGACCCTCAGTGGTTGCCCCTAATCGCGTGCAGCGGCAGTTTACTGTTGTCCGGGCCAATCAGGTCTGGGTCACTGATATTACTTATAG